>JAJRDU010000248.1 GCA_028748685.1 Methylococcaceae bacterium
TGCGGTGGTCATCGGCCTGACCTATGAATATACCTCGCATCTATTTCGCGAGGAGATTCTGAAAAATCTGCTGCATGATAGCCAGGAGCAGGTCTATCAAGCGCTGCAAGCCTATAGCGTATTGACGCCCGTCGAAGTTTTCCGCTTATTAAAAGAGATCGCCAGCCAGATTAATCAGACGCCGACGCTGATGTATCCGGCGCGGCCGGAAAGCAACGAATATACCTTCACCGAAAGCATGGATTTTTTCGACACCCTGGTCAATATGCGGCCCAAGGAAATCGTCAATATCCTCAGCACCTGGATAGAACCCAAAAGCCACAAGAACCTGAAATACTTGGCCAGCGATTTCATCGGTAAATATCAACTTACCGAAATCGCCGAGGAACTTCGCCGCCAGGCGGAACCGATTTTACAAATGGGCAACCTTACGGAGGACGACAGAGGCTGGGTATTGAATTATATCTGGGCCTATTCGCGTTGCGAGAAACCCATGTATAAAAGTCTTGGGGATGTGATGCGCACGACTTCCGATCATGAAATCGAAAAATGGATTTTGTTCCTTCCCGTGCAAATGCCGTCGATGGAACTTGCCAACATGATCAATGACTATCTGGAGCGGGACGCCCTCATTGCCGACGACAATTTGTTGCTGGTGATTCAGGCCGTTGCCTCCTTGCATCGCGCAGAAATGACCGACGGCGTGGCCTTGCTGAAGAAATTTCCAAACCGTTTCGGCCCTCATCATCAGGAAGATGTGGAGCGCATTTGGCGGAATTACGCACTGGTACCCGAGGAGTTGAAAGGTATTTTTTTACCCGCGTAATGCCCGCCAAAAGTTTTGGATATTTTTTGACTGCATGAAGGCAGCGATGGCCTAGCTCGAGCATAGTGCTTAAACTCTCACCAGACTTTTGTCGCTAATTTCGGATTTGGGTACAATCTACACCGTCACCCGGCATGATTGCCGAAACCGCGACGCCCCAATCAATATATATCCTAAATGCCAGAGTCACTAGCCGAACGAATCGACGCCCTGCTGCCGCAAACCCAATGCCGCAAATGCGGCTATCAGGGCTGCAAGCCTTACGCCGAAGCCATCAGCCAGGGACAAGCCGACATCAATCAATGTCCGCCCGGCGGCGAACAGGGCATCAAGAAGCTGGCGGATTTGCTGGGCGTGGCGGCTAAACAGTTAGACCCGGACTTCGGTGTCGAACGTCCGCGCCTGGTGGCGGTAATCAACGAAGCCGACTGCATAGGCTGTACCAAGTGTATCCCGCCCTGCCCGACCGATGCGATACTCGGCGCCTCCAAACACATGCATACCGTGATCGCCCAGCAATGCACGGTTTGCGAACTGTGCGTCGCGCCGTGCCCGGTCAACTGCATTACGATGGAGATTTCGCCGCTGCCGGCATGGAATCAGGATGATGCGGAACAGGCCAGACAACGCTTTCAAGCCAAAAACCAACGACTTGCCAGGCTGGAAGCCGAAAAAATCGAACGCCTGAATCGTCAAAAACAGCTGCTGGCCAAATTAAACAAGCCAAAAACCTGACTTTAAACTTGCCGCGGCAATGACTTTCTTGGCGTTTCCTTTTATAATGCCGATCCTTTACAGCGCACCACTTAGCTCAGACAGGTAAAACGCAGCCAAGGCAACAGTTGTCCGATTGTTCGGGCCTAGGGTGGAGGTCAAAATACTTTGACCTAGAAAGTTGTAAAATCTAGTCGCATTTCTCAATGCGCCCGTAGCTCAGCTGGATAGAGCGCAGCCCTCCGGAGGCTGAGGCCAGAGGTTCGAATCCTCTCGGGCGCGCCATTTGACCTTCCCCCAAACCGCATTTTTGGCTCCGCGCCCTGGATGTGTCCAATCCGTGCCACGCACTTAAAGCCGCTTAACATCCAATCGCAAAATTTGACCGTTGCCCGCCGATCAAACCAAGGTGCAAGGTGTTTCCAAGCTTGCACCTTGAAAGCTGATTAAATCCAATCCGAATCGCCGCTATCGTCCTGGAAGGTATCGGAATCGTCGCTAACCAGATATTCGTTTTGGCCGTTGTCATTGCCTGCCTGCTGTATGGCATCGTCGCCGTAATAGTTGTTGATCACGGTTTGTTCGGGCGCATGCTCTCCAAGCGATTGCTGTCCCCAACCTGCGCCCCCGCCCCCATGATGGCCCAGCAGATTTTCAATGCCCTGAAACAAGAACGAGCCGGCGACCACTCCCGCCGCCGTGGTGGCGACATTGCCGAGAAAACTCGATCCGCCGCCGAAAGCGCTAGGCTGCGGTTGAGGTTGAGGTTGAGGTTGAAGTTGTTGCGCGTATCTAGGCACTTGATAATTACCGGCGCCTGGAACCGCGCCCGCGTTACCAGCCGGCTGCGCCCACGGATCGTTAGCGAAAAAACCGCCCCGCTGTTGACCGGAGGACTGACTATTTTGCAACTGGCTCTGTAGTTCGTCGATTCGGGCTTTCGCGCTATTTAAGGCTTGCTCCAACAGCAAGGCGCGTTGCACCAACAGATAAGTCGCGTCGGGTTGGCGAGCGGCGGCTTCGCGAATCAGGGTTTCGGCTTCCGTGTCCTTTTCCGCCAATTTGACTTCGCCCAGTTGTTTAAGGAATTGGCTGAGTTGGTCGCGTTCCTGTGAATTCATGCAAATGACTCCGAAGTATTCAATTAAATTAAGCCAGGCAAAACGCCGGCCATCGCAAAGACTTTTAGTGCCGGTTAAAGTTTCCGCCTCGACCTCGCTCGCGCGAAATTTCCGCCATTGCACCAAGTCGACATCCGGCATTAATACGGCAACCTATTATTTACTTTCCTGTTCCGTAACAGGTGTTGCCCCTTTTTCCCCGTTACCTATTTTAATCAGCCAGCCATCCTGACCAAGGCAGCCGCCGTCCACCGCCTTGGCGGTTACATGAATACGCGCGAAACCATCCCGCAATGAAGCTGGCAATTTTGCCGTCGCTTTCAGAAACGTGGTTTTGTCCTGCACGTTGACATCCATCTTCTCGCCCTTGGCTTCGGCGGTCACGCTATGGGGATCGGCCCCACGGCTGACGTGAAAAGAGACCTCCGATTCCGGCGGCACTTCGGATTTGGCTTCCGGCACAAAATCCCTAAACTTTGGTTTTTTACACTCTTTCTCTTCCTCTTCCGCGGGCGTTACCGCCCATGCCGTGCTTGCAAACATCACGGCGCTAATAAGAACGGCGGTTTTCCAGCAATTTGCTAATTTCATGATGGGCCTCTTGATTATTATTGTAATTATCGAACTGGCGCGCCGAACTTTAATCAGTTTTCCGGGACAATTCAACGCCTAAATGGAGACCGTCCGCATTCGGACGGGCGCCGAAGTCGCTTAAACTTCTAGCTCATAGCGGCGTAGAAATGTAAAATCGCCGCCTTTCCCATGAGTACTGATAGCAAATGAGTATAGAACTTAGAGGCACCACCATCCTTTCCGTACGGCGCGGCGACAAAGTCGTGATCGGCGGCGACGGACAAGTCACCTTGGGCAACACCGTAATGAAAGGCAATGCCCGCAAGGTACGGCGTCTGTACCACGACAAGGTGATCGCCGGATTTGCCGGTGCCACCGCCGATGCCTTCACCCTTTTCGAGCATTTCGAAGGCAAACTGGAAAAACACCGTGGTAACCTGACCCGCGCCGCCGTCGAGATGGCCAAGGACTGGCGCACCGACCGCGCCTTGCGCAAACTGGAAGCCTTGCTGATTATCGCCGACTCCAAGACCTCGCTGATCATCTCCGGCACCGGCGACGTAATCGAGCCTGAATATGATTTCATGGCCATCGGCTCGGGCGGTGCCTTCGCACAAAGCGCCGCCCGTGCCCTGCTGGAAAACACCGAACTGAGCGCCCGCGAGATCGTGGAAAGATCGTTGACTATCGCCGCCGATATTTGCATTTACACCAACCACAACCTCCGTATCGAGGAACTGGATACCGAGCCACAAGAGTAAATTCATGAGTGAAATGACCCCTAGAGAAATCGTCAGTGAACTGGATAAGTTCATCATCGGTCAGGCATCCGCCAAACGTTCGGTGGCGATTGCTTTGCGTAACCGCTGGCGCCGCAGTCAGGTTAACGCCGATCTGCGCGAAGAAATCACGCCCAAAAACATTCTAATGATAGGTCCGACCGGCGTCGGCAAGACGGAAATCGCCCGCCGGTTGGCACGCCTGGCCAATGCGCCCTTCATAAAGATCGAAGCCACCAAATTCACCGAAGTCGGTTATGTCGGCCGCGACGTGGAATCCATCATCCGTGATCTGGTCGATACCTCCGTCAAGATGACCCGGATGTCGGCCATGGAAAAAGTCCAGAACCGCGCCGCCGACGCCGCCGAGGAAAAAATCCTGGACATCCTGTTGCCTGGCGCCGAAGCCGGCATGCTGTCGGAAACCGAAACATCGACCCGTCAGAAGATGCGCAAGAAGCTGCGGGAAGGCGAACTCAACGACAAGGAAATCCAGATCGACGTCGCAGCGCCTTCGGTCGGTGTGGAAATCATGGCACCGCCGGGCATGGAAGAAATGACCAGCCAATTGCAGGGCATGTTCCAGAATCTTTCCAGTGGCCGCACCAAGACCCGCAAACTCAAGATCAAGGATGCGCTGAAACTGCTGCAGGAAGAGGAAGCCGGGAAACTGGTCAACGAAGACGAGATCAAGCAAGCCGCGCTGGAAGCGGTGGAACAGCACGGCATCGTGTTCCTGGATGAGATCGACAAGATTTGCAAACGCTCGGAAATGGGCGGCGGCGAAGTATCCCGCGAAGGCGTGCAGCGGGACTTGCTGCCCATCGTGGAAGGCAGCACCGTCAGCACCAAATACGGCATGATCAAGACCGACCACATCCTGTTCATCGCTTCCGGCGCGTTTCATTTGACCAAACCGTCCGATCTGATTCCCGAGCTGCAAGGCCGCTTCCCGATCCGGGTCGAACTGAGTGCCTTGAGCGCCGACGACTTCGTCCGCATCCTCACCGAGCCTAACGCTTCGCTGACCGAACAGTATCAGGCCTTGCTGAAAACCGAAGGCGTCGAGGTATCATTTACCCCAGACGGCATAAAGCGTATCGCCGAACTGGGCTGGCAAGTCAACGAAAAGACCGAAAACATCGGCGCTCGCCGTTTACACACGGTCCTGGAAAAATTGTTAGAGGAGATTTCCTTCAGCGCCCCGGATCTGACCGAGAAAACCATCAGCATCGATGCCGCCTACGTGGATGCGCATCTGATGGAACTGGCCGACGACGAAGACTTAAGCCGCTATATCCTTTAATCATGCGTCTGAACATCACGCCCTGCCATTGCAATCCGACCGAAATCAAGCTGCACAAGGTTTCGGCGATACTGGAACTGCATTTCGACGACGGCAGCATCTTCGAATTACCCGCCGAATATCTCAGGGTTTTTACCCAGTCGGCCGAGGCGGTCGGCCACGGCCCCGGCCAGGAAACCCTGCAAATCGGCAAGGAAGATGTGACGATTACCAACGTCCAGCCGGTCGGCAATTACGCCATCAAACTCAGCTTCAGCGACGGCCACGATACCGGCCTTTATAGCTGGGACTTGCTGTACAAGCTAGGCTCGGAGTTTCCGCTGCTGTGGTCGGAATATATCGAAGAACTCAAAGCCGCCGGCCTCAGCCGCCGCTCGCCCCTACATAACTAATCGCGCTCATCATGACTAACGACAACACCACCCATTTCGGCTTCAAACAAGTTCCCAAACAGGAGAAATTCGCGCTGGTGCGCGGCGTTTTCGATTCGGTCGCCAGCCAGTACGACGTGATGAACGACCTGATGTCCCTTGGCATCCACCGTATCTGGAAAAGGGTTGCGGTACAGCTGGCCAACGTCCGGGAAGGCGATCAGGTGCTTGATCTGGCGGGCGGCACCGGCGACTTGACCACGCTGTTCGAAAAACGGGTCGGGAAAAAAGGCGAGGTGGTACTGGCCGACATCAACTCGGAAATGCTGCGCACCGGCCGCGACCGCCTGATCAACCGAGGACTTACCGGCAATATCCGCTATGCGCAAGTCAACGCCGAATGCCTGCCCTTTGCCGACAACACCTTCGACTGCGTCTGTATCGGTTTCGGCCTGCGCAACGTTACCGACAAGGATGCGGCGCTGCGTTCGATGTACCGGGTATTGAAACCCGGTGGCCGGGTGATCGTTCTGGAGTTTTCCCACCCCACCGATCCGATTACCGAAAAGGTCTACGACTTCTATTCCTTCAACCTGCTGCCAAAAATCGGCGCCATCGTCGCCAAGGACGAGGACAGCTACCGCTATCTGGCCGAATCGATCCGCATGCATCCCAAGCAGGACGAGCTGAAACGCATGATGGAAGACGCCGGCCTGGAGCGTTGCGAATATTTCAACATGACGCAAGGCATCGTCGCGGTGCACAGAGGCTATAAATTTTAAGCTTTACCGGCAATGACTTGGGGGGGAAGCAAAATGGCGCTAAAACAGGCACAACACACCATCAGCGAAGCCGAATATCTGCAAGGCGAGATGATCAGTGACATCAAGCACGAATATGTCGCCGGCGAGGTTTATGCGATGGCCGGCGCCAGCCGCAACCATCAACGAATCTCGAGAAATATTTTCGCCGCATTGATTCAACATCTGAGCGATATGCCCTGCGAACCTTTTGCCGCCGACTTGAAGGTCAAGGTGGGCAACTGTTTTTTCTACCCCGATGTCTTAGTGGCTTGCGGTGACGATCAAGGCAACGACTATTACACCGACCAACCGACCCTGATCGTCGAAGTCCTGTCCAAAGCCACCCGCCGCACCGACAAGACGCTCAAGCTCCATACATACAAGACCCTGCCCAGTCTGCTGGAATATGTGTTGATCGAACAGGATTGCGTCGATGTCGAAGTATTTCGCCGCTCGGCCAACTGGCTTTCGGAACATTATTTTCTCGGCGACGACGTCACTCTGGAATCGGTAGGCTTGACCGTATCCGTCTACGATATTTATCAACGCGTCAACAACGAAGACATGCGGGATTATCTGCAACAACTTCAACAACAGGCACTTTAATGCCGGGTACCTTCAGTCATATCAAACCGCTATTGATCGGGGCTTTGGAAACCGCGCTGAATGGCTATCTGGCTCTCGACGATCATCTGGAACAGCTATTGGCGCCCATGGCCGGCAAGGTGATTGCCATCCACGTCACGCCCTTCGACGAAACCCTCTATCTGTGCCCCACCCACGAAAGCATCCAGATGCTGGAGAGCTATCAAGGCAATGTCGATGCAACCTTAAGCGGTTCTCTGTCGGCGTTGGGACTGATGGGACTCAGCGCCACGCCGATGCGTTCGTTTTTTAAGGGCGAAGTCCGTATGGAGGGCGACACCCAACTTGCCCGCAAATTGCAGAAATTGTTTGCCAAACTAGACATCAATCTGGAAGGCAAACTGGCCCGTTATACCGGTGAAGCCTTCGCCCAGCGTTTGAGCGGTTTGTTACGCAGCGGCCGAGACTGGAGCAGACAAAGCCTGACCAGCTTTCGCCTGAATCTCGAGGAGTTTCTCCAGGAAGAAACTCGCGACCTGCCGGCCAAACCGGAAGCCGAATTGGTATTTAAACAGATAGACGATTGCCGTGGCAACGCCGACCGCCTTAACGCCCGCATCGAACGTCTGGCCGCAACGCTCGCCAACATTTCCGAGCATCAAAACCGACAAGGACCTCGCCCGTGATCCGCCCCAAAATCCTCATGCGCCTCATCCACATCAACTGGGTGATGATGTTTCACGGCCTCGATGAAATCGTCCTGAAAACCCATTTGTTTCGGCCCATCCGCTATATCGCCTTCTTTTCGCCCAACTATTGGCTGCGCAACTCCCGCGAGCCGCGCGGCGTTAGGATTCGTCGAACGCTGGAAGACTTGGGGCCGATTTACGTCAAATTCGGCCAGACCCTATCCACCCGCAAGGATTTGCTGCCGGAAGACATCGCCGAAGAACTGGTCAAATTGCAGGACAGAGTACCGCCGTTTTCGGCCGACACCGCCCGCAACATCATCGAGCAGCAGTTGGGACAATCGATAGAAGACGCCTTTGCCGAATTCGATCCCCAGCCGCTCGCTTCGGCCTCGGTGGCGCAAGTCCACACCGCCACCCTGAACAGCGGCGAAAAAGTCATCGTCAAGGTGCTGCGTCCCGACATCGAAGACAAGATCCATTCCGATGTGGGTTTGCTTTACGAGCTGGCGCGCCTGGCGGAACGCTTCTGGAGCGACGCAAGACGGCTTCGGGCGATGGAGATCGTTGCCGAATTCGAAAAAACCATCCTCGACGAACTGGATCTGGTACGCGAGGCCGCCAATGCCAGCGCCATCCGCAACAATTTCAAGGGCTCTGATAGCTTGTATATCCCGGAAATTCACTGGCCGCTGACCCGCCGCAAGGTACTGGTGATGGAACGCATCTACGGCATTCCGGTCGGCGACATTCAGGCCTTGCGCGACGGCAACGCCGATTTCAAGAAGCTGGCCGAGCGCGGCGTGGAAATCTTCTTCACTCAAGTATTTCGCGACAATTTCTTCCATGCCGACATGCATCCCGGCAACATTTTCGTCCAACTGCCGGACAAATATCTGGCCGTGGATTTCGGCATCGTCGGCAGTTTGTCGGATACCGATCAACGCTATCTGGCCGAAAATTTTCTGGCCTTCTTCAACCACGATTACCGCCGCGTCGCGCAAATGCATATCGAGTCCGGCTGGGTTCCGAGCACGACGCGAGTCGAGGAATTCGAGGCGGCGATCCGCAGCGTTTGCGAGCCGATTTTCGAAAAACCCTTGAAGGACATTTCCTTCGGCCTGTTGCTGCTGCGCCTGTTCCAGACCGCCCGCCGCTTCGACATGGTGGTGCAACCGCAGCTGGTGCTGCTGCAAAAAACCTTGTTGAATATCGAAGGCCTGGGCCGCCAGCTTTATCCCGATCTGGACTTGTGGCAAACCGCCAAGCCGTTTTTGGAAAACTGGTTCAAGCACCGCCTGGGGCCGGCGGCGAAAGTCAAGGAATTGCTGGGCAAGTTCCCGGAGATCACCGAACAGTTGCCGGAATTTCCGGCACTGGTGCTGCACGCCCTGCAAAGTACCGCGCAAATGCAGCAGCAAATGCAGCATCACAACAAGGAAATCACCCTGCTGCGCAAGCAATTGAAGCAGAACAACGCCCGCAACCTATGGGCAGTCTTAACTGGCGCCTTGATGATCAGCGCCGCCGTCTTGCTGCCGTCGCTGCTGCACCTGAACGGCTAAGGATTGGGTAGTGGTCAGTAGAAAGTGGTGAGTAATTTTCGACTTCCCACTCACCACTTCCTGTAATTAGAGAAAACTCATTTCGCCAAGGTGTTCTTAGCCGAATCCTTCGCTGTTTCGTCGGACATCTTGGCTTCGACCACTTTTTCCGGCTTCGCTTGCAGATAACTATCCAGCAAATCACAGAGATTCTGGTAAAAGCCATCCACCGACTGCTGCCGCAACTGCCGTTCGATAAACTCGGCGAGAAACAGGGTTTCGGCCGAGAACAGCGTTGCCACCAACTCCTGCGCCGACTGCTTATTCATATGATATTGCCCGGTTAAATAACTCACAATCCCGTCGCTCCGCAACCCTTGCCGCTCTTTGACATCATCGAACATGCGTTCCAGTGCGGCGTGGCAATGCATTGTTTTGCGCCAGTTCAAATACAGCAGCGCAATCAACGCTACCAACGCCACCAGCAAAACTTCCATCAGGATAATCAACAGTGTCTGCTCCACGCTCAACCTTCCAATTCGGCAATGTCGCTCTTGATGTTGCGTTCGACATCCTGAAATATCTGCTGCATCTTCTTGCTGCTGTTTTCCAGCTCCAAAGCGGTCTGATTGCCACTGAAGACCCGGGTATATTCAGCGGTAATTTCGTCTATGGTTTTCATCGCCGTATCGAGTTGCCTGACCAGTTGCTGGTTGATGCGCTCCAGCCCGGCGATTTTATTGTCCACGCCCGAGCCCGAGCCGCTAGCGGCTCCCGTCCCCCCACCCGTGACCGTGGCCGAGCCGCCGGCCAATAACTTACAGTAAGGGTCGGACAAGTTGGCAATCAACTGATCGATTTCGCTCAGCAAGGCCGGATTGCGCTCCAAAAACAACTGGATGATACGTTGCAACAAGGCCCGCTCCGCATCACTGACCTCTCGCAAGGTCATCGCCGCCGCATCGCCGTCAATGCCGCAGTTTTCAACCAAAATGGTTTCCAGCATGCGGCTTTTCAACAATTCTTCGTCGCCCATTCGGTTAATAAATTGCTCGATCTCGGCCAATTCCTTGTGGCGTCTATTTCTGCCGATAAAAAACAGCGTCAAGGCCAGCGCTATCATAACCACCAGCACTTCCGCCATCAGAATGACCAGCGCCGAATCCAATTCCATCATGACAATTTCTCCAACAATTGTTTTTGTTTTTCGGCGTTGGCTTTTTTCATGGCCCGGTAAACAAAAAATCCTCCGCCAAACATTAGCAGATTGATGCCTAGCACCACGCCACCCACCAACAACCAATTGGTCGCGGTTGGCGGCGATTCTTCATGTTTATCCGTGGAGGGTTCCGTCTTCACGGGACTCTCTTCCTGTATCGGCGCAGGGGGCACAACCTCGGCAACTTTTTTCAGAAAAAAACCATCATCTATCTTGACAGGTTTAATCGCCGGCGAAACAGCCTTGCCATCCAATGTTTTTGCCGAAGCATTGAAATTGACCGTGGTCTCGCTGCCCGTCGCCAAATCTTCGAGCTTGATAGACCACGCGCCGTCCTTGGTCGCGACCGCATGAGTTTCGGGCTGTTTACCCGCGCGATTGACGACGGCTTCGATCGCCAGCGACGCCACATCCAGCAAGGCCGCATCGGGTATCAATTTCAAAACCACCTCGCGCTTGTCGGGATCGATGACTTTCTCCACGGCTATCGGCGCGGC
>JAJRDU010000249.1 GCA_028748685.1 Methylococcaceae bacterium
CCGACAAGGTATTGTTTGACAAGGCTCTGGCAACCTTTCAAACCATTTTGACGCATCCGGCGTTCAACGAAGCCGATTTTCAACGCGAAAAAAACCGTACATTGGCTGCCCTGAAGCATCGCGAAGAGTCGCCTGGCGCGCTGGCTAGCATCGCTTTCAATAAGGCGCTGTATCATGATCATCCCTATGCCCATCCGGAAGAGGGCGTCGTGCAGACCGTGGCCGGCTTCGAAGCCAACGATCTCAAGGAGTTTTACAAAAAATACTATGTTTCGGCGAATGCCATTATCGTCATCGTGGGTGATTTGAGCCGGTCACAGGCCGAGCAGCTTGCCCAGTCTCTGATGGATGGTTTGCCGGTCGGTGATAAGCCGGCCGAAATTCCGCCAGTGGTGATGCCGACTCAATCCAGCACACAGCATATCGACTTTCCTTCCTCCCAAACCCATGTGATGGCGGGCATGCCGGGTACTTACCGAAAGGATCCCGATTATTTTTCCTTGTATGTCGGCAACCATATTCTGGGTGGTGCTAGCATGGTGTCCAAGTTGTTTGATGAAGTTCGCGAGAAACGCGGCTTGGCCTATAGCGCTTCCAGCCAGTTTTCGCCGCTGTACCGGCAGGGGCCGTTTGTGATGGGCCTGCAAACGCGCAACGATCAGACTGACAAGGCGGTGGAGGTGATGAATGCCACGTTGCGCGATTTCATCGCCAAGGGGCCTAGCGAAGCCGAATTGACGGCCGCCAAGCAAAACATTACCGGCGGTTTTGCGATGCGCATCGATACCAATGGCAAGCTGACCGACTACATCACGATGATAGGCTTTTACCAGCAGCCTTTGGATTATCTCGATGTATTTCAAAGCCAGATAGAAGCCGTAACCGCAGCTCAAATCAAGGACGCCTTTCAGCGGCGGATCAAGCCTGAATTGCTGCAAACCGTGACGGTGGGCGGCGGCGCGGGTTCCGGACCTGCTGCCGCACTTCCACCATCCATGGCAGTCGGCGGTAAAGAGGATGACGAATAAGCTGCGCATCATCGGCGGCGAGTGGCGCAGCCGGCAAATCGTCTTCGACGATGCGCCGGGCTTGCGGCCCACTCCGTCGCGGGTTCGCGAGACGCTGTTCAACTGGTTGCGGGCCGATGTCGAAAATAGCCGCTGCCTGGATTTGTATTCGGGCAGCGGCGCCTTGGGTTTCGAGGCGGCTTCAAGGGGGGCGAAGCGGGTGGTGCAGGTGGAGAGCAATCCCAAGGCCTGCCAAAAGCTGCGGGACAATATCGCTGCGTTAAAGGCTAGCCAGATCGAGCTGGTGTCTTCCGACGTCAGCCAGTTTTTGCAGGGAAAGGCTGAAAGTTTCGATCTGGTATTTCTCGATCCTCCCTTCGGTCAGCATCTGATTGCGCCGAGTTGCCGCCTGCTAGAGGAAGGCGGCTGGTTGACCGACTATGCCAAGATTTATGTGGAAGCCGAGCGCAATTTAACCCTGATCGATATGCCGGCCAATTGGCGGCTGCTTAAAAGCAAAACCGCCGGCGAGGTTGGGTTTTATTTGTTTCAACGGCTGGCGTAGTCGGTTTCACGCTTCGCTTGCCGCTGGTTGGCCGTGACCGGCGGCATTGTCTTGAAATTGCAGTTTATGCAGTTTGGCGTAAGCACCGTCGCGCCCCAGCAATTCTTGGTGCGAGCCTTGTTCGACAATCCGTCCCTTGTCCATGACCAGAATCACGTCGGCGCCTTCGATGGTGGATAGGCGGTGGGCTACCACCAGCGTGGTTCGGCCCTGCATCACCCGGTTCAATGCCGCTTGAATGTAGCGTTCCGATTCGGTATCGAGCGCCGAGGTGGCTTCATCCAGGATCAGAATCGGCGCGTCTTTTAACAATGCACGAGCCAATGCCAGTCGCTGGCGTTGGCCGCCCGACAGCTTGACGCCGTTTTCGCCGATTTCAGTTTCCAGGCCCCGAGGCATTTTGGCTATGAAATCCATCGCATAGGCGTCTTTAGCCGCTTGGGTTATCTGTTCTTGATTCGCGCCTTCCAAGGCGCCGTAAGCGATATTGTTGGCGACCGTCGTGTTAAACAGCGTGACGTTTTGCGTGACCAAGGCGATTTGTTGTCTTAGTGCGTTAAGCCGATAGCGCTTCAGTTCGACGCCGTCGATTAAAATCTCGCCCTGTTCGTAATCGTAAAAGCGAGGCAATAAGTTGATCATCGTGCTTTTGCCACCGCCCGAAGCGCCGACCAGGGCCACGGTCTGTCCGGGTTCTATGGTAAGATTGATGTCCTGTAGCGCGGGCGTTTCACTGCCTTCATAGCTGAAAGACAGGTTTTTAAATTCTATTCTGCCTTCGCAGCGCGCGATTTCGTAATCGCCCTGATCGGTTTCCAGTGGTTCATCCAATACTTCGAATAATGATTCGGCGGCGGCGATGCCGCGCAGAATTTCGGCATTGGCGTCGCTCAACTGGCGAATAGGTTTGGGCAGCAGAAAGGCGGCGGTGAAAAAACCGACGAATTCGCCGGCGCTGGAAGTCTTCATGATGATCAGGGCCAGATACATCATGCCTGCCAAGGCGAAGGAGATCAGCAATTGCATTAAGGGATTGTTCAGCGAAACCGTCATGATCAGTTTCCGGTATTGTCTGCGGTTCTCCAGGCTGCACTCCTTAAAGCGCTGACGTTCGAAGGCTTCGCCGCCGAAGCTCTTGACGATACGGTTGCCGGACACCATTTCCGAAGTGATATGCGTCAAATCGCCGACCGTATCCTGCATGTTGCGGCTCAAGCGTTTCAAGCGTTTGCCGACGTATTTCACCATCAGGACCACGATTGGCGCTATCCCTAAAAAGACCAGGGATAATTGCCAGTTGGTGTAGCCCAGATACCAGAGCAAGCCCAAGGCGGTAAAGCCTTCGCGAACGAATGCGCGTATCGAGTCGGAAGTGGCGCGGGTGACTTCGCCGATGTTATTGGTGATGCGTGAAATCATGTAGCCGCTGTTATGGCTGTCGAAGTATTGCACCGATAAACGGGTGTAGTGATTGAAAATTGCGCAGCGCAGTTTATGTATCACGTTGCCGGAAATTCGCGCCAAATAGTAGTTGCCCAAAAATGCACCCACGCCACGAATCAAGAACAAGCCGATAAATAACATCGGTAAATATTGGATGCCGGTTCTATCTTGGCTACCGAAACTGTCGATAATGCGCTGAATGATCATCACGACAGCCGGTTCGGTGGCGGCATATATCGCGAAACCGATGGCGCTGATGATGAACATTCGCCAATAGGGCAGCACAAAGCTCATCAGGCGTTTGTATACTTCGCTGTCGGACATAGTCTTGGTTGAATTCTCTAGCTTGTTCAATACTGTTTACCCGTAAAATAACAGTGTTTACTGTTTTTAATCAATCTGACGCCACATGCTAGCCCGCCAACCCACCAATATACAACCTAAACGCATTCTGGTGATAACCCTGCGTTATCTCGGCGATACCTTGCTGGTGACGCCGTTGATCAGTTCCTTGAAGCGAGCTTATCCGAATGCCAAGATCGATGTTCTGTTGCCCGGCGGTAATATAGGCATGCTGGAAGGCAATCCGGATGTTAGTCAGTTGATCCCCATCGCGGGCAAGCCAAAGTTATTGGATTTTGCGAAATTGTTGATCGGTCTATTCAGGCGTTACGACTTGGCTATTTCGACTCAGGCGGGAGATAGACCGATACTTTGTGCGCTGCTGGCCGGAAAATTCAGCATGGGATTCGTGGCGCGAAACGCTACCAAAGACAACTGGAAGCGGCGGTTGCTGGATAAGGCTTTGGAAGTCGATGGCGGGCATTCGCATGCCGTTCTGGAAAATTTGCGTTTTTGCGAGCCGCTTAATATCGTACCGTCTTATGCATTAACTCCGCCGCGGACGGCTTCGGAAAACGCGCAGTCGATTAAGTATGGAAAATATGCGGTACTGCATATTATGCCGCAATGGCGATACAAGCAGTGGCACGATGAAGGCTGGATTAAGGTTGCTTACTATTTGAATCAAAAAGGCTGCCAGATATTGTTGACAGGCAGCACTCAGGCGGATGAGCAGGAGGCGTTACGAGCCTTACTGCGCAAGATGCCGCCCTCCACGCGTAACCTGGCGGGTAAGTTATCCTTGTCGCAGTTGGCCGAGCTTATTGAAAACGCCACGCTTTTTATCGGTCCCGATACCGGGATTACGCATCTGGCAGCCGCAACCGGCGTGCCAACCGTTGCTATTTTTGGTCCGACCGATCCAAAAAAATGGGCGCCTTGGCCAGTGGGTTATGCGGAAAACACCTCGCCTTTCGTCTCGCGTGGTTCGCAGTGTGTCAATAATGTATATCTGGTTCAGGGTGAGGACGAACGGGCTTGCGTTCCTTGCCAGCTGGAAGGCTGCGATAGAAACCGGCAAAGTCATGCTGTTTGCCTTGATCAGCTCTCAACGGAAAAGGTGATCGAGATGATTAGCCGGGTAGTTTAGAACTGTTCCAAGAATGGCGTCGGGAGGTGATGTCTTTTCTTGGCATGCGCCGCTCGTTGCTTGTCGTGTTTCCGTCCTTCGAGGCTGTTCTAAAAACCGCTCAATGAAGTCGTTCTCGGCAGTCATACAGGTGCCAAATCACTGTTCAAAATTTGTGCCAATAATTGCCGTATTTCGTTGGGTGGCGATGTTTTTTGCGCATTGATTTGGCTGTTATTCGGGCTTGCTTATGCGCCCCTTAGGATGAAGGTAAAAAATGATCAATTTGTCTTGACAAGGATTGCCGAGCTGGTAGACTGCGATCCGCCTCCACGGAAGGTGGTGCTCTTAATGTCCATCCGGGCAAAAGGGCGTTATTAGGGGAAACTATAAAGAACTCCCG
>JAJRDU010000250.1 GCA_028748685.1 Methylococcaceae bacterium
TTCATCGGCAAAGTGCTGTTGCCAGTCCCAAAAACTCGTGATCTTTGCTTGCATGACCGCTCTCCAGGTTATCCAGCTAAAATTCAGATTGGGTAACCTGTGGTAAGTTCATAGCCATGTAAGTTTAAGAGTTGGCGCATAATGTAGGGTCGAATTTATTCGACCTGTAACGCCAATAGTGCGAATAAATTCGCACCTACAAGTTCTTAACTTAACGGTATTGGGGAGTGGGAAGTCAAAACCACTCCCTACTCCCCACTGACCCACCTTGCTCTAGCCTATAAAGGCTTATCTTCCAGCAATTTGGCGTGAGCCGCCGCCAGGCGTGCTACCGGAATGCGCGGCGCAGAGCAGGAAACATAATCCAGTCCAAGGTTATGGCAGAAACGGATTGAACGCGGATGGCCGCCATGCTCACCGCAGATACCTACCCGCAAATCCGGGCGTTGCGATCGACCCAGGTCCACGGCCATTTTCATCAGCTTGCCCATGCCTTGTATGTCCAGGGTTTCAAACGGGTTGTCCTGCAGCAAGCCGGAATCCTTGTACAAGGGCAAGAATTTGTTTTCGGCATCTTCGCGAGAGAATGAAAAGGTGGCCTGGGTCAGGTCGTTAGTGCCGAACGAGAAGAAGTGGGCGATTTCCGCCAGGTGGTCGGCGCGGGTACAGGCGCGGACGGTTTCGATCATGGTGCCGAATTTAAAATTAAGCTTCAGGCGGTATTGGTCTTCGACTTCGGCCTGAATCTGATCGACGAATTCCTTGACCTTTTTCAATTCCTGCAAGGTGATGACTTGCGGCACCATGATTTCCGGTTCGACCGGGATACGATTTTTCACGCAGCGCGCCGCGGCTTCCAGGATGGAGCGGATCTGCATCTTGTAGATTTCCGGATAGCTCATGCCCAAGCGGACGCCGCGGTGGCCGAGCATGGGATTGACTTCGTACAGCTCCAAGACCTTATCCAGCATCATTTCCTTCTTGGCGATCGCCTCCAGAATGATGTCTTCATTGAGCTGATTGAGAGGCGAGGGCAGTTCGGCATGGTTGGCCAGGGTTTCCAGCGTCACACGCTGACCCTTGACGATGGTTAGATAATGTTTCAGGGCATCGATTTCTTCCAATAACTGATGTTCGTTGGGCAGGAACTCGTGCATCGGTGGGTCGAGCAGGCGCACCGTCACTGGATGCGGTGACATGGCTTCGAATAATTGCTGGAAGTCGTCGCGCTGGATAGGAAACAGTTTGGCCAACGCGGCTTCGCGTTCCTCGGTGTTATGGGCCAGGATCATGTCGACCACCAGCGGCAGGCGGTCGGCGGCGTTGAACATGCGTTCGGTGCGGCACAAGCCTATGCCCTTGGCACCGTAACTGACGGCCAGCTTTGCGGTGGCCGGCGTGTCGACGTTGGCGTGGACGCGGATACGGGCGATGCTGTCGGCCCAGCTCAACAAGGTTTTTAGCTCGTCCGAGAACGAGGGTGGAATGGTGGGGATGCGGCCCAGATAGATATTACCGTTGCTGCCGTCAATGGTGATCAAATCGCCTTCCTTGATGTGAATGTCGCCGACGATGGCCAGGCGCGCCCTGACATCGATCTTGATGTCCTCGGCGCCGGCGACACAGGCTTTACCCATGCCGCGCGCCACGACGGCGGCGTGCGAGGTCTTGCCGCCACGGCTGGTCAATATGCCGTGGGCGGCGAAGAAGCCGTGGATGTCTTCGGGCTTGGTTTCCTCGCGCACCAGGATGATGTCTTCGCCGGTCTTGCCCAGCCTGACGGCGGTGTCGGCGTCGAACACGCAATGGCCGCAAGCCGCACCTGGCGAGGCGGGAAGGCCCTGCGCCAAGGGTTGTTGCCCGTGATCGGCGGCCAGTTGCGGATGCAGCAATTGTTCCAGCATTTCCGGATTGATGCGCAGCAGCGCCCGCTCCTTGTTGATCAGTCCTTCATTCACCATGTCGATAGAGGTCTTCACCATCGCCGCCGCGTTCATCTTGCCGTTGCGGGTTTGCAGACAGTACAACACCCCGCGCTCTATGGTGTATTCGTAATCCTGAACCTCCTGGTAATGCGCTTCCAGTTTGTTGCGCAGCTCCACCAGTTGCCGGTATTGCTCGGGCATTTCCTTGGCCATTTCCTGTACCGGTTTCGGGGTGCGTATCCCGGCCACCACGTCCTCGCCCTGGGCATTGACCAGATATTCGCCGTACATTTCATTGGCGCCGGTGCCGGGGTTGCGGGTAAAGCCCACGCCGGTGGCGCAGTCGTCGCCCATGTTGCCGAACACCATGGTGACGATATTCACTGCGGTACCGTTGGCGACTTGGGGGGTAATGTTGAATTCGCGCCGATAATCGATCGCGCGTTTACCCAGCCAGGAATTGAACACGGCCTTGATGGCGATTTCCAGTTGTTCGTAAACGTCTTCGGGGAAGGGGCGGCCGGTTTCCTCGTGAACGACCTTCAGAAACAGCTCGCTGATTTCCTGGAGTTGGTCGCTGCTCAAGGCCACATCGGCCTTGATGCCGGCGGCGCGTTTGACGTTGTTGAAATGCTCGTCGAATTTTTCGTCGTTGATGCCAAGCGCCACCTTGCCGAACAATTGAATGAAGCGCCGGTAAGCGTCGTAGACGAAACGCGGGTCGTCGGTCACTTCGATCAGCGCGGCCAGTGTTTGTTTGTTCAGACCCAGGTTGAGGATGGTGTCCATCATGCCCGGCATCGAGATCGCCGATCCCGAACGCACCGAAACCAGTAGCGGATCGGCTGCGCCGCCGAAATGCTTGCCGGTGGCTTCTTCGATGTCGGCAATTTGCTGGCGGACTTCGTCCATCAGATCGGCTGGCAGCCGTTTGTTTTCCAGATAGGTCAGACAGGTTTGGGTGGTAATCACGAACCCCGGCGGGACATTTAGCCCGAGTTGCGTCATCTCGCACAGATTCGCGCCCTTGCCGCCCAATAACGCCTTGTTTTTGCCGTCGCCTTTGTCGAATGAGAAACTATATTTTGGATTCATGGTTTTTCCTTGCATTTAGAAAACGGGGTTCGATTAATGGCAAGATTGCGATGGATAGGGCGTCGCAGCATTGCTTTCGATGGTTATGTGCCTAGAACGGTAGTATTGCCAATTACCGGCTTTTTTACAGCTATTCATCGGGTTTTACAAGACGGCATCGAAATCATCCGGCTTCTAAAAGTACTGTAAAATGCGTCTGTCGGCGGCCTACAAAGCCGTTGAATTCCGATCCGTTTTATTTCAAGTCGAGTGGTTTTGAAAAAATATGTTTAGGTTTCCGCTTTATGAGTCGGCGTCCTTGCGGTCGGCATGAATCATCAGGATGTCGTGATTATAGGCGCCGGCGCCTCCGGCTTGATGTGTGCGATCGAAGCGGGCAAGCGCGGCCGCAAGGTGAGGGTGGTGGATCACGCCAACAAGGCCGGCAAGAAAATTTTGATGTCCGGCGGCGGGCGTTGCAATTTCACCAATTACAGCATCGAGCCTGATAATTATATCTCCCATAATCCGCATTTTTGTAAGTCTGCGCTGAGTCGCTTCACTCAGTGGGATTTTTTGGCATTGGTCGAAAAATATCAAATTCCCTATCATGAACGCCTGCACGGTCAATTGTTTTGCGATGACAGTGCCAGGGATATTGTCGAGATGTTGTTGTCGGAATGCCGCCAGTATGGCGTCACGATCTCCTTGAACTGTTCGATTCAACAAGTGCGGAAACAGGCTGATGGCGACTTTCTGTTGGACACCAGCCAAGGTCCGATCCAGTGCCGGTCCCTGGTGGTCGCCAGCGGCGGGCTGTCGATACCGAAAATGGGCGCCACGGCCCTGGGCTACAAAATCGCCGAACAATTCGGCATCAAGGTCTGGCCGACCCGTGCAGGCTTGGTGCCTTTGACCTTGCAACCGGACGACAAGGAAAGGTTTGCACCGCTGACCGGCATCGCCGTGCCTTGCGTGGTCAGCGATCCGCGCCGTTCGTTCAAGGAAAATCTGTTGTTCACCCACCGTGGCCTGAGCGGGCCGGCCATCCTGCAGATTTCGTCCTACTGGCAGCCAGGCCAGGCATTGAGCATCGATCTGTTGCCGGACATCGATCTCTTGCAGTTGCTCAAGGAGAAGCGAGCTCAAGGCTGTAAATTAAAGCTGCAAACCGTATTGGGCGAATACTTGCCGAAAAGACTGCTGCAGGCCCTGCTCGGCGATGATAGTCTGGCCCTGATTCCCGCCAATTGCGCCGATAAACAGTTGCAACAAATAACCGAGCACTTGCAAGCCTGGACCGTTAAACCCAACGGCAGCGAAGGTTACCGGACGGCGGAGGTTACGTTGGGCGGCGTCGATTGCGACGATGTATCCTCGAAAACCATGGAGAGTCTGGCGGTGCCGGGACTGTTCTTCGTCGGCGAGGTGCTGGATGTCACGGGTTGGCTGGGTGGCTACAATTTTCAATGGGCTTGGTCGTCGGGCTGGTGTGCCGGCCAATACGTATAGTGGTTGCGAGGAAACGCTCTATTCGATCCTGCAAGGCTGTAGACAGGCACAGGCTAGACCATCCGATGGACCGGGATTACACTAGCCTTCATGTATATAAAACGCTATTTCGCGGCCGAAGGCCTGAATTTGTTGAAGTTCATATTATGGCGTCACCAGGCCGCAAAGCGTCCGGTCAACGTTTCCTTGTTCGGTGCCTCGGTCACTGTGGGCGATTGATGTTGGTGCGTATTTTCCCTAGGCTAATTTTATCCTTGCTGTTTATTGCCTGTAGTGTGCCGGTTTGGGCCGCCATCGGCTTGGAACAATGGGGGACGGAAGTGATAGGGACACGCCTATTGGCCGAGAACGACATCGCGCATCCTTACGCCGAAGCCTTGCGTTTGCAAACCGAACTTCCGACCCCGGTGGACAAGGAAAAAGCCAGTTCACGTATCGTCGAGCTCGACCAGCGTCACGAGACGGAAAATACGCAATGCCAGATAGACGAATTGAATCGTCGTAACGAACGGCAAGCGCTTGAAATTCGGCAAAGTAGCTTGCAACAGCGTTGGTTGTGGACGGTACTCGGCGGCAGCTTGCTGATGCTGGTGGGTACGGGGTATTTCCTGGCGCGCCAGCGTCATGTTAACCGTTCGCTGTGCGCCGCAAATAGCCAGTTGCAGCGTTGGTACGGTATATTCGAGCACGCCGAATGGGGAATTGTAATCGGCAGCGCGGACGGGGATACGCTTGAGCTGATAAACCCGGCTTTTGCCCGCATGCACGGATATACCGTGGACGAGTTAACGGGGCGTCCCATTGGCGAGGTTTTTGCCCCACAAAGCAAGGATGATTTTCTGGCTCGGATCGGTATTGCGCATCAGAACGGGCACCATTCTTTCGAATCCTGGCATTTGCGTAAGGACGGTACGGTTTTTCCGGTATTCATCGATATCACGACCGTGCGGGGGCCGGTGGGGGGCGTATTGCACCGAATCGTCAACGTCCAGGACATCACCGAACGCAAGCGTGCCGAAGAGGCTATTCTCGCCCGTGAACGTGAATTCCGAACCCTGGCCGAGAACATCCCGGACCACATCATTCGTTATGATGCCCAGGCCCGCAAGGTATACATGAACACCGCCACGGCGCGCCTGATGGGCGTTGAAACAGACGCACTGATCGGGCAAACGCCGGAAGAAACTCCGGCCGAAACGCGAACGATGAATATCAACGCATTTTCTGAAAAACTCAGGCAAGTATTGGCGAGCGGTGAAGCTCAGGAATTTGAAGTCACGCTAAGGCATGCAACGGACGGTATGCAAATCCACAACGTCAAATTTGTCGCCGAACGCGATGAACAGGGCAAGATCGTCGGCGCGCTGGTGGTTGGCCGCGACATTACGGCGCACAAGGCGGCCGAGAACGAGTTGAAGGAGAGCGAACGGCGTTATCGGGAGATATTCGAGAACGTTACCGACTCGTTATATCTGGTCGAAGTCACGCCAGAAGGACGCTTCCGCAACCTGGCGTTCAATTTCGCGTTCGAACAATCGATGGGTATCCCGCGCGAAGACTTGATCGGCATAGACGTGGGTAGCGCCGTGGACGAGGAGACTGGAACGGAAGAAAATGCGGACTCGGTCGCCGCCAAGTACCGCCGCTGCCTCAAGGCCGGTAGCAATATCGAAGAGGAAACGACGCTCGATCTGCCTAGCGGTCGCCGCCATTTTCATTCAACCCTGGTTCCGCTTTACGACGAATCCGGGCGAGTTTGCCGCATTCTCGGAATTGCCAGCGACATCACCGAGCGTAAACGCGCCGAACAGCAGATTCGCTCCCTGAATGCCAATTTAGAGCAGCAAGTATTGGATCGCACCGCGGAGTTGCGGCAACAGACTCGTTATTTGCGCACCCTGGTCGATAGTTTGCCGTTATTGGTGTGGCTTAAGGATACCGAGAGCCGATTCGTGATGGTCAATCAAGCCACTGCCGATTCCTACCGTTTGTCGATAGAGCAAATGATAGGTAAAAGCGATATTGATCTTTGGCCGCGAGAAACGGCGGAAGAATATATCTCGGAAGACATGGCAGTGATGCAAAGCCGTAAGCGCAATGTATTCGAAAAAATGCTCACCCTAAAAAACCACTCGGTATGGACGGAAATCGACAAAGTGCCGGTGTTGGATGACGACGGCAGCGTGCTCGGAACCGTCGGCGTGGCGCGTAACATCAGCGAGCGTAAGGCATTGGAGATCGCCCGCGAAAATGCCTTGGCGGAAGCGATAAGATTGGCCAATCTGCGTAGCGAGTTCATGGCGCGGATGAGTCATGAATTACGGACGCCGTTGAACGGTATTTTGGGCTATGCCCAGGTGTTACAGCGAGATAAGGCTATCGACCCGCGTCGGCGCGGCATGCTCAACGTCATTCAGGAAAGCGGCGAACATTTGTTGCATTTGATCAACGACATCCTGGATTTCGCCAAAATAGAAGCCGGTAAACAGACACTCACCCTGAGCGATGTGACGTTGCGGCGTTTTTTGCATAATCTAACCAATATTGTCACAATCAGAGCGGAACAAAAACAGCTGACATTCCATTGCGACATAGCCGATACGGTACCGGAGGTGATACGCGCCGACGAAATACGTTTGCGGCAGGTGTTGTTGAATTTACTGTCCAACGCCGTCAAGTTTACCAATCGGGGTTTGATCGAACTACGGGTCACGCTGGAGAGTGAAGCCCAAGGCGCCGAGATTGTTTCTAATGACAATGCCTTGGCTTCAACGATATGCCGACTGCGTTTTCAAATCCGGGATAGCGGTATTGGCATCGAAGCCGGGCAACTGGAGAGTATTTTTCAGCCGTTCGAACAAGCAGGCGACAGCCGGCAAGGTACCGGTTTGGGGCTGGCGATCAGCCGTGAACTGGTTAGGCTGATGGGAGGTGAGATTCGCGTCGACAGTCGGCCGGGAGAGGGCAGTATTTTCTGGTTCGATTTGGATGTGGACATCGTGCCCGGTGTTGGTGAAGGCATCGGTTTCGAACGCCAAAACGCAATTGAGGCGGGCAAGGCTTGCGTACTGGTGGCTTGCGCTGGCGAGGAAAACCGGAAATGGCTGGTTGAGTTACTGTGCCGTTTAGGCTTTGAAACGTTCTCGACCACCAGTGGTTCCGAGTGTCTGGAAAGCGCGCAAAAATGCATGCCCGATCTGATTGTCGTGAATAGCGGATTGCAAGATATGAGCGACACGGAAATCCTGAGGCGTCTACGTCGCTTGACTGAAACGGCGAGAACGCCGATTATCGGCGTTGGCGCCGAGACTTCGGATCACGAAATCGCCGAGGTGATGGCCGGAGCCAATATTTTTCTACCTATGCCCATCGATAGCGAAATACTGGCAGCGACGATAACCGACCTGTTAAGACAAGATAAGGCTTCCCCTCGGGCCGAAGCCAAGCCGCATGGACAAGCGGCTTTTCGGCAAACAATGGCTTTACCGCCACCGGAAGAAATGCAAATATTGTATCGTTTTGCTCGCGAAGGCAGCATGCGGGATATTATTCGTCAGGCTGCCCATCTGACCGAACTCGACGAGCGTTACCGCCCGTTCGCCGACCAATTGCGTAAACTGGCATCGGCTTACCAATCCAAAGCGATATTGGAGTGGGTGAGCAGTTATGTCGACAACCATTCCAGAGTCTCATGACCGTAATGACTTCCGCCGAACAGCCGATAGCCACCATACTCATCATCGACGACGTTCCCGCCAATCTAGGGGTGGCGGTTGAACATCTCGAATCGCACGGTTATCGGGTCGTCATAGCACAGGAAGGCGAGGAAGGCTTGCAACGCGCGGCTTTCGTGGAACCCGACATCATACTGCTGGATGTGATGTTGCCCGGAGAAAACGGTTTCGAAATATGCCGGCGGCTAAAAGCCGATGCCAAAACTCAGGATATTCCGGTGATTTTCATGACGGCATTGTCCGGCGAAGGAGCCAAACTGGCTGGCTTTGAAGCCGGTGGCGTGGATTATCTGGTCAAGCCGTTACGGGGTGGGGAGGTGCTTGCCAGAATCGACATACACCTTAAAATAAGCCGCATGCAACATCAACTGCGGGCGCAAAACGCGATGTTGCAAAGCCATCGGCAGGAGTTGGAGCGGCAGGTGGAGGAACGCACAGCCCAACTGCTTGCCAGCAATCGCCTGCTCGAAGCGGAAATCGGTGAACGCAAAAAAGCGGAACAGGCCTTGCAGGAGCGTGAGCGTCAATATCGTACCCTGGCCGAACATACGCCGGATACTATTGTCCGTTACGACAGGCAATGCCGGCGCGTGTATGCCAATCCCAAGTTGATCGAAGAATTGGGAGGCGACTTGGAACGAATACTCCGGCACACGCCGACGGAGTATCCGGGAGGCCAATCGGTCGATGCTTACCAGGCTTGCATCGAACAGGTGTTTGCCGAAGCCCGGCCGATGAATTACGAATTGGCTTGGCAGGCGGCCGACGGCAGGCAGATCGTCAGCGACATTCGTCTGACGCCGGAATTCGATGCCGACGGCGGCGTAGTCAGCGTGCTGGCCGTTGGGCGGGATATTAGCGAGATCGATCAGTATCGCCGCAATATTCATCGCCTAGCCTTTTACGACAATCTGACCGATCTGCCCAATCGGGCCTTGCTGGCCGATCGCCTCCGCCAGACTATCGCCGACGCTTCCCTTTACGGCTACCGTTTTGCGCTGATGCTGATGGATCTGGATCGATTCAAGGAAATCAACGATACCCTGGGACACGGCATGGGCGACCAACTGCTGTGTGCCGTCGCCGAGCGCTTATCGCAATGCGTGCGTACTTTCGACATGGTGGCCAGACTGGGGGGCGACGAATTCGCGATTCTGATGCCGCAATTGCGCGATGGCGAGGACATCGGCGCCCTAGCCGCCAAGATCGTCAAGGCCTTCGAATTGCCGTTTCCGGTGTTCGGCCGGGAAATGTTTATTTCCGCCAGCCTAGGCATTGCCCTGTATCCGCGTGACAGTGCCGACCTCGATGCGTTATTTCGCTGCGCCGACTCGGCGATGTACCATGCCAAACAATTGGGACGCAATAATTTCCAGTTTTATAACAAGGAACTGACGGTGCGTTCCAGCGAGCGCCTGGCACTGGAAGCGGCGTTGCGCCATGCCCGCGCTAACGGTGAATTGGTCTTGTACTATCAGCCACAGGTGGAACTCGCCAGTGGCCGCGTGATCGGTGCCGAGGCCTTGCTACGGTGGAATCGCGGCGACGGCGATTTGGTGACTCCGGAAACCTTTATTTCGGTGGCCGAAGACAGCGGTCTGATTGTCGGTATCGGTGAATGGGTGTTGGAAACCGCCTGCCGCACCGCGGTCAAGTGGAACATCGGTCGCGAGGAACCGTTAAAGATGGCCGTCAATTTATCGACCCGCCAATTTCAGCAACAGGATTTGCTGGCGACGGTGAAAAATGTGCTCCTTGAAACCGGATGCAAAGCGCAATGGCTGAAATTGGAAATCACCGAAAGCCTGTTGTTGGAGGATAGCCGCGAGGTTATCGAGGTATTGAATGCATTCGATGAAATGGGATTGGCCTTGTCGATCGACGATTTTGGTACCGGTTACTCGGCATTGAGCTATCTGAATCGCTTCCCCGTCAGGCAGATTAAGATCGACCGCTCCTTCGTCAGTGATATTCCGGGCGCTCAAGATAAATCCGAGTTGGTCAAGGCGATGATTTCCATTGCTCAGACATTGAATCTGGAATTGGTCGCCGAAGGCGTCGAAACCCGGGAACAGGCCGATTATCTCAAGCGTCACGGTTGTCTGGTTGGACAAGGTTATTTGTTCGGTAAGCCGATGCCGTGTGAGATATTCGAGGCGTGGCTGGCGGGAAGATGAATAGGCAAGCCGAGTCAGCCCCAATGCCCACCATTCTGCTGGTGGACGATACGCCGGCTAATTTGGGGGTGGTCGTCGAGACGCTGGAAGACCGAGGCTACCGGGTCTTGATTGCGCAAGACGGAGAGGAGGGCTTACAACGCGCCGCTTTCGTCAAGCCGGAATTGATCCTGCTCGATGTGATGCTGCCGGGTATCGATGGTTTCGAGGTCTGTCGGCGTTTGAAAAGCGACAACGCTACCGCCGATATTCCGGTGATTTTTTTGACTTCGTTGGCGGAGACCGAGCACATGGTTGCGGGTTTTCAGGCCGGCGGCGTCGATTACGTGACCAAGCCGATTCAGATCGAGGAGTTGGCGGCTCGCGTCGGAACGCATTTGAATTTGCGGGCCATGCGGCGCCAACTGCTGTCGCAGAACGTGGAGTTGTGGACGCATCGGGTCGAGTTGGAGCAGCGGGTCGAGCAACGCACGGCTGAATTGCTGGCCGCCAATCGCCGGTTGCGTGCCGAAGCGGAGGAACGCAAACAGATACAGGAACGCCTGGCGCAGGTCGATTTTGCGCTCGATCATGTCAGCGAAGCCGCCTATCTGATCGACGAAAACGGCCGCTTTCGCCATGTCAACGCCGAAGCCTGCCGTAGCCTGGGTTTTAGCCGGGAAGCGCTGTTGGATATGGTAGTGGCCGACATCGATCCCGATTGGCCACGGGAGCGTTGGCCAGAGACCTGGCAGGAGCTCGAACGGGAAGGCAGACTGACCCTGGAAACCCGGCATCGCCATCGCGACGGTCGAATTTTTCCGGTGGAAGTCAAGGCCTGTCATTTCGTCTATCAAGGCGTCGGTTATAGCTTGTCGATGGTGCGCGACATCACCGAAAGCAAACGCCATCAGGCTCGGGAGGAAACCCACCGGCGCATCTTCGAACAAATTGCCCAGGGCGGCGAACTGGCGGACATTTTGGGATTGGTGGTGGACTACGTGGAACAACTGATGCCCGATAGCCTGGCCAGTATCATGCTGCTCGACGCGGAAGGAAAGCATTTGCAATCCGTGGCGTCCTCCAGTTTACCCAAGGATTATGCCGCGGCGGTAGACGGGATTGCCGTCGGCGACGGCGTCGGTTCTTGCGGTACCACGGTATGGCGGGGGGAAACGATCATCGTCGAAGACGTGCGAACCCATCCCTACTGGGTTAATTACCGGCATTTGGCGATACAGGCCGGCCTGGTTTCCTGTTGGTCCGAACCGATTTTCGACTCCGCCGGGGCGGTATTGGGTAGCTTCGGAATGTACAGTAGGCAAGCGCGCATCCCGAACGACGAGGAGCTGCGGCTATTACGCCGCGCCAGTCATTATGCGGCCATCGCCATCGAACGCCGGCGCATGGAAGCTCGTTTACGAGCCAGCGAGCGCGAATATCGCGCCCTAGCCGAGAACTCACCGGAAATTATTGTCCGTTACGACCGCGATTGCCGACGTGTTTATATCAATCCGGCTTATGAGCGCGAAACCGGCATTCCGCTGGGGTCGGCATGGCACAAGACGCCGGTGGAAGTTTCGAAGTCGGCGCCGAGGGGCGAGGAAACGATGGCGAGGTTGAAACAGGTGATGGCCACTGGCCAGTCGGATCGTTTCCTGATCGAATGGGAAGGGAAGGATGGCCGTACGGTCAGTCACGACATGCATGCCGTGGCCGAGTACGACGAGCATGGGCAGGTTGCCGGGGTGCTGGTCATCGGTCACAATGTCACCGAGCTCAAGGCCACCGAACGGCGTCTGGAAGAATCGAGAGCGCAATTGCGCGCGCTGGCGGCCAAACGCGAGGAAGCACGTGAAGAGGAGCGCAAGCGCATCGCCCGCGAAATTCATGATGAACTTGGACAATTGCTGAACGTGCTGAGACTGAATGTGACGACTCTGGATTTTCGCTTCGGCGAGGCCGATCCCGGTTTGCGCGAGAAATTACTTAACATGGTCTCGACCGTGGATCGCGCCATCCAGATGGTTCGCAGCCTGACCACCAAACTGAGGCCGGCGGTATTGAGCGCCGGTATCGTCTCGGCTTTGGAATGGGTGATGCAGGAATATGCTCAAAGCACCGGTATCGACTGCCACTTGCTGGTATCGGACGAGGAGATTCCCTTGGGCGAGGACCGGGCCATCATGGTATTTCGAATCGTTCAAGAATCGTTGACCAATGTCTTACGCCATTCCGGCGCAAGCCGCGTGGAGATCGTCTTGCATCGCGTCGGGGAAGTCTGTGAGTTGGAAGTACGCGATAACGGCAAGGGTTTCGACCCGGATAGCGCTGGCCGAGCCGATTCCTATGGCATTGCCGGGATGCGCGAGAGGGCTTTGATCTTACAAGGCGAGTTACATATCGCTAAGGCCGAAACCGGAGGGACGGTTTTAACGGTGCGTTTCCCGATGAATTAGTGTACGGATTTAGAATTGATGAAGGTAAAATAAGTCGACAATGAAATGGGAGATAGCAACATGATACGCTTATTAATCGTAGACGATCATGCGTTGATGCGCGAGGGATTGAAGCAACTTTTCGAAGGTGAAGACGACATCGTGGTGAGTGCGGAAGCCGCAAGCGGCGAGGAAGCATTGGCCATTTTGCAAAACCAGGCGTTGGATCTGATCATGCTCGACATTAGCATTCCCGGCATACACGGTGTAGAGTTGATCGCTAAAATCAGGGAAATACCGAACAGCCCGCCGATTTTGATATTGAGCATGCATAACGAGCCGCAAATCGCCAAGCGTAAACTCAAGGCCGGTGCGTCTGGGTATATTACCAAGGATAGTTCGCCCAGGGACTTGCTCACGGCGATACGCAAAGTGGCGGTCGGTGGGCGCTATCTCGCAGCGGACATCGCCGAAAAAATCGCCTTCGAACTGAGTGCGGCGACGCCGTTAAAACCGCACGAATTGTTGTCCGGACGGGAGTTGCTGATCTTGCGCATGCTGGCCAAGGGCAAAAAAGTCAGCGAAATCGCTCAGGAACTCGATATCAGCAGTAAAACCGTCAGTACCCATAAGGCCAGATTGATGCAAAAAATGCATATCAATAGCGACGTCAAACTAGTGCAATATGCCATCTCCCACGGTATGACAGTCTAAAGTCATCTGGTCGGACTGAGATTTTAAATACATTTCTTTCCTTAAACATTGCATCTTTCCCGATTAACTTCGGGTCTTTGAATTTCTCATGTAGTCCAACGCCTACCATAAGGATGGCGTTTTGCATGTAGGCCGATTCTTGTTTAAATTCAGCCTTTGCCGATTGCGGTAGTCGGCCTAATCATCCAAAGTATATCTGCCTTGATCGAACGAAGAAGCTTTAATGACAAGGATGTCAAATGACTGGGATGTCAAAGTGGTTCGGAGGTCGGCTCGTTTCAATAGCAATTTTGCTGTTGGTACTCCTTGTTTCGCTGCAATGCAGTCGTAGTAGGATGAAGTGGTTCGAAACGTGCGGGTATTGATCAAGCGCGCAATTTTTTATCGAGGGATGGGACCGCTCATGGCGGACCCCTAAAGATATTTCGCTTTACCGTTTCCATCCCTCTTTTTGTGCCGAAATCGTATCCAATTCCTGACATGCGGGCCAGCAAAGTGGAAGATGTGGTTCTAGGCTCTCTTTGATACTAAGCAAACATGAGCGACGCAAGTGCAGATTAGTGAAGCAGCTTTTTTCGGGAGATTTATATGAGTAAAACCATTTTACTCGTAGACGATGCCGCGTCGATTCGACAAGTGGTCGGTATTACCCTTAAAGGCGCCGGTTATCACGTCGTCGAAGCCGAAGACGGCCACGATGCCTTGAGTAAGCTTGACGGACAGAAAATTCATCTGATCATTTCAGACCTCGTTATGCCCAACATGGATGGGCTAACCTTCGTAAAGGAAGCCAAGAAACTGGTGGCCTACCAGTGTGTCCCTATCATCATGCTAATCACGGAATCGCATGCGAGCATGACGCAAGAATGTCAGGTGGTTGGCGTGCAAGCTTGGGTGTTCAAGCCCTTTCAACCGGCTCAAATGCTAGCGGCGGTGTCCAACCTGATTTTGCCCTAAGCGGAGAGTGTCGGGATGAAGAAAGGCTTGGTCCATCTGCTCTTACGGCACCGACAACGATTTCCAATTAATTTGTTTACCTATCATGGTGCTTCGTTACCATCCTGGTCAGGTGTCCGGGGCCGCCGGCGAATGAGGTGAAGCGCCACTCCCGAATCTTGGCGAGCGCAGCTAAGCCTGCATAACGATCATTATTGTTAGTTGATTGGCTTGGCTTGAGCTGGTCCAGCGTAGTCTTATGCTTACAATGTTAATGGCGATCCTTGTAAGTTAAATCCTTGTTGGATTCATCCTTGGCCGATTGCGCGAGGAAATCTTATCGTTCAAATTGTGCATCCTGTGGAAATTGGCGGATATTCCGCGTGACCAAGACCCGAGGAATGAATGCCGATCAGCTTTTCGATTGATAAGTTAGCGAGATTTGCACTAGGCGGTGTGCTGGTGGTTTACGCCTTATCCGCTGGTGCGAAGGTCGGCGACACTTTGTGGCCGGAGGTCAGGATTCGCGGTTTCGGAACTTTGGGTGCCAACTACCATCATGACGATGGCGTCAGATTTAGACGCGATATTTCTCAAGCCGGTGGCGCGGAATCCGGCCGCATTTCCCTTGTTCAGGATTCGATGTTGGGTTTGCAATTGAATGTATCGCCACACCGGCAATGGGAAATCTCGGCGCAGGCCGTCAGCCGGCTAACATCCGAGGACAATTTCGATCCACAACTGACCTGGGGATATATCAAATACAAACCGCTGGAGGAAGCGGCGTTACGTTTCGGTCGTTTAGGCGTCGAAAGTTATCTTCAGGGTGACTCCGCCGAAATCGGTTACGCCAATCTTCGCATTCGCCAACCCATCATTTTTTATCCCAGAACTCATGACGGCATGGATGCCGAGTGGTCGCAGCCCTTGGCTGGCGGCACACTCAGATTCAAGGGTTCAGCGGGGTGGACTCAGGGCGAATCGGTCAATTCCGGCGTAATTTACGATACCGGCGGGTCGGAACTGTTAGGCGCGGTGGCGGAATATGCCCATAGCGGCTGGACCGCTAGACTGGCTTATTATCATCTGTTGCTGCATGACGAGTTGAATGATTTGAAACCCGGCGCTCGGCTTGCGCAACTTGTGGCTGGTTTGCCAAACGGAGCGGCGATACACGAAACATTGACCCTGAAGAACCGTTCTATTGATTTCCCTTCGTTTGCATTGGCTTATGATGCCGGTCCCTTGCAAGCTCAGGCAAGTTATTCAATCTATTCCTCGCCGCATTGGTCGATGCGGCATCTGTTTTACGCCACCTTAGGATATCGCGTCGGCGATTTTACGCCTTACCTTTCCTATGCGACTCAACGCACAGACCGCAAATTTATCGCGACCGGTATTCCGAATGGCGCCGGCCTGGATTCGTTGAACCAAGCCGCCACGAATGCGCAAACGGCTTTTATGGTCAATCAAAGCGATTTTGGTTTGGGCCTACGCTACGATTTTGCCGATAACATGGCGCTCAAATTCCAGGCCGATCATATCCGCTACCAGGATCCGGAAAGTATTGTCGACGCCAGTTTATTAAGCCAGTCGGCGGAGAACCGTTCTACCCGGTCGCTGACCGTGTTTTCCGTGGCTTTGGATTTTGTGTTCTGAATGTTGGCCAATAGCTATCCATTTTTGCGGTGCTTTTTGCTGGCCGTTTTGATTTGCCAGCCCGGTTTGGCGTGTGCCGAACTGGTGGTGATTGTTAATGCCGATCGCAATGTCGAACGAATTTCCAGGGAGGAAGTCGTCAATATCTTCATGGGACGTTATCGTAAATTGGCCGACGGCAATGCCGCATTGCCTCTGGAAGTGAAGGGTAACGCTCCCGAGCGCCGCTATTTCTACGGCATTTTACTGAATAAGAGCCTTGCCGAGATTAATGCGTATTGGGCTCGGTTGGTGTTTTCCGGCAAAACGTCTCCACCGGTTTCGGTTGTCAGCGGTGGCGAAGTATTGGAAGGCGTGGCGGGCGATCCCGCCATGATCGGATACCTGGACAGCAGTCTGCTCGATGGGCGGGTTAAAGTGGTATATGCGCTGCCCGAAGCGGGATTGCCATGAGCCAGGAAACGCTTGGTCTTCGTTTATTGAAACGGCGGTTGAATCTCTGGCGGTGGCGGCGTCGCAGTCTGGTATTCGATAGTACCGTCAAGATCGGGACAGCCGGCATTGGCCTGGCGCTAGTGTTAGCGCTGATTAGTCTGTTTGTGATTCGAGATTACGAAAGCCGGCGCTTGATGAAGCATGTCGACGATTTAACCTATTCGGTTGAAAGCACGGTCAGAGTCGCGTGTTTCGTAAACGATGCGACTTTGGCTGACGAAGTGGTGAAGGGCTTGATGACCAATCGTTTGGTGGCGGGGGGCTCGATCGTCGCCGACGACAGGATATTGGCTAGCGCGCGGCGGCCCGGCTATTCGATGGATAACCGGAACGAGTCTTACAGTCATCGGCATCGGATTATGTCGCCGTTCGCTCCGGACCAGGTTATCGGTGAAATCGAATTGACCGCCGACGCCGACTATATTCGCGCCCAGGCGGTCGACTATTCGATCATGTGCGCGGTGATTCTGTTGTTGGAAGTCATTGCGGTCGCCGGGGCGGTCGCCTGGGTTATGTTGCGGCGCGTGGTCGCACCGATCAGAGCGCTTTCCGCGCGCACCAATGCGATCCGCATCGGCAGCGGAGGGCATGTGGTCGCGCCGGCCGATGATAGGGATAATGAAATCGGCCAACTCGCATCCGACTTCAATCGTATGATTGATAGCATGAACGCGTCTCTCGCCGCCGAGCAAAGCATGCGCAAGGTCATTGCGGTCAATGAAAACCGCTTCCGCACCTTGGTGGAAAATTCCCCGGATATTATCGTTCGCTACAATACCGATTGCCGGCTGATTTTTGCCAATCCCGCTTATGCGCGCGAAACCGGTTTTTCCGTCGAACGAGTGCTGAACAAGCGGGTCGGTGAACTGGGTCTTTGGCGGGCGGATACGGCGCCGGAAGAATTTTGCGAGTTATTACTCGAGGTGATGCATAGCGGTAAGCCTGGACAAACCTTGTTTGAATGGTGTCGTCCGGATGGCCGGTGGGTTAGTCATGAAATGTACGTGGTGGCCGAATACGATGAGGCCCGCGCGGTGAGCGGAGCGCTGGCGATAGGCCGCGATGTGACCGAACGCATGGCCGCCGAACGACAATTGATCTATCAGGCCAGCTATGACGTGCTGACCAACTTGCCGAATCGGCGCTTGTTCAACGACCGCTTACACGAGGAGATTACCAAGGCCGAACGAGGCGCATACGGTTTGGCCTTGCTGATGATCGACCTGGATCGTTTCAAGGAAGTCAACGATACCATGGGGCATGCTATCGGTGACCGTTTGTTGATCGAGACTTCTCGGCGGATTCGCGCTTGCGTGCGCGAGTCCGATACCGTGGCGCGCCTGGCCGGCGATGAGTTTGTGATGATTTTGCCGGAAACGGTGAGCTACGAACAGCTGAGTCGTATCGCTCAATGTCTGGTGAGCCGGATGGCGGAAGCGTTTCATTTTGACGAACGCGTGGCCTATATTTCCGCCAGCATCGGCATCGCGGTGTTTCCGGGCGATGCTGCTCACTCCGAAGGGCTGATGGCGTGCGCGGACCGAGCGATGTATGCGGCCAAGGAAGCGGGGCGCAACAATTTCAGTTTTTTCTCGCACGAGATGTTGGAACAAACGCAGCAGCGCTTGCAATTGGTCAATGATTTACGCGAGGCATTAAGCGCGGGGCAGCTGGAGGTTCATTATCAACCCATCGTCGAAATTGCCGGTGGGCGTACGGTCAAGGCCGAAGCACTGTTGCGATGGCGACACCCACAAATGGGGTGGGTGCCGCCCGATCGTTTTATCCCTCTGGCAGAGGAAGCCGGTTTGATTCAAGACATCGGCGCCTGGGTGTTCGATGAGGCGGCAAAAGCTATCAAGCATTGGAATGCCGCCGTGGGCGATGATTTTCGAGGTCAAATCAGCGTCAACATGTCGCCCAGGCAGTTTACCAAGGGCAAGGGCGACGGATGCGACATGGCGATTGCCCGTATTAAGGCCCATGGCGTGGCGCCCAAGCAGATCGCGATCGAAATCACCGAAGGCCTGTTGCTGGATGATTGTCCGGACGTGACCGGGAAATTGAAGCGTTTACGCGAAGCAGGTTTCGAGATTTCGCTGGACGACTTCGGCACCGGTTATTCGGCCATGGCTTATCTTAAGAAATTTCACATCGACTATCTGAAAATCGACCGCTCGTTTATACGCGATTTGGAAACCGACCCCGGCGATCGGGCCATTGCGGAAGCCATCGTGGTGATGGGACACCGACTGGGACTAAAAGTCATCGCCGAAGGCGTCGAAACCGAGGTTCAGCGCGAGATACTGGCCGCAGTGGGTTGTGAATATCTGCAAGGCTACCTGTTTGCCAAGGCCATGGCGCAGGATGCGTTTATCGACTTTGTCAGCCTGGAAAGCGAGCCGGTGGTTTAGGATTTCGCCAAAAATAACTTCCCGAAATGGCTTTTCCCGACAAACCGGTCGTGCTCGACTTGCACGGATGCGGGAGGTAGAGCAATGCACGAGCAATTGCCGAGAGCACAGTCGAAGCATGAGCGGTTTGGCGCGTACCCGGATTTTCCCGTCCATCCTTCGACAGGCTAGGGACGAACGGAAAAATCCTTATCCGCCGAAACAGGGAAATTATTTGTAACCATATCCTTAGCAACCCCGCACCGGTCGAGGGAGAGCGGTCGAATGCCGCTTGATCGACCAGTATGTCTTGCGCCGTTTTTGGGCTGTGTATTTCCGAAAATCCTAGAACGGGTGGTTTCAACCCAGTATCCGAAACTTTGCGTGTCTGGCATTACTTGTGAATGTAAGAGATGGCTGACATTTTTACTTGTTTATTTGTAAGCATATTCTTACTCAAATGCGGCTTTTTCCGATTGTGAGGCCTTGGTGGATCGTTCAAACTAGCGCCAACAGATGAAGCCGCAAATTTCATAAAACCCGTCTCATGAGCCCGAATCAATCCCATCTTTCAGAATTTTACCGTTATCGCGCGAATGGAACTCCGGGTCGAATCGTGCTGGTATTTTTCGATGGGTTGCAATCGGTTTTTTGCAAGTTTCGGGCGGCCGGAACCGAGGCCGTGCCGGCGCTAACGGGTGTTCAGGCGCTAATGCAATTAGTAGCATGCAGTCGTTGATCAGCTTCTTAGGAAGCGACGGGTTTGTTCCGCACGGTTATTGTCTGACCTGGCGTTCGGCGCTGTTATGGCTGCATGTACTATCGGATTCACTCATCGTTCTTGCCTACTATTCCATTCCGATAACGCTGATGTATTTCGTCAGAAATCGTAAGGATTTTCCCTATCCGGGGTTGTTTATCGTATTCGGGTTGTTCATCGTCGCCTGCGGTACGACGCATCTGCTTTCGGTGATTACCATTTGGATTCCCCTGTATTGGCTGGACGGGGTGGTCAAGGCGGCTACCGCCACCATCTCGGTTTGCGCTGCCTTCATGACTTATTGGGCCGTGCCGCGCGCCTTGCAATTGCGTAGCCCCACGCAACTGGAAGCCGAGGTTGCTAACAAAAGCCGGGAGTTGATCGCGACTATCGCAGAACTCAGGGAAACCCAGGCGGCCCTAGTGGTCAGCGAGCAGCGTTTGAAGCTGGCCGTGGCCTCGGGGCAGGTCGGCATCTGGGATTATCATCTGCGTACCAATGAATTGATTTGGGATGACACGATGTTCGCGCTGTATGGCGCGCGCCGGGAGGATTTTTCCGGTGCCTACGATGCTTGGTCTTCGCGCCTGCATCCGGAGGACAAGCAGGTCACGGAGGCGGCATTGCAAGCCGCTATTGACGGGATCAAGGATTACGCGCCTGAGTTTCGCGTGATCTGGCCGGACGGCAAGATTCGTTACATCAAGGGGTACGCGACCGTGATCAGGGACGATGACGGCAATCCGCTACGCATGATCGGTACCAACTGGGACAACTACGAACATGCCACCACCCTGCATCAATTGCAGTTGGCGCATGCCGCCATCAATCACAGCAAGAGCAGCTATTTTTGGTTCAACCGCCTAGGCGAGGTCGTCGATGTCAACGACCACGCCTGCCGCAGCCTGGGATATGGCAGGACCGAAATGATTGGCCTGCATCCGTGGGATTTCGACCCTGATTATTCCGCCGATTCCTGGCAAAAGGATTGGTTGGAAAAGCAGGAAAAAGGCGTGTGTACTTTCGAATCTCGGCATCGGCGTAAGGACGGTACGGTTTTTCCGGTAGAGATTAGCACCAACTATTTGGTTATTGGCAACGAAGAGTATGGTTTTTGCCACACACTCGACATCAGTGAACGCAAAAAAGCCGAACAAGACCTTCAAGAAAGCAAGAACCAATTGAATACCCTGATTCGTACCATCCCGGATCTGATCTGGCTGAAGAATACGGAGGGCGTTTATTTGTTTTGCAACTCGCGCTTCGAAGACGTCTCCGGCACGGCCGATAGTGGCATTGTTGGCAAGAGCGATTACGACTTCTTCGCCGAGGAACTGGCCAGCGCATTCCAGGCAAATGACAGGATAGCAATGGCGAAGGGTGGGACTAGCGTTAAGGAGGAATGGATTACCTTCGCCGATGGGCATAAAGAACTGTTGGAGGTCACCAAAACCCCGTTACTGGATGGCGATGGCAATATCCTAGGGGTAATAGGCATAGG
>JAJRDU010000251.1 GCA_028748685.1 Methylococcaceae bacterium
CAGATGCCGGAGATGGACGGCTTGGCCGCGACTCGTGCGCTTAGAGCCAAGCCGGAGTTTGCGCTGTTGCCGATTCTGGCCATGACCGCCAATGCCTTTGATGCCGACCGCTATGCTTGCTTGGCCGCCGGCATGAATGATTTCGTCGCCAAACCCGTCAATCCGGAGGAACTTTACGCCACGGTGCTGCGCTGGCTATCGCTCGGCGACCACCCTCATTCAACGCAAAACACCGCGGCGGCCACAAGGTCTTCGCCGCAGCCAATCCCTTCGTTAAAGATAGCCGGCGTGGATACCGCTGCGGGTATCGCCGTCGTCCGGGGAAATATCTCGAAATATCGGCACCTGCTGAGGGTGTTCGCCGAATCTCACCAGGGCGCCATGAAACGCGTGCGGGAATTGCTGGCCGGCGACAATGCTCTCGAGGCCCATCACCTGACTCACAATTTAAAAGGCGTTACCGCCACCTTGGGCGCGCGCACCGTATCCGAATCGGTAAGCAAGCTGGATGAAGCCTTGCGCCAAGAGACCTCGCTCGCCGAACGCTTGGAATTGACTAGGCTTTGTGATTTCGATTTACAGCAACTGGTAAAAGACATTTTGACGCTTCCCGACGACGTTTCGGCTAACGATGAGGCTGGTGGCGACATCACTCCGGAACGCCAACGACAAATTCTCGATGACTTGGAAAAACTGTTGACCGAAAACAACGCCCGCGCCAGCAACCTGGCCAAGGAATCCGCCAAGCTGCTGCGCGCGAAATTAGGCGATCGCTATGTCGGCTTCAGCCGGCAAATGGACTCGTTCGATTATGAAGCCGCGCTGGATACGCTACGCGAAACTCAACCTTAGCAAGCACCTTTTTGGTGCTGGCGCTAAAAATAGGATTTTCACGCCTCCTCCGGCTTCAAAACAATTCCCAAACCGGCGGCACCCCCCTTGGCAACTCGGCCAGCCTACCCAGCTCGACCCATTGATTATCGGGACTATGAAAATCGGAACCGACCGAGGCATGAAGCTGGTGGTTGATGGCTAATTGACGGCCGAAGCGAATTTCGTCGTCGCTGGCTCTGCCAGTCACCACTTCTATCCCCTGCCCACCCGCCTGTTTGAAGGCGACCAGGGCCCGGTTCATGAATTTGGCGCTGAGTTTGTAGCGCATGGGATGGGCCATGACCGCAATGCCGCCAGCCTCTAAAATCCAGGCGACGGCCTCCTCCAGGCCGGCCCACAGCGTCTGCACGTAACCCGGTTTTCCCTTGCTGAGATAGCGATCGAAGGCTTCCTGTTGCGTAGCGACATGATTGTTCGCCAACAAGAAATCGGCAAAATGGGAACGGGTGATTTCGCCGTCGCCGGCCGCCAGCATGACAGCCTGATAGGCACCGGGTATGCGTTTCTTTTCCAGCTTGTCGGCAATAAGCTTGGCCCTCTCGTCGCGTATCGCCTGCTGCCTGGCGATGCCTGCCAGCAGGGAGGGGTGTTGCGGATCGATATTCAAGCCGACGATGTGCAGGCATTGATTTTGATAGCTTGCCGACAATTCGATGCCGTTGATCAGCCGCAAGCCCAGGCCTGATGCCGCTTGCCGGGCTTCTTCCAAGCCGGCGACGCTGTCGTGGTCGGTCAGCGCCAATGTCGTCACGCCCTGGGCATGGGCGCGCCGCACAAGTTCGCTCGGTGACAGTGCGCCGTCCGAGGCCGTCGAGTGGCAGTGTAAATCGTATACTTCAGCCACTATTGGTAATCTCCGTAGAGTTTGGCATACAGGCCTTTTTGCTGTATCAAGGCCTCGTGCTTGCCTTGTTCGCAAATTTGGCCTTGCTCGAACACATAAACATGGTCGGCCTGTTTGACCGCACTGAGACGATGGGCGATGATCAGCGTGGTTCTGCCGTTCAGAAAGGCGTTCAAGGCCTGATGCAGTTTGTATTCGGTTTCGCTATCGAGGGCCGAAGTGGCTTCGTCGAGTATCACCACGGACGGCTTGCTGACGATCATCCGGGCAATCGCCAGCCTTTGCCGCTGGCCGCCGGATAGGCGCATGCCCTGCCGGCCGACGATGGTGTCCAGTCCCTTGTCGAGTTCCGCGACTGTCGTTTTCATTTGCGCCAGTTCCAGCGCATGCCACAATTCGCCGTCGTCTATCTCACGGCCCAAGGTCAGATTGGCGCGTATGGTGTCGTTCAGCAAGGCCGGATGCTGAAGCACGGTGGCGACATGCTCGCGCACCACGTCCAGTCCGATGCGATCCATAGGCACGCCGTCGAAATAAATCATGCCTTGATTCGGCGGATACAAACCGATCAAGGTTTGCGCCAAGGTCGATTTGCCGCCGCCGCTGGCGCCGACCAGCGCAATTTTTTCGCCGGCGGGAATATTCAGATTGATGCCGTTCAGCACCGGCTCGTCCTTATAGCTGAAATGCAAATCCTTGACGCTGACGGCAACGGTTTTTTTGTTTAAGAACGGGTTTTCGATATGGGGATAGCAGGGCTCGCGTTGCAATTTAGTCAGCAGATTGACCCTCGCCAAGGCGCCCCGAGCGGCATAGAATGCCTGCTGTATGTTCAAGATTTCCTGTACCGGCGCCATCATGAACCACAGGTAGCCGAATACCGCCAGCATCTCGCCCATGGTCAGGTTGGAATACAAAACCATCAGCATCGCCGTGGCCCGAAAAATGTCGAAACCGAACAAAAAGGTCAAGAAGCTGAGGCGAACCGTGGCATCGCTTTTCCAGGCAAAGGCGGTCGAATGTTCCTTAACGACCAGCGCGCTGCCGATCAGCTGTTGGCAATAGTGCTGCTCGCGATTGCTGGCGCGAATCTGGTTGATCGCCTCCAGGGTTTCGCTCAAGGCTTGCTGGAACACGCCGTAGGCCTTGTTTTCGTTGGCCTTGAGATCCTTGATCCTGGAACCTACCGCCTTGGCCAGATAAATCACCACCGGATTCAGGAAGATGATGAACAGTCCCAACTGCCAGTGCATCCACAATAGGATCAGCGCCGTGCCGAACACCGTCAGACAGGCCACCAGCAACTTGCTGATGGTCGAGCCGATGAAATTGTCCAGGGTGTCGAGATCCGTCACCATGTGCGCCGTCACGGTACCGCTGCCTAGGCTTTCGTATTCGGACATCGAAATGTGTTGCAAATGCTGGACCAAACTTTCCCGGATGCGAAAAATCACGTCCTTAGCGATATTGGAAAACTGCCGGGTCTGGATGATATTCAAGATCAGCGCGAACAGCCTGAGGATAAGGCTGGCGACCAATACGCCGACGATATAGACGATGGGTTGTTGCCACTCGGCCGGTAAAAACGGATTGACGTGTTTTAGCACCAGTCCGGGGTGATTGAGCAAGACCTCATCAACCAACAAGGGCATCAATAAGGGTACGGGGACGCTGGCTACCGTCGCCAACACGGCGATGATGTGGCCAGTCACCAAGTGTTTTTTGTGTTGTAGAGCGATGCGAAAAATATAATGCCAGGAATATTCGGCTTGGCTGGGCGCGCACTGATTGTTCAATGTAAAAGTCTAAGAAGTATCGGATTAGGCAGAGCCCATTATAATGGCTAATGATTTTTGCAAAAACCATCTCGGGTTTGCGCTTTTGTTACGGAGAATTGTATGACGTTTGCCGTCAGACTGTTATTGCTTATTACTTTATCGACTGCCAGCATCCAAGATTCCGCCGCCTCCGAGCAATCATTAGCCGAGATGCGCAAGGTTTTTCTGCAAGCCGAACAATATATAGCCCAGGGCCGCGACAGCGATTATTTCGCTCTGTCGAATACCCTGAAAAGCTATCCGCTCTATCCCTACCTGCAATACCAATGGTTGAAGAATCATCTGGATGACGACATCGCCATGGAGGCTTTTTTGCGCGAACAAGCCCAATCCCGCTACGCCTCGCTATTGCAGCGAAAATGGCTGTTGCAATTGGGTAAAAAACAGCAATGGCCGACTTTTATCACCCACTACCGCAAAACCAAGGATGTCGAATTACAGTGTTATTTCGCGCTGGCGCAATATCAAAACCACCTGCCGCAAGCCGCGCTGGATACCGCTCGGCAATTGTGGCTGAGCGGCCAATCGCAACCGGCCAACTGCGATGCGGTGTTCGCCATACTCAAAACCTCGCCCGACTTCAATGCCGATCTGATCTGGCAACGTTTCGAGATGGCCCTGACCGAGAATAACGCCGGACTGGCGACCCAACTCGCGCCGCTATTTCCCGAACCGGAAAGAGCGATTGCCGAAACCTGGCTTAAGCTGCATCACAGACCGGAGTTCGTCAAAGATTCGGCCGACTGGAAACGCGGCTATCCTCAGGCCGGCAAGCTATTCGCGCACGCCATCGTCCGCTGGCTGGACATCGACCCGCGGGAGGCGCTGAAGATTTGGGATCTGGAAAAACAAGCTTACGCAATACCCGCCGATATTGCCGCCGATACCGAAAAACGCCTGGCCCTGGCCCTGGCATTCCGGCGCGATCCCGGTGCCTACGCGAGATTGTCGCAGCTCGCCGTGCGCGATAACGCCACCCGTGAATGGCGGGTGCGGGCGGCCCTGAGTCAACAAAACTGGCGCGATGTCAGCGCCGCCCTGGCCGATCTGAATGAAGAGGAAAAGCGCCAGGACAAGTGGCAATACTGGCTGGCCAGAGCGCAGGCTGCCTCCGGGCAACAGGAACAAGCCGATAACATTTTCCGGTCACTGGCCAAAAACCGCAGCTTTTACGGATTTCTGGCGGCCGATCGATTACGGCAAGACATTGTCCTGGCCGACCAAGCACTTGTCGTTCCAGCCCATGAAATCGAAGCCTTGGGGCAACAAGCGGATTTTC
>JAJRDU010000252.1 GCA_028748685.1 Methylococcaceae bacterium
ATTTCCAGGGTCATACCCATTTTCGACATGCGCTCCAGATATTTGCCGCAGGTTTCGATGTTCTCTTGCAGGCTTTCTTCGGAAAGATCCAGCATGTGTGAGCTGAACAATGGCTTGCCGTTAGCGGCGAAATATTTTTCACCGGCATCCAGCATGCCGTCTACCCATGGCAGCAATTTTTTTGCGGCATGGTCGGTATGCAGAATAACAGGCACACCATAGTGCTCCGCCATTGCGTGGACGTGATGCGCACCGGAGATAGCGCCCACGATTGAACAGCCTTGACCTTCCAGCTTAAGACCTTTACCGGCTACGAATGCCGCGCCGCCGTTGGAGAACTGAATCACGACAGGTGATTTAACCTTAGCAGCCGCTTCCAATACCGAGTTGATGGTATCGGTGCTGATCACGTTAACCGCCGGCAAGGCAAAATGGTTTTCCTTGCAGATAGCAAAGATTTTTTGTACATCTTCACCGGTCACGACACCGGGTTTAACAACATCTAATATTTTTTGAGCCATTTTTTAATGAGTCCTGAAAGTAAAGGGGGCGCAAAACGAAAGCGCCCCAGATGTAGTCAATGAGGATAACGCATCAAAAGATGCGTTATCCCGCCGCTTATGCTTCCAAGGCAGCCAAACGATCTGACAACAATTTTTCCAAGGTTTCCAATGCTTTTGCAAAACCTTCGATACCTTCGGCCAATTTGTCCTTGGCCATGCGGTTTTCTTCGTGCATACGGTCGAAGGTCGCTTTATCCACACTGATTTTTTCGATGCTAGAAGCCGTTGCCTTGGCTGGATCCAGTTTACGCGGCAAATCGCCTTCGACGGATTGCAGCTCGGCCAACAGAGATGGCGCGATGGTCAACAAATCGCAACCCGCCAATTCGGTGATTTCGCCGATGTTTCTGAAGCTGGCACCCATAACTTCGGTTTTGTAACCGAATTTTTTGTAATAGTTGTAAACATCGGTAACCGATAATACGCCTGGATCTTCCGCGGGCGCATATGAATCACGGCCGGTATCTTTTTTGTACCAGTCCAGGATGCGACCTACGAATGGAGAGATCAGGGTTATGCCGTTTTCGGCGCAAGCGATCGCTTGGTGCATGCCGAACAGCAGAGTCAGGTTGCAGTGAATGCCTTCTTTTTCCAAAACAGATGCGGCCTGAATGCCTTCCCAAGTTGCGGCGATTTTGATCAGAACGCGCTCTTTAGAAATGCCAGCCGCTTCGTATTGCTTGATCAGATCGCGACCTTTGGCAATGGAGCCTTCAACATCGAATGACAAACGAGCATCGACTTCGGTTGAAACACGGCCTTCTATGATTTCCAGAATTTTCAAGCCAAAAGATACCGCCAAACGATCGAAAGCCAGTGAGACCACTTCGGCAGCCGCCGCGCCAGCACCCAAAGTCGCCCTAGCACCTTTCAAGGTATCGTCAACGATGCCCTGATATTGAGGCATTTGCGCCGCTGCGGTGATCAAAGAAGGGTTGGTGGTCGCATCGCGTGGCTTGAAAGTTTCAATCGCTTGAATATCGCCAGTATCAGCGACAACAACGGTCATTTCGCGAAGTTGCTCAAGTAAATTCTTTGCCATGAAAATATCCTCATTTATTTAGTTTAATGTTGCCTCGATAGAAATTGGCCGTTAACCAAACAGACTATCAAGGGATAACCGGAAGGGGATCATTAATCCACCTTGTTTTATGGATGCATCTTTAGACGCAGAATCGCCACTCTTCGCAACTCCCGGCATCTGACCCTAATCAGACCACGAAAGTGCAAATTGTGGCGATTTTTTTGAACTTTCGCTATAGGCAGAGTTTTCGACGGCGCCGAATCATTTGATGAACAAATTCTGTTAGCGCCAACGACTTCACTCTCAACCTTTATCACGCAGATATTTCTCAACACCTGTCGTTCTTGCCGCAGCGGCCTCTCTATCCTTAACGATCTGCTTCGCCATATATTTGGCAACACCGGTAGCAGGATTGGCTACTTGTTTTTCCAGATACTTAGCCACGCCTGTTTTATTAATGCCTTGTTTTTCGAGGTATTTTTCAACTCCAGTTGCACCACCGGCACTGCTATAAACATCAGAAGAGCCGCTTGCACTGGTTTTAACAGGTGTTTTTTTGCTGTAAAGGAAAAAACCTACCGCCGCTAAAACCACCAAACCGATCAGAGTCGTATTGCTGCTGGAAGAGGCTGGCGCTTCGCTATCGGCAGCCGAAGACTCTCCTTCGCTAATCGCCGCGGATGACGATACCGAAGAACCGGCGCTAGGCGCTGCCGCAGAGTGTTTGTAGTCAGCATCACTATATAACACTTTAGGTTGATAATTTGCGGCCGGGAAGTTTGGATCCACTTCGACTGGCTCCGCAGCTTTCGCCGCAGACGCACTCGAACTACCCTGGCTTTGAGCGCTGCTATCGCTATACAAGACCTTGGGCTGGAAATCCGCCGCCGGATAATCGGATTCTGCCATCACGGAAGAGCTAGCAAGCAGTAATGCTGTCAACACAGCCTTTTTCAATTCATTCTTTTTCACGTTTTTCACCTATGATACGTTGAAAACGCATTAGGGCTTGGCGTAAGCCGAGCCCCAACTCGTTGGTTATTAAAGCACTGCTTCCACGTTGGCGACGACATTGTCCACGGTGAAGCCAAACTCTTTGAAGAGTTGGCCCGCCGGAGCCGACTCGCCGAAGCGGTCCAGGCCGACAATCTTACCGTTGCTGCCCGCATATTTCCACCAGCTGTCGGTGACGCCTGCTTCGACCACCACGCGCGCGGTTACGCTAGCCGGCAGGACGCTGTCCCTGTAGGCTTGGTCTTGCGCTTCGAAGACGTTGGTGGACGGCATGGAAACCACGCGGATTTTCTTGCCTTTGGCAGACAATGCTTCGGCCGCCTTAACCGCCAGTTCGACTTCGGAGCCGGTGGCGATGATGATCGCATCCGGTTTGCCGTCGCTGTCTTTGAGGACGTAACCACCTTTGCTGATCGCGTCGATCTGCGCTTGGCTACGCGCCATGTGCGGCAGGTTTTGACGCGAGAAGATCAGCGTGCTGGGGCCGTCCTTGCGTTCGATCGCGGCTTTCCAGCTGACTGCGGATTCGACCGCGTCGCAGGGGCGCCAGACTTGCATGTTAGGAATCATGCGCAGGGTAGCGGTTTGCTCGACCGGCTGGTGCGTCGGGCCGTCTTCGCCCAGACCGATGGAGTCGTGGGTGTAAACAAAGATGGTCGGCGCTTTCATCAGCGCGGCCATACGCAGGGCGTTACGGGCGTATTCGCTGAACATCAGGAAGGTGGCGCCGTAAGGTTTAAAGCCGCCGTGCAAAACCAGGCCGTTCATGATGGCGCTCATGCCGAATTCGCGAACACCGTAGTAGATGTAGTTGCCGTCATGACCAGGGGCGCAGACGTCTTTGCAGCCTGACCACAGGGTCAGGTTGGAACCGGCCAGGTCGGCGGAACCGCCCAACAGTTCAGGCAATAACGGACCGAAGCCGTTGAGGGTGTTTTGCGAGGCTTTGCGACTGGCGATGGTTTCGCCTTTGGCGTTGACTTCGGCGATGAAGGCGTTGGATTTAGCCGCCCAGTCGCTAGGTAGTTCGCCGGCCATGCGGCGGACGAATTCGGCAGCCAATTCCGGGTGAGCGGCTTTGTAAGCGGCGAATTTGTCGTTCCAAGCGCTTTCCAGACGTGCACCTTTGGCGTTGGCATCCCAAGCCGCTTTAATGTCGGCAGGAATTTCGAATGGCGCGTGCGGCCAACCCAGATTTTCACGTGTTGCGGCCACTTCGGCTTCACCGAGGGCGGCACCGTGACATTCTTCCTTGCCTTGTTTGTTAGGCGAGCCAAAACCGATGGTGGTTTGGCAGCAGATGATGGACGGTTTGTCGCTGACCTTTTTGGCTGCTTCGATGGCTTTTTTCACCGCATCGGCGTTGTGGCCGTCGACTTTGGGGATGACATGCCAGCCATAAGCTTCGAAGCGTTTCGGGGTGTCGTCATGGAACCAGCCGGCAACATTGCCGTGGCCGCGAACTTCGCCGTCGATGGAGATGTTGTTGTCGTCGTAGAAGGCGATCAGCTTACCCAGTTTCATGGAACCGGCCAGCGAGCAGGCTTCGTGGGAGATACCTTCCATCAAACAGCCGTCACCCAGGAAAACGTAGGTGTGGTGGTCGACGATGTCGTGTCCAGGACGGTTGAATTGGCCGGCCAGGGTGCGTTCCGCCAGGGCGAAACCGACGGCATTGGTGATGCCTTGTCCCAGAGGACCTGTGGTGGTTTCGACGCCGTCGGTATAGCCGTATTCAGGGTGACCCGGCGTTTTGGAGTGCAGTTGGCGGAACTGTTTGAGCTGTTCGATAGGCAGATTGTAGCCGGCCAGATGCAGCAAGGAATAAATCAGCATGGAGCCGTGACCGTTGGACAAAATGAAGCGGTCGCGGTTGGCCCATTTTGGGTTGCCGGGGTTGTGTTGCAGGAAGTCGTTCCACAGAACTTCCGCAATGTCGGCCATTCCCATCGGCGCACCAGGGTGGCCTGAGTTGGCTTTTTGCACGGCGTCCATGCTGAGGGCGCGTATGGCGTTCGCTAAGTCTCGACGCGAAGGCAT
>JAJRDU010000253.1 GCA_028748685.1 Methylococcaceae bacterium
CAGCAATACCGGCAATAGTGTGGCTAACGCCAGCAACAGGCCCCAGCCCATTTGTTTGAAAAACACGCGGCTGGGGGCGTAGCCCAAATCCGACCAACCGAGTCTCAGCACTTTTTTCAGAGGAAAGATGCTCAGTATCAGCAACACCAAGGTGGTTTTACTGATGAGTTTTGCCAGAGGCAACACGTCTCCGGCCTGGTACAGCAAGCCATAGCCCAACAGGCTGGCGCAGGCAGCCAGGGTTACCAGCAGAGCCAGCGGCAACAAGGCATAAGCGGTCAAGCGTATCAATTAAAATCTCCCCACAAGGTTTGCACGGCGCTTAATGCCGACAACACGGCGGTTTCGGTGCGTAAAATTCGTGCGCCCATCCGCACCGGAATGAAGCCGACGGACTTTGCGGCTTGCCGTTCCCGGTCGCTAAAGCCGCCTTCCGGTCCGGACAACAGAGTGACCCGGTTGTTTTCGGGTTGTAAATCGGCCAAAGTCTGGTCGGCATAGGGATCGAGAAAAACTCTCAAACCTGGCTGTTCGCCGGCCCAATTTTCCAGATGAGCAATCTCGCCCAACACGGGCACTCGGGTGCGTCCCGACTGTTCCGCGGCATGCTGGACAATGCCTTGCCAATGTTGCAGGCGCTGCTGTTTCTTGTCGTCGTTGAACTTGATTACGCAACGTTCGGTGACCAAAGGCGTCAACTGCGAGACGCCCAATTCCACGGCTTTCTGTACGGCCCAGTCCATGCGGTCGCCACGGGAAATGCCTAGCCCTAAGCTCACCGCCAGCAGCGATTCGACGTCGCGGTCGACGAACTGCTCGATCTCCACCCGCACGGCCTTGCGGCTGACTTCGGAGAATCGGCCTAGATATTCGCCGCCCTGGCCGTTGAACAGCACGATAGTCTGATCTTGTTTCAGGCGCAGCACGCTGCGGACGTAATGGGCGGCATCGTCGTCGAGTTCGACGCGGCTCCCGACATTCAACGGCGTCGATACATATAAGCGGGAAACGCGCATCAGTCCCGTACCGCGAGCTGTATGCCCTGCCAGGCGACTTCGGCCATCAATTCTATCTCCTTTTCGGTGATCACATAGGGCGGCATAAAATAAATGACGTTGCCCAAGGGGCGCAACAGCACTCCTTGGCTCAAGGCATGACGATAGACCTTCAAGCCGCGCCGTTGCTGCCATGGATAGGCTTCGCGAGTCGATTTGTTTTTGACCAGTTCGATCGCCATCATCATGCCGGTTTGCCGGACTTCGGCGACGTTGGGATGATCCTGAAAGCGTTCGACGGCTTTCGCCATCGCCGCCGCCAGCCGGCGATTATTGCCGATTACGTCCTGTTCCTGAAAGATGCCTATGGTCGCCAGCGCCGCCCGGCAGGCCAGCGCGTTGCCGGTGTAACTGTGAGAATGCAGGAAGGCGGTGAGATTTTGGTAATCATCGTAGAAAGCCCGATAAACGGTATCCGTGGTCAACACCGCCGACAAAGGCAGATAGCCGCCGCTCAAGCCCTTCGACAAACACAGAAAATCCGGGCTGATAGACGCCTGCTCGCAGGCGAATAGCGTTCCGGTGCGGCCGAAGCCGACCGCGATTTCGTCGGCGATCAGATGCACACCGTATTGATTGCACGCCTCGCGCAGCATGGTCAGGTAAGCCGGGTGATACATGCGCATGCCGCCGGCGCATTGCACCAGCGGCTCTACGATCACCGCGCAAACCTGGTCTGCATGTCGGGCCAACGTTTGCTTCATGTCGGCGAAACGGCGGATGGAATATGCCTCCCAGCTTTCGCCGGCTTCACTATGGTAACAATCCGGGCTGGGTACGGTAATCACCTCCATCAGCAGGGGCGCGTAAGTTTCCTTGTACAAGGCCACGTCACCGACCGCCAGCGCGCCCAGGGTTTCTCCGTGATAACTGTTTTCCAGCGTGATGAACTTGGTTTTCTGCGTTTTGCCGAGATTGCGCCAGAAATGAAAGCTCATCTTCAGCGCGACTTCGATGGCCGATGAGCCGTTGTCGGCATAGAAGCATTTATTCAAGCCGGGCGGCGTGATTTCCACCAATTTTTCGGCCAGCAATACCGCCGCTTCGTGGGTGAAACCGCCGAGAATCACATGCTCCAGCGTATCGAGCTGATCCTTGATTGCCTGATTGATGATCGGGTTGGCGTGGCCGAACAGATTCACCCACCAGGAACTGATGGCGTCCAGATAGCGCTTGCCTTCGAAATCCTCCAGCCAAACGCCGCGTCCGGATTTGATCGGAATTAGCGGCATGTTTGCCTCGTGATCCTTCATCTGGCTACAGGGATGCCAGAGAACCTCGAGGTCGCGCCGGACCCAGGTTTGATTGTTCATTGCTTATGTGCTTGTATCGTTGCTTGACGAATCAGCCGAGCGTTGCCCGCATCGGGCTGTAGTCATAGGGAAGGACGATTTCGTTTCCAACGTGAAGAAGATAGATGTAAAAAGGTCGCTATTTTCCTGCTCATCGCCTGGGAAGGCAAACAAAGTGTAAATACGATGCCAGAACGGGCGGATTCGTCTTATATCGGAGCGTTCCGATGATTAAAGCCAACACGCCGGCAATCTCCCGAAAACAAGCCAATCCCGCTTCCACATTGCGCCGCATGGAATCGGTTAACATCCGGCGCAATGCCCGTTGGATATTGCCTTACGGCCATTACGCAAATTCTTTACCTGGAGAAAAGAACCCCCCATTCCAATAGCACTGATTTAATTTGTAAGGCTCTATAGAAAAGCCCGCTGTGTGTTCACTAAAACCTGGCTCCGCTTTCAGTTTTTCGACCCACGCACTTGCCGTTTCATACGTATCGAAAATTCCAATTATTTTGATCGCACTATCAGCTTCTAGGTCCGGCCTAAAGTGAGTAACTAAATATATTTTTTGCATTCTATATACACCAGCCATCTTGGTAACAGGCATCTGACCCAAAATAATCTGGCGGAACCTCCATTGGTGGAATTGAGGGAGGAGAAACAGTAGGCTCGAAGTGACGC
>JAJRDU010000254.1 GCA_028748685.1 Methylococcaceae bacterium
TGGCGTTGATCGGTTTGAAAAACGTGCAAACCGGTCATACTTTATGCGACCCGGACCAACCGGCCACGCTGGAACCGATGGTATTCCCGGATCCCGTCATCTCGATCGCGATTTCGCCAAAAGACAAAGGCAGCAACGAGAAAATGGGCATCGCGATCGGCAAGATGGTTCAAGAAGACCCCTCATTCCGCGTCGAAACCGACCAGGAATCCGGCGAAACCATCATCAAGGGTATGGGCGAGTTGCATCTGGACATCAAAGTCGACATTTTGCGCCGTACCCACGGTGTGGACGTCAACGTGGGTAAACCCCAGGTTGCTTACCGCGAAACCATTACCCAACGCGTCGAAGACAGCTACACCCACAAAAAACAATCGGGTGGTTCCGGTCAATACGCGAAAATCGATTACATCATCGAGCCAGGCGAGCCCGGCAGCGGTTTCGTATTCGAATCACAAGTGACTGGCGGTAACGTACCTCGCGAATACTGGCCAGCGGTTGAAAAGGGTTTTAAAGCCAGTATCGATAAAGGTGTTCTGGCAGGCTTCCCTTGCTTGGACTTCAAGGTCATCTTGACCGACGGTGCTTTCCACGCGGTTGACTCCTCGTCCATCGCTTTCGAAATCGCCGCCCGCGCCGCCTATCGTCAATCGATCCCAAAAGGCAATCCGCAACTGTTGGAACCGATCATGAAAGTTGACGTATTCACTCCGGATGCGCACGTCGGCGACGTGATCGGCGACTTGAACCGCCGCCGTGGCATGATCAAATCGCAAGATGCGGGCGTTACCGGCGTGCGTATCAAAGCCGACGTACCGCTTAGCGATATGTTCGGTTACATCGGCGATTTGCGCACCATGACTTCAGGTCGCGGCCAGTTCTCGATGGAGTTCTCGCATTACACCGCTTGCCCACGCAATGTCGCGGAAGAAGTGATCAAGGAAGTTAAAGAACGTAACAAAGATAAATAAGCCGGTGATTGCGGGCTGAAGACCGGTTAATGGTCTTCGGTCCTTTATTCGTCCGAGTTTTATGCAAATCAGTAACCTGCCGTGTTAGCGGCGGGTCCATTTTCAACCATAAAGTTTCCGCGATGTACGGAAACTTGTTCATTGACCTAACCTTTGGAAGAACAATATGGCTTTTGTAATCACCGAAAACTGCATCAAATGCAAATTTACCGACTGCGTCGACGTTTGTCCGGTTGACTGCTTTCACGAAGGTCCCAATTTTCTGGTAATCGATCCCGACGAATGTATCGACTGCACGCTGTGCGAGCCGGAGTGTCCAGCCAACGCCATTTATGCCGAGGATGAACTGCCCGAAGGTCAAGAACACTTTGCCGCTTTGAATGCCGAGTTGGCAAAAGTATGGCCGGTCATTACCGAAGTAAAAGACGCTTTGCCGGATGCCGATGAGTGGAATGGTAAACCGGATAAATTTTCCCTGCTGGAAAGATAAGCGTAGTTAAAGAAAGCACAATCAAAAAATTCGTCGCCATCGGCGGATTTTTTGATCTATGTCTCGGGAGTGCTCAAACCTCGGGCATGGCTCTGTTCGAAGTGGTCGGGTAGCGGCTGGTTCGAGGCGGGGCTCAAGAAATGTAAGAGTTTTTAGGGCAAGTTTTTACGAGCGAAATCGCCAGCACTGCTAAATTGCCCGGAAATGTCCCTGATAGTTTCCAGATACTTTCCACGGCGCCGATCCGTCTTGCGTTTTTCGACATCGATATCGAAGCGCTTTTGAGATTGCCGGGGATCGTTGTGCCAGCTTCTATGAACATACTGCCTGACAATGATCAATTTGTCCTTAAAGCGGCGGCCTTTCAAAAGTCTTATGGCTCGAACACCGGCGGAATCAGGTTCTATCGTAATCAAACCATGGAATTCGTGAGTGTTTAAGTGAGTATCATGCAGGGTTAGAATCTCTACCTTGATGATTTTCCCGGGTCTTCTGAATAAGCCACCTTTTAGCGCCGGAGTCACGAAGTCGGTAATGTCACCGAGCTTAGTGTTGGCGGGTATTTTCCTTAGGAAGATGATCATCAGGCCTCCAAAGCTTAGTCAATCAAAGCTCGCCTTTTTCAACCACGGGTACGATCCAATATTGTATTCCGGAGCCGGAAAACTCCGTTTTCAATTTTTCCAATAATGCTAGGCTATCTTTCTTCTCGGCATGGATTTGAAAACTATAGGTCCTTTGATCGCCTTCCTGTTCGGACAACAGCCTGATAGCCTTGTGTCTTGGAGATGGAGGGATTAATTCGTCGTCGGATTCTTCTTCTTCTTCTTCTTCTCCAAACTCGGCAATAAATTTTGTCAAAGCCTCTTCAAAATCTCCCGGTACCATAAAGGTCGTCAAAAATTGCTGGTGGTTGAGGGTTCTGAAAAAATCGTCCTCGCTATTAAACCTGTCCGATACGTTCTTGATAATCTGCAGGTATTGGCCGCGCCGCCGATCGCCACGGCGTTTTTCGAGAATATTTTCGTTGACGGTATTTTGTTGTTGTCTCGGATCGTTATACCAGCTGCGGTGGTAATAGGGTCTGACGACAACCAATCTACCATTAAGGCGCCGATTTTTTAAGCCTCTTACCGCGCTTTGTACTGCGGCTTCGGAATCCAGAGTCACCAAGCCATGATATTCGATAGTACCGATGCGAGTATCCTGTAAAGCCAATATTTCCACGTTGATTATTCGGCCCGATTTTCTGAAAAAACCTCTATTTAGCGCCGGCGAAACAAATTCGGAAATCTCGGCATGCTTGGTGTTGGCGGGAATTCGTCTCAAAAAGATATTCATGGGCATGGGATTTCGGGCGCGTAATCTAAAGTTATTTCATGGTGTAACTAACTAGACTGTAGCACCCAATTTCCATTTCTGCACGAATAAAGCTAGATTTTGCCATGTTCGAGTATCGGTACTACCCAGTAATGTAGGCCGGAGCCGGCGAAATCGTCCTTTAGACGGTTCAATAAACCGGCAACTGTCCTTTTGTCGACATACATCTGGAAACGAATTTTTCGCTGCCGTCCGCTAACCTGCTCTGCTAGCGATAAGCCTTGATTACGGTGATCGTGAGCGTTCACGGGAAAGCTGGAGAAGCCTTGTGCATTTTCAACGGTTAGTAAGCAATCCACCACGGCTTCTTCGAGGCTGGGTGGAACGTTAATGGTTACCAGATAATCTTCATGGCTCATGACACGACCTCGGGATTTTGACCAAATAGTTTATACAGGATGGGCAATAGAATCAGCGTTAAAAAGGTTGACGATACCAGTCCGCCTGTCACCACGATCGCCAGCGGACGCTGGATTTCCGAGCCGGGCCCTGAGGCAAATAGCAGCGGAATCAGACCGAAGGCGGCGATGCTGGCGGTCATCAATACCGGACGCAAGCGCCGGCCGGAGCCGATAATTACCACCCGAGACAGTTCCATGCCGGTGGCGCAGAGCTGGTTGAAGTAGGTGACCATCACCACGCCGTTCAGAACCGCGATGCCCAGCAGGGCGATAAAGCCGACCGAAGCGGGCACCGACAGATATTCGCCGGATAGCCACAGCGCGAACACGCCGCCTATCATGGCCAACGGAATATTGGAAAGCACCAACACCGCTTGCCTGACCGAGCCGAATGTGGAAAACAGCAGCAGGAAAATCAGGCCCAGGGCTACCGGGATGACCAATTTCAAGCGAGCCGCCGCGCGCTGCTGATTTTCGAATTGACCGCCGAATTCGACGCGAAATCCGGTGGGCAACTGCACTTTTTCAGCCACGGCTTTACGGGCTTCGTCGACGAAGCCGACCAGGTCGCGGCCTTCGACGTTGCTGCGAATTACCACGAAGCGTTGGCCTTTTTCACGGCCTATTGATACCACGCCTTCGACATGTTCGATTTTTGCAACTGCTGTGATAGGCACATGGCCGCCGCCTGGCAGGCTGATTTGCAGATTGTCGAAATTGGCGGTGTTGCTGTCGCCTCTTAGCAATAGCGGCGTACGCTTGATGCCTTCCTGAACGATGCCGAGTTGCAAGCCTTCGATCTCGGCTCTTAGCATGGTTTCTATGCTGTTGCTGTCGAGCCCGAAACGTCCAGCCGCTTGTCGATCAATCTTAAGTTGTAGAAATTGCATGCCTTCGTTTTTACGCATGAACACGTCGCTGGAGCCGGGTATGGCTTTCAGTATAGTCTCGATTTCCTCCGCCTTATGATTCAGTATGTCCAGGTCGCTGCCGAAAAGTTTAATCGCGACATCGCCGCGGGTACCCGTCAGCATTTCCGAAACGCGCATCTCAATCGGTTGGGTAAAGCCGTGAGCGATGCCGGGCGTGTGGGCCATGATCTTGCGGATTTCCTCGATCAACTCTTCCTTGCTGTGCATCCGCCATTGATCCTTGGGCTTTAATACCAAAAAAGTGTCGGTTTCGTTCAGCCCCATGGGGTCGAGCCCCAACTCGTCGGTGCCGACCCTGGAAACCACCGTTTCCACCTCGGGTATGTGTTCCAGGATATTTTTCTGTACCTGACCATCAAGCGCCACGGAGTCTTGAAGCGTAATCGACGGCAGTTTTTCTAGCTGCACGATGATGTCGCCTTCGTCCATGGTCGGCATGAAGGTGCTGCCGATCTGGGTAAAGATCAGCAAGGTCACGACCAACAATCCGCCGGCGGTAACGAAGACTTTTTTGCTATTGCCCAGGCACCAGACCAATAAGGGCTGATATAGCCGGAGCAAATGGCGTGGCAGCCAGGGTTCCTCATGAGAAACCTTTTTGAGCAGGAATGAGGCGAATACCGGAATCGCGGTTAACGACAGAATCAGCGAGCCGCTCAAAGCGAAGACGATGGTCATGGCTACCGGGCCGAACAATTTGCCCTCCAAGCCTTGCAAGGTCAGTAGCGGCAGAAACACGATGACGATGATCAATATTCCCGAGGTGACCGGCGCCGCCACTTCGCGGGTGGCGCGGTAAATCAGGTGCAAGCGAGGCAGGCGTTCGACCTTGTGATGATCAGCCAGTTGCGTGATGATGTTTTCCACCACCACCACGGCACCGTCGACCAACATGCCGATCGCAATCGCCAGGCCGCCAAGACTCATCAGATTGGCCGACATGCCGAAGAAATGCATCAGGATGAAGGTTACCAATGCCGCCATCGGCAGCGCAAAAGCCACGGTCAGCGACGCCCGCAAATCGCCCAGAAACAGGAGCAGCAATACTACGACCAGAGCTATGGCTTCGATCAGGGCCTTGGTGACGGTATGCACAGCCTGTCCGACCAATACCCCGCGATTATAAAAGGTCTTGATCTTGACGCCTTCGGGCAGGCCGGGTTGTAATTCAGCCAGCTTGGTTTCGATTTGTTCTATGGTTTGACGAGCGTTGGCGCCGCGCAGGCTGAGGATCACGCCGGTCACCGCTTCACCTTTGCCGTCCTTGCTGACCGCGCCGTAACGAGTCAATGCCCCGATTTTGACTTCGGCGATGTCTTCCACCTTGATCGGCTGGCCGTTGGGCTGGGCAACGACGATAGCCCTGACATCCTGCTCGTTCTTGATCCGGCCTTCGGCGCGGACGATCAGTGTTTCCTCGCCTTCGGTCAAACGGCCGGCGCCGTCGTTGCTGTTATTGTTTTGCAGGGCTGCCGTCAATTGAGCGACGTTGATATTGCGGGCCGCCATCCGGGTGTTGTCCGGTATCACTTCGAAACTACGCACCAGGCCGCCCAAGGCGTTGACGTCGGCGACGCCTTTTACCGTGCGCAAGGCCGGTCGTATCGTCCAATCCAGCAACTCCCTACGCTGCATCAGGCTGAGATCGCCACCTTCGATGGCGAACATGAACATTTCGCCCAGCGGCGTGGTCATCGGAGCGATGCCGCCGCTTACGCCGGTCGGCAAGTTGCCCCACATGGTATTGAGTCTTTCCGCTACCTGCTGACGGGCCCAATAAATATCGGTGCCTTCCTCGAAATCCAGCGTAATGTCGGTGATGGCGTATTTGGCCAGCGAACGCAGCATGGTTTGATGTGGGATGCCGAGCAGCTCCACCTCGATGGGTGAGGTAATGCGGGCTTCCACTTCTTCCGGTGTCATGCCGTTGGCTTTGACGATGATTTTTACCTGGGTCGGCGAGACTTCCGGAAAAGCGTCTATGGGTATTTGCTTGAAGGCAAAATAGCCGCCGCCGACCAACAGAGCCACTCCCAGCAGGATCAATAGCCGCTGAGTCAGTGCAAATCGAATTAGGCCGCCCATTATTCGCCGCCTCCCAGACCCAGCCAGTTGGCTTTCAAGGCTACGGCGCCCTTGACGGCGATTTGTTCGTTACCAGATAAAGGACCGCTGATCAGCGATTCGGCATCCTGCTTGCCGCTTACCGAGACTTCGGTAACGGCAAATCCCTCTTGGTTGCGTACGAATAGGTAGGCGTGGCCGTCGTTTTGGGCGATGGCTGTGTTGGGGACTTTAAAGCTGGTTTGCGTGCTGTTTTGCAGGATCTGCACGTTGACGTTTTGTCCAACCCGCAGGCCGCTGGATTTACCGTCAATCACTGCTCTGGCCAGTACCGTTTGGTTGTCGCGGTTGACGCTTTGGCCCAGTAAGGTGAGCTTGGCGGCAATATCGCTGTTTTCCAGGCGGACTTGATCGCCGATATGCAGGCTATTCAAACGTTCTTGTGGAACGTTAATTTCGAGCCACAATTCCGATAGGTCGGCAATCCGATAAAGTGGCGCCTGAATGTCCAGACGGGCTCCCAGGGTTGCTAGACGTTCAAGCACTACGCCGTTGATGGGGGAGTGCACCGTTAACCGGTCGTCGAGTTTATGAGTCTGCGCCAACTGCTTGATTTCTGGCGCAGACATGCCGGCCAGTACCAGTAATTGCCGGGCTTCGTCGGCCTTGGCGGATTTGCTGCCGTGCATCATTTGAGTTTCTTGCCAGCGGCGCTCGGCGATAGCGCCTTCCTGCCATAATTTTTGGTCACGGTGTTGCTCGAGGCTGGATAAATTGAGATCGTTGTTGGCGGTCAAGAATGCCTGCTGTAAGCCAACCAGACTTGGGCTGTTGAGTTGAGCCAGCAATTGGCCCTTGGCGACGCGATCGCCGATATTGATTGGCAACTGAGCGACTAAACCTGGCTGGCTACTGCTGATCAACACTTCCTTGTCGGCGGGGACTACCACTTTGGCGGGGGCGAAAAATAACGGTACTTGGTGGCTGGCACTGAGCGCGGCAACTTTAATGTCCAGATTATCGATTTGTTCTTGGCTCATGCGGATCTGACTATCCAGGGCGAATGCGCCAAAGGTTTGAGTCAGCAACAATCCAAATAGAATTTTGTTCATGGTAATACTCCAACCGCCTGATTGTAGAAGGCGATATTGCGTTGTAATTTGACTTCCTGCAGTTTGGCGTTGCGGATCGCTTCCAGGCTACGTGCCTGTATTTTCAACAAATCCAGCAGATTGATTTCGCCGGCGGTGAACGCGGTTTCAGTCATTTTTAAATGGGTTTCCGCGATTTGCTTGAGTTCCGTGGCGATCTTTAATTCTTCGCGGGTCACTTCCAGTCCATGCTCGGCTTCGTGCAGCATTTTCTCCAGTAGCCGTTGCAGATGTTCGCGTTGCGCCAGTGCCCGGTTGAGTTCCAGGTGCGCGGCGGCGATTTCAGGCGCGTCGTAGGTGCTGTGGCCGAATGGGATGACCACGCCGACGCCGGCGCTTTGCATGTCGTCGGTACCGCGCATGTCGCGGGTATTCTTGGCGCCGATACTGACTTTAGGCTGGTTGATGGTGTCGGTGGATTTTGCCCATTCGACGCTGGCCTGCTTGCGGGCGATGAAGGTGTTGATCGCTTCCAGCATCGGATGAGTGGCTTGGATCTCGCTAATCGGGCTTAGCTGTTCCTGATAGTTGCCAGGCACGTGTATGGTTTGTGTCAGGCTGGCGTAAGCTTTACGGGTGTGCATCATCTCCGCTTCCGCTTGGGTGAGCAGCGAGCGGTTTTGCAAATGCTCGGTTTCCGCCAGCAGTTGATCGGCGCGGGCCAGATCGCCCAATTCGACCCGGCGCCGAACTTTTTCAAGAAGCTGGGAGGAAATATCCACAGTGTATTTGGCCTGTTGCAGACGGCTTTCCGCCATCGCCATGTCCCACAAGCTTTCCCTGACCAGTCGGGCGACTTCCAGTTTCACCGCCGCCGATTGCTTTTGCGCGGCGTTATGCGCCTGTTCGGCCACATTTTGCGCGGCCGAACGTTGGCCCCAGTTCCAGACGGTAAATTCCAGTTTGGCCGATGCCTCGCGGGAGCCTAGGTCGCTGGCGATTCTATCGTCGCTATAATCCAAGGCCAGTGCCGTTGAGCCGGCAAACCAGCTTTCGCCCCGCGTTTTCAGGGCGTCGGCTTCTTGGCTTAGGGCCTCATTAATCAGTCGATCGGGATATTTTTCGAGCGTCTGATCGATGAGTTGCGGTAGCGTTAGCGCCGGATCGATTTCGATAGGGTCGATATGTTCGACGCTTGGTTTTTCTATCGGTGCTGGCTCTTGGAAAGTTCTCGGCGGTTCACCGCTTTTGACTTCCGCTATGCAAGAGTTAGCTACCAGCAGCAGAGCGGGTAGGCTGTATTTAATATGACGGAATTCAGTCATATCTCACTCCAAAATAAAATTGAATTTAAGGTATGGGTCGTTAAGCTTGGCGGGCTTTAACGGCGGAATTTGGAAGGGGCGGGCCCTGACGGCTTGGTAAAAAACGCTTATAAAAGCGGTTTTTAGGCCCCTTTGGAGTAGGGCGGTGCTCGCGAGGTATTGTCGCTGGGGAATGGCTCGTAGACGAAGCCGGGAGTATGCGGTGAAAAATTAACGATTTTAGCGTCGCGGGAATCAGTAATTCCGGGAGCATTATTGAACAGGTAAAAAAACGGAGCCGAATCATCGGTTGTTTTTTGCTGTTTAATGGCTGAGCCGAGATCGACGATGCAGCTTTCGGCGTCAATGGAGTGGCCGACGGATTTTTCGATCGACATGCCATGTGCGGCCATGTGCAGCGTTTCAAATTCATGTAAATGCATGCCGCGTAGGGAAACCTCTCCGCCGATATGGGCGTGTACCAGCGGTGCCGCGCTTTGCAGCAGCACGGCCAGTACGATCAAGAAGTGACGCAAAAATGCAACCATTTATGAATTTACAATGTCTGTGAAGTCGAGATTATCGCTAGACTGCGGTTGTACAGGAAACAATGAAAGGCTATTCTACTTGAAATTGGCGATTGTGACCCGAATATCCGTCAATACCTTTATCCACTTTAGGCAAATAAAACCCATGAACAAAAAAATTGGACTCTTGGCAACCTTATTTATCGCCCTAGCTTTGATGCTGGCTAGCGTTCACGAAGCCCAGGCCAAGCGTATGGGGGGAGGCAAATCCTTCGGTAGCAAACCTAGTTACAGCGCGCCCTACCAGCGTTCGACTTCGCCGAATCCAGCCGCTCAACCGGTCCGCTCGGCCAGTCAGCAGCAGGCCGCCAGTCAGAATCAGACCGCGCGGCAAGGTTGGGCCAATCGCGGCGGACTGATGGGCATGCTGGGAGGTTTGGCGTTGGGCGGTTTGTTGGGTTCGCTGTTCTTCGGTGGAGCCTTTGAAAACTTCAACTTCATGGATATTCTGGTGTTCGCGGGCATCGCTTATCTGCTGTACCGCCTGTTTGCCGCTAAAACGGCGCGCCAAAGCCAGCCACTGGGGAATGCTTATGGCCGCAACAGCTATCAAGAAACCGGCAGCGCGTCTGTCGAAGGGAGAAACGAACAAGCCCCGTCCAGTCCGGCCGGTTTCAATACCGACGTGCTGTTCAACAAGGATAAACAAGCTGTAAATCAGGATGCAGGGATTGCAGCCGCCAATATTCCGGCCGGTTTCGATCAGCATGCGTTTTTAGCCGGTGCCGAGAGCGCTTACCGCTATTTGCAGTCGGCCTGGGATAGCCGCGACTTGGCGGCGATTCGCGGCCTGACTACTGATAAGGTATTTGCGGAAATTCAGGACCAGTTGCGAGCATCCGGCGCCGCCAATAAAACCGAAGTGCTGAAACTCAAATCGGAATTGTTGGAAGTGCGTGAAATTGGGTCCGAGCTGGAGGCTGTGGTTTTGTTTGACTGCATGATGCGCGAAGACGATGGACAGGCGGAACAGGTCAGAGAAGTCTGGCACTTCACCAAACCCGTTAACAGCAAACAGCCCAAGTGGTTTCTGGACGGTATTCAACAACTCGAAGTGTAAGCATGATCAGTAACGGCGAAAAAATCCGTCGGCGTTACGACCGGCTGGCTCCCTGGTTCGACAGCCTGGAAGCCTTTCTGGAAGGCCTGATTTTTCGCCGCTTGCGTAAAAAACTTTGGGCGCAAGCCGTGGGTTCCGACATTCTGGAAGTCGGGGTTGGTACCGGTAAGAACTTCCCGTTCTATCCCAGGGATGGGCGTATCACCGCGATCGATTTCAGTCCGAAAATGTTGGAGTTGGCTCGGAGAAAGCGTGATCGAAAACAGCTTGCTGTCGATTTGGCGCTGATGGATGTGGAATCCTTGAGTTACGCCAGTAATAGTTTCGATACCGTGATCGCCAGCTTTGTGTTTTGTTCGGTGCCCCGGCCCAGAAAAGGCCTGAAAGAATTGCATCGGGTCTTGAAACCCGGCGGTCAGCTGTTGTTGCTGGAGCATGTTTTAAGCTCGAACAAGATGGTGGCGGCGATGATGAATTTTCTCAATCCCCTGGTAGTGCGGGCCGTTGGCGCCAACATTAACCGGCAGACCGTCAAAAATGTCCAGGCCTGTCCTTTTCGGAGCGTGTTTGTCGATCCCGCCAGTGGCGACATGATTAAGCTGATTCGGGCGGTTAAGTAGTGTCGAGTTTTGGTAGCTCGGCCAATCGAGGCTCGGCATGCGGTTCCGAGAGGTTTTGCGATACAATATCCGGCTTTTGTTGAGGCATGCAACTGGGCGGCCTTGGCGGTTTTTCCTCGAGGCAATACGCCTTCATGATCTGGAGTTATTGATATGCGCATTATCCTGTTAGGCAGTCCCGGTTCGGGCAAGGGTACCCAGGCACAATTCATCACCGAAAAGTACGCGATTCCACAAATCTCCACCGGGGACATGTTGCGCGCCGCGGTTCGTGAAGGCACGCCGCTGGGCGTGGAAGCCAAGAAAGTTATGGATGCCGGCGGTCTGGTGTCCGACGACATCATCCTCGGACTGATTAAGGAACGCATCGCCCAGGACGATTGTAAAAATGGCTACTTGCTGGACGGATTCCCACGCACTATTGCTCAGGCCGAAGGCTTAGCGAACATGGGCGTCGAGTTGGATTATGTGATTGAAATCGCCGTCGACGACGAAGAAATCATCAAGCGTATGAGCGGCAGGCGCGTGCATATGGCTTCCGGCCGAACTTATCACGTGGTGTTCAACCCTCCCAAGCAGGAGGGCATAGACGACGTCACCGGCGAAGCGCTGATCCAACGCGGCGACGACAAGGAAGAAACCGTGCGCAAGCGCCTGAGCGTTTATCACGACCAAACCAAACCGCTAGTCGGCTTTTATTCCGCACCTGGCCAAAAAGCCAAATTCGCGACTATCGCCGGCGTCGGCACGGTCGGTGAAATCACCGACAAATTGCTCGCTGCATTGGCGTAGGGTACGCATAGCATACCTTAACGGCTTGAATTCGGTACGCGCTACCCTAAAGGGCATAAATGCGTACCCCCACAGACAAAAGAGAACCCGCAATGGCAGGTAAAACCTTATACGACAAACTCTGGGACGATCACGTCGTCCATACCGAAGACGACGGCTCGTGCCTGATTTATATTGATCGGCAATTGCTGCACGAAGTCACGTCTCCGCAAGCCTTCGACGGCTTGCGTCTGGCTCATCGCCAACCCTGGCGCATCGCCAGAAATCTGGCGGTTGCCGACCACAACGTGCCGACCACCGACCGCGATAAAGGTATCGCCGATCCGGTGTCGCGCTTGCAGGTCGAAACCCTGGAAAACAACTGTAGAGAATTCGGCATTACCGAATTCGACATGGCCGATATTCGCCAAGGCATCGTCCACGTGGTAGGCCCCGAACAAGGCGCCACGCTGCCCGGCATGACCGTGGTCTGTGGCGACTCGCACACCTCCACCCATGGCGCCTCGGCGGCTCTGGCCTTCGGTATCGGCACCTCCGAAGTCGAACACGCGCTGGCGACGCAATGCCTGGTGCAGAAAAAAGCCAAGAACATGCTGATCAAGGTCAACGGCAAAACCGGTCCAGGTGTCACCGCCAAGGACATCGTGTTGGCGATCATTGGCCAGATCGGCACCGCCGGCGGTACCGGTTACACCATAGAATTCGGCGGCGACGCGATTTGGTCTTTGTCCATGGAAGGCCGAATGACGGTCTGCAACATGGCCATCGAAGCCGGCGCCCGCGCCGGTTTGATCGCTGTCGACGACATTACCATAGATTATTACCAAGGCCGGCCATACTCGCCCAAGGGCGACGACTGGAACATGGCTGTGCGCTACTGGCAAAACCTGCGCTCCGACAGCTATACCGGCGATTTATTCGACAAGGTTATCGAAATCGATGCCGCAGGGATAAAACCACAAGTCAGCTGGGGCACTTCACCGGAAATGGTCGTGGCAGTCGATGCCAACGTACCCGACCCGGCTAGGGAAGCCGATCCGGTCAAACGCCAAAGCATCGAGCGAGCCTTGCAGTACATGGGTTTGCAAGCCGGCCAGAAAATTACCGACATCAAGCTCGATAAAGTTTTCATAGGTTCCTGCACCAACTCCAGAATTGAGGATTTGCGCGCAGCTGCGGCGGTTATCAAAGGCCGTAAAAAAGCCGCGTCGGTAAAACAGGTTTTGATCGTCCCCGGTTCCGGCCTGATCAAACAACAAGCCGAAGCGGAAGGGCTGGACAAAATCTTCATCGCCGCCGACTTCGAATGGCGCGATCCCGGTTGTTCGATGTGTCTGGCGATGAACGCCGACCGTCTGGAAGCCGGCGAGCATTGCGCCTCGACCTCGAATCGTAACTTCGAAGGTCGGCAAGGCTACGGCGGTCGAACCCATCTGGTTAGCCCGGCCATGGCGGCGGCGGCGGCGATCGCCGGTCATTTCGTTAATATTGCCGAACAAGGAGCCTGAGCATGCGAGCGTTTACCACTTTAACCGCCTTGGTCGTCCCCTTGGACAGAGCCAATATCGATACCGATGCGATCATTCCCAAGCAGTTTTTAAAATCGATCCGCCGCGTCGGCTTTGGACCTTATTTGTTCGACGAATGGCGTTATCTGGATAGAGGCGAGCCGGAGATGGACTGCAGCAACCGGCCTTTAAATAAAGATTTTGTGTTGAATAAGCCCCAATATCAAGGCGCGCAGATCCTGTTGACCCGCGAAAACTTCGGTTGCGGTTCGTCGCGCGAACACGCGCCGTGGGCATTGGAAGATTACGGGTTCAGGGCGATCATCGCGCCGAGCTTTGCCGACATTTTCTTTAACAACTGCTTCAAAAACGGTATCTTGCCTATCGTGCTGGCGGCCGAAACCGTCGATCAGTTGTTCAAGGAAGCCGTCGACGGCTACAGGTTAACCATCGATCTGCAAACACAGGTCATCACCACGCCTAGCGGCCAAAACATTGCGTTTAAGGTTGATGAAAACCGCCGCTACCGCTTGTTAAATGGTCTGGATGATATTGCGCTGTCGCTGCAACACGCCGACAAGATCAAAGCCTACGAAGCGGAACGCGCCAAGCGCGCGCCGTGGTTATTTAAAGACGCATAGTTCCATAGATATAAGGTAGATAAATGCCCAAAAAAATTGCAGTTCTGGCCGGCGATGGTATCGGTCCGGAAATTGTTGCCGAAGCGATCAAGGTTTTGAGCTTCTTGAATAACGACATGAATCTTGGCTTGGTATTTGAGAATGCCCTGATCGGTGGCGCCGCTTACGACGCTTTCGGCACGCCACTGCCGCAGCAAACTCTGAATCTGTGCAAAAACGCCGATGCCGTGCTGCTCGGCGCGGTAGGTGGCCCGAAATGGGAACCGTTGGCGCATGCGGTACGTCCGGAACGCGGCTTGTTGGGCATACGCTCCGAACTGAACCTGTTCTCCAACCTGCGTCCCGCGATTTTGTATCCGCAACTGGTCGATGCCTCCACCTTGAAACCGGAAGTGGTTTCCGGCCTGGATGTCATGATCGTCCGCGAATTGACCGGCGGCATTTATTTCGGTCAACCGCGTGGGGTGCATGTCGCCGAGAACGGCGAGAGGGTCGGTATCAATACCAAAATTTACAGCGAATCGGAAATCCGTCGTATCGCTCATTCCGCGTTCAAGATCGCGCAAAAACGTCATAAAAAGCTCTGCTCCGTCGATAAGGCCAATGTGCTGGAGGTTACCGAACTTTGGCGTCAGGTGATGACGGAAGTGGGCAGGGACTATCCGGATGTCGAGCTAAGTCACATGTACGTCGATAACGCCGCGATGCAGTTGGTTCGCGCGCCGAAACAGTTCGACGTGATTGTCACCACCAATATGTTCGGCGACATCTTGTCCGACATCGCGGCGATGCTGACCGGTTCGATCGGCATGTTGCCGTCGGCGTCATTGGACGCCAATGCCAAGGGTATGTACGAGCCGATTCATGGCTCGGCGCCGGATATTGCCGGCCAGGGCACTGCCAATCCGCTGGCGACCATTTTGTCGGTGGCGATGATGTTGCGTTATACCTTTAATGAAACCGCTGCCGCCGAGCGTATCGAACAAGCCGTCAACGCCGCGTTGGACGGCAAAGTCAGAACCGCGGACATCTATTCCGAAGGCATGACCAAGGTTAGTACATCGGGCATGGGCGACGCCGTTCTCAACGCTTTAAAAGGATAATCAATATGTCGAAAACCTATGATGTTGCAGTAGTCGGGGCCACCGGCGCGGTCGGCGAAGCCATGATCGAAATCCTGGAACAACGCAATTTTCCGGTCGGAAAAGTCTATGCACTGGCCAGCGAACGTTCGGCCGGCAAACGTATTCCTTTTAAAGATGGCTCGCTGGTTGTCGAAGACTTGGCGACTTTCGATTTTTCCAAGGTACGGATCGGTTTGTTCTCGCCGGGCGCTTCGGTGTCGGCTGAGTATGCGCCAAAGGCCGCCGCGGCCGGCTGCGTGGTGATCGACAATACCTCTCAGTTTCGCTACGACGACGACATTCCGCTGGTGGTGCCCGAAGTTAATCCGGAGAAAATCGCCGATTATAAAAATCGCGGCATCATCGCCAATCCCAATTGTTCGACTATCCAGATGCTGGTAGCCTTGAAGCCGATTTACGATGCCGTCGGCATCAGCCGCATCAATGTCGCCACTTATCAGGCGGTGTCCGGTACCGGCAAGGAAGCGATCGAGGAGTTGGCATCGCAAACCGCTAACTTGCTCAATGCCAAACCTGTCACGGCCAGTGTGTATCCGAAACAGATCGCTTTCAACGTGCTGCCGCAGATCGACGTATTCATGGACAATGGATATACCAAGGAAGAAATGAAAATGGTCTGGGAAACCCGCAAGATCATGGGCGACGAGACGATACAAGTCAACCCGACTGCGGCGCGGGTGCCGGTTTTTTTCGGTCATTCCGAGGCGGTGCATATCGAGACAAAGCGAAAAATCAGCGCCGAACAAGTCCGCGAACTGCTGGCCTCGGCTCCCGGCGTGACCTTGCTGGATGAACGCGTTAACGGCGGTTATCCGACGGCGGTCACGGAATCGTCCGGTAACGACGATGTGTTCGTCGGCCGTATCCGCGAAGATATTTCCCATCCAATGGGAATAGATCTGTGGATAGTGGGTGATAATGTGAGAAAAGGCGCAGCATTAAACAGTGTGCAGATCGCTGAAGTGCTGGTAAAAAATTACTTCTAGTCTACGCTTAGCAAAGTGTTTGATACAGATGCCAGAACCTGCTGAGGTAATACAAGTGAAGGAAAGAAATGTGAGCAATTTAACTAAAGCTTTAGCGGTTGTGTCGTTATTGACACCGGCTACCGGCCTACCGTTAAGTATTGGCGATATTGAATTGCATTCGACTCTGAATCAAACCCTTAATGCCGAAATTAGGCTACATCTGGCGCCTGGCGAAAATCCCGCCGATGTGTCGGTTCGTCTGGCGCCGCCCGAAAAATTCGATCAGGCTGGCGTTCCTTGGAGTTATTTCCTTTCCAAAATCAAGTTTGAGCCCGTTGTCCAGGCCGATGGCGCGCTTGTCGTCAAAGTGACTTCCAAGGAAACATTGACCGAACCGTTTCTGGACTTTCTGCTGGAAGTGTCTTGGCCGCAAGGTAGCCAGTTTAGGGAGTTCACTTTATTGATCGACCCCCCTGCTGCCTATAACCAGCCGACTATTCCGGTTATTGAGAGCAGCGGCTATCGCGTTGAACCTTTAGCGGAAATCGAAAGACCGCTCAGAAAGGCCAAGCCGGCCGCCAGAAAAGCCAAGAGTGGCGAGGCGGCAAGCGGTGTCAACCCGCAAACGCCAACCAGCGGCGAATATGGGCCTGTCCGGCAATCGGAAACCTTGTGGGGAATTGCGAAGCAGTTGGGCAGCGAGCGTGGTGTACCGTCCAATCAAATGCTGACAGCCCTTTATCAGGCGAATCCGGAGTCATTTAACAACAATGACATGGATGCGTTGAAAGTAGGCGTCACACTGAGAATTCCAGAAACAGAAGCGATTCTGAAGCCTTCTCAAACGCAGGCACAAGCGCGCCGCGAAGAGAAGACTGTTCGCAAGGAGACGACGCCAAGCGGTAAGCCCTTGGAGTTGATCGCGCCTAGCGAGACGAAAGTCGGCGAGAAGGCGGTGGTCGGCGGAAAGCCAGGCGAAGTCGGTGGTCAAGCGGCAGCAGGCGAAGCAGGTAAAGCAGCCGAAGGTAAGGATCTGGAATTACAGGCACGCATTGACAAGCTGGAACAGCAGTTGGGCATGATGCAGCAATTGCTGGCGCTTAAGGATCAGCAGCTTGCGGCATTACAGGCCTCGGGTAAGGCCCCGACGGAGGGCCAGCAGCCTTTACCTACGCCCACGGTGGAGCAACCTGGCGTTCCAGCCGTCCAGCAACCGACACCTCAGCCAGTGGCGCCTACACCCGCTCAAGTGCAGCCTACTGCCGTTCCAGCCCCCAAACCCGTGCCGCCTGTCCAACCCGCTCCGGTTGTTCAAGACGAAGATATCTTCTCATCCGAACCGTACTACGTGACGATGGGAGGCCTGGGCGCGGGCATACTGGGCGTGTTGGGGTGGCTGTTGTGGCGCAGACGCAGAATTGAGGAGCAAACCAACACCGAGAGTATGTTTGCTTCGGCCAGCGAAATCAGAATGCCGGATTCCGAAAGTAGTTTGTCGGTGCCGGTCATGGAGCTGGGTGGCTCATCCGCGTATGATGTTGGCACGGTCGGCGAGAGTTCGTTTATCAGCGATTTTACACCAAGCGATTTCGACGCTTTCGATACCGAGCAAAGCGAAGTCGATCCACTCTCCGAAGCCGATGTCTATTTGGCTTATGGCCGCTATCAGCAGGCCGAGGAATTAATTCGCCATGCGCTGAGCGTTGAGCCTGGCAGAGACGATTTCAAACTTAAATTGCTGGAAATTTTCTACGCCGGAGAAAACAAGGAACGGTTCGCCGCCTATGCGCAGGAGTTGGCGGAAGAAGGCAAGCAGGGTGATCGCGCCTTCTGGAGCAAAGTCAACGACATGGCGAAGGAAATTGTGTCCGATATGCCTTTGTTTGGCGGTACGCCGGCTGAGCCGAAACCGATTGCTGGCGAAGAAGCCATGGTGGAAGAGGAGCTCGAGCCTAGTGCTGACGAAACGGTGGCCGATATTGATCTGGCGGAATTCGGTGAGGCCCATGATTTTGATGAATTTAGTTTGTCCGTGCCGGCCGATGAGTCGACGGTGTTGGAAGAGCTCAATGCGGAATTTGCGGGCTTGAAACGTGATTTTTCCGAGGCGCCGACACCCGACGATCATAGCCTGGATTTTGACCTAGGTTCATCGGTAGACAGATTGGCGAAACGAAAAGAGGAGATGGTTGCGCCATCCGAAGATATTGAATCAATTGATTTCGATCTCGGAAGCTTGTCGTTGGGTGATGTCGATACGGAAAAATCGGCGGTAGACGACAGCCAAGATAACCTCGAAACCTTCGATTTCAACTTCGATGTCGATGCACCGGAAACACCAGCGGCCAAACCCGAAGCGGTATTAGATGCGGATCAACCATTAAATCTGGAAACTTACGATTTTTCCAGTTTCGAGGTAGCAGAGCCGAAAATCGCCCCGCCAAGCAAAGAATCCGATGTTTCGTTGGGAGAGACTGGCGAGTTTGACTTCAATTTCGATTTTGATACACCTGTGGTCGAAAGCAAGAAGGAAGATGAAGAGTTCGATCTGAGCGTTTCCGATTTGACTGATATGGACGAATTTGAAACCAAAATCGATCTGGCAAAAGCCTATATGGATATGGGAGATGCCGACGCGGCGAAATCAATCGCAGAAGAGGTGCTGAGCAAAGGTTCAAAGGAACAAAAGGTTGCTGCTCAAGCTTTGTTGGACGAGTTGAAATAGGATCCGCCTAGGTGAGGCAACAAAAAAAGCCCGGAAGGGCTTTTTTTGTATCAGGGCGGATTGCCCAAGTCCTTTGTCGCTTCCGCCGCGACGCGTGCCAATATTGCCGCCTTGTTATCTAGCAACGAAGAAAACCTTTCCTGCATTGCCCGTAATTGTTTGTTTGCAGCTATGCCATCTTTTTTCAGCAGACACTCTTCCAACCTGTCCGCCATGGGCAAAAAATCGGCAAAGCCGTAAAAACTAAAGGTGCCGTGTAATTTGTGGGCAATCTGCCAGGCTTGGTGATAGTCCGGTTCTTGCAGTGATTGATCGATGCCGAGCAAATATTTAGGTGCTTCTTCAAACAATTTATTTAGCAGGCGTTGGCTCAATTCGTGGTCAAATACCGTTTTTTTGAGTATTTGTCTCGCGTAGTATTCGGGGCCGGCGTTCACGGTATCCCGCCACTGTTCCATTACCGATTTTAAGTGTTTCAATAAGACAGGTTTGACCAAACAATCGCTAAAACCCGCGGCGATCAGTGCCTGATGTTGTTCACTGTGGACATGAGCCGTGACGGCAATGGCTGGTGTTGAATGGTTGGGTGTTTCGCTGGATCTGAGCTTTTCGATCAACTCCAAACCGTTCCAAAACGGCATGTTCATGTCGAGAAAAATTAGAGAATACTTTTGCGTTTTCAGTAGTTGCCACGCTTCCCGGCCATCTTTGGCCGCTGAAATATTCGTTGTCCAATGTCGCAGCTGTTCGCACAATAACCAGAGGTTTAACTCGTTATCATCGGCAATCAGCACTGAAAAATCTTGTGCCGTCATTCTTGGATCTTATGTCTAACGTATAATCTATATAGTGTAGCAGCACTATTAGATTCCGGCGGCTATAAAAAAGCCCCGATACCTTGAGGTGCCGGGGCTTTCTGTTTAAGCCGATGGAGCTTTTACGCGGCGATTACATCATGCCGCCCATGCCGCCCATGCCGCCCATGTCAGGCATTGCGGGGGCTTTGCTGTCGGCTGGCGCATCGGCCACCATTACTTCGGTGGTGATCATCAGGCCGGCAACCGATGCGGCGTTTTGCAGCGCATAACGGGTGACTTTGGCAGGGTCCAGAATACCCATCGCAATCATATCGCCGTATTCGCCGGTAGCGGCGTTGTAACCGAAGTTGCCGGAACCTTTTCTGACTTCGTTCAGCACGACTGATGCTTCGTCGCCAGCGTTGGTAACGATCTGACGCAGAGGCTCTTCCATCGCGCGACGCAAGATGTTGATGCCGACGGTCTGATCGTGGTTGTTACCTTGCAGGCCTTCCAGAGCAGACAATGCACGGATCAGGGCGGTACCGCCACCAGCAACCACGCCTTCTTCAACCGCGGCGCGAGTCGAATGCAGCGCGTCTTCGACGCGGGCTTTCTTCTCTTTCATTTCCACTTCGGTAGCAGCACCGACTTTGATAACCGCTACGCCGCCAGCCAATTTAGCCAGACGTTCTTGCAGTTTTTCGCGGTCGTAGTCGGAAGTCGCTTCGTCGGCTTGGGCGCGGATTTGCGCCACGCGGCCTTTGATTTGGCCTTCGTCGCCAGCACCGTCGATGATGGTGGTGTTTTCTTTGTTGATCTGGACGCGTTTTGCGGTACCCAGTTGAGAAATGTCGGCTTTTTCCAGAGACAAGCCCACTTCTTCGGAGATGACCACGCCGCCGGTCAGAACAGCGATGTCCTCCAGCATGGCTTTACGGCGGTCGCCGAAGCCAGGTGCTTTAACCGCGGCAACTTTTACGATGCCGCGCATGTTGTTGACGACCAGAGTCGCCAGCGCTTCGCCTTCGACGTCTTCGGCGATGATTAGCAAGGAACGACCGGATTTAGCCACGCCTTCCAGGATTGGCAACATTTCACGGATGTTGGAGATTTTTTTGTCGTAAAGCAGGACGAACGGATCTTCCAACTCGACGCTCATGCTTTCTTGTTTGTTGATGAAGTATGGAGACAGGTAGCCGCGATCGAACTGCATACCTTCCACGACGTCCAGTTCGTTGTTCAAGCC
>JAJRDU010000255.1 GCA_028748685.1 Methylococcaceae bacterium
GAAACCTTGATGCCGCCCACCACGTTGGTATATATCTCGTCGTTGCCAGTGAAAATGCCGCCGTGGCGCGACAGCACCGCCAGCAGCATCGCCAGTCGGTTCTGATCCAGTCCCACCGCCAGCCGGCGCGGATTGCCATACTGGCTTTCGGTGACCAGCGCCTGAATTTCCACCAATAATGGCCGGGTACCCTCCCACAACACCGTCACCACGCTGCCGGGCGAGGGCTTTTCGGCCCGCGACAGAAACATCGCCGATGGGTTTTTAACTTCCTTCAGGCCGCTGCTTTCCATCGCAAAAAAACCCAGTTCGCCGACGCTGCCGAAGCGGTTCTTGTCGGCACGCAGCACCCGGAACCGCGAGTCGTCGGTGGACGACAGTACCACTTGCGCATCGACGATATGACTGAGTGTCATGGGGCCTGCCAGCGACTGGTCTTTGGTGACATGGCCGACCATGAAAAACGATACCCCGGTCCTCTTGGCATATTGAGTCAGGTAGCTGGCGGTTTCCCGTACCTGAGAAACCGAGCCCGGCGCGGAATCGGAATCGGCGGTATACATTACCTGAATCGAATCGATGATCACCACCTGCGGCCGTTCTTCATCCAGTATCTGGCAAATCTGTTGTACAGAAGTCTCCGCCAGCATTTTGATGCCGGCGGCTTTCAGGCCTAAGCGATGGGCGCGTTCGGCAATCTGCTGCAGGGACTCTTCGCCCGATACATACAGCACCGGCCGCTGCTCGGCGATGTGAGCGATGGCCTGCAGCAAAATCGTGCTTTTTCCGGCGCCCGGTGCACCGCCTATCAACACTACGCTGCCGGTGACGATGCCGCCGCCCAGTACCCGGTCAAACTCCGCCAAACCCGTTGAAATCCGTTCCGCCTGGGCCAGGTTGACTTCCGATAACAGGTGTACTTCACTACGGGCACCGGCATAACCGGAGTTGTCGCGACCGGGCTTGGTGCTGCCCAGCCGTACTTCCTTGATGGTATTCCAGGCGCCGCACTGGTTGCATTGCCCGGACCAACCGGGATAATCGGCGCCGCATTCGGTACAGACGTAAGCGGATTTTTGTTTTTTGGCCATGCTTATTCCGAGGTTTGTTCCACGATCCGCACCCGCTGAGTAATTCCGCACAGCAGGGTATAAGGAATCGTGTCGGCATGGCGGGCGATCTCTTCCACCGGCAGGCCCTCGCCCCATAGTATCGCCGGGTCGCCGGGCTGGGCCGATGGCAGGCCGTTCAAATCCACGGTGATCATGTCCATCGATACTCGGCCGATTAGCGGTACACGCTGGCCGTTGACCAGCACCGGCGTGCCGCTTTGGGCGTGGCGATGATAACCGTCGCCGTAGCCGATCGAGATGACACCCAGACGGGTATCGTTCGGACATTGCCAGGTGCCGCTGTAGCCGACGGTTTCGCCGGCGGCGACATTTTTGACCGCTATCAGCCGCGAATGCAGGCTCATCACCGGTTTCAAGCCGAAGTCGGCGCCGGTCTTGCCGGCAAACGGCGAGCAACCGTACAGCATCAGGCCCGGCCGCACCCAGTCCCTGACTCCGTCTTGAGTTGAGACTAAGGAGACATTGGGCCAACCGATGATGCCGGCCGAGTTGGCGATGCTGCGCTCTCCGGGATAGCCTTGTACTGCGTCGTTGAACAGATCGATTTGCCGACGGGTCTTGTCATCGAGCAAGTCGTCGGCATTGGCGAAGTGGGTAATCAGTTTGATCGGCTGTTTGACGATGGCGCAATTCGCCAGTTGCCGGTAGGCGGCATTGAAATCGCCGCCCTTGAAACCTAGCCGGTTCATGCCGGTATCCATTTTCAGCCAGATAACCAAAGCCGGTTCGGCGCTGCCTTGTTGTTGCAAGAGCTCGATTTGCTGGGGGGTATGAATCACCGCGTCCAGCTGATGCTGAAGCATTAGCAGCAATTCGTCGACACAGACAAAGCCTTGCAGCACGGTGATGGGTTGGCTGAAACCGGCTTTACGCAGGCGCACGCCTTCGTCGACCCGCGCCACGGCAAGGCCGTCTGCTTGGTCCAGGGCGCGGGCGACGCGGGTGATGCCGTGGCCGTAGGCATTGGCCTTGATTACCGCCATGATTTTGTTGTTGGGAGCGTAGCGTTTTACCTGGGCCAGATTATGGCGCACCGCTTCCAGATCCAGATGTACGTAGGCGGCGGGCGTCATTCGTAGTCTTCGGGGCCGTTATAGACGCCGGCAAAATTCTCGAAGCGGGTGTATTGGCCGAGGAAGGTCAGCCGCACCGTGCCCAGTGGACCGTTCCGTTGCTTGCCGATGATGACTTCGGCGATGCCCTTGTCCGGGCTGTCCTCGTTGTAGACCTCGTCGCGGTAGACAAAGATGATCAAGTCGGCGTCCTGCTCGATCGCCCCCGATTCGCGCAAGTCGGACATTACCGGCCGCTTATTGGGGCGTTGCTCCAGGTTGCGGTTAAGCTGCGACAATGCAATCACCGGTACATTCATTTCCTTGGCCAGTGCTTTCAGGCCACGGGAAATGTCGGAAATCTGTTGCACCCGGTTATCGCCGCTGGAAGGCGACTGCATCAACTGCAAGTAGTCAAGCACGATCAAACCCAGTTGGCCGTGTTCGCGGGTCAGCCGGCGGGCGCGTGAGCGTACCTCGGTCGGGGTGAGGGCAGGGGTGTCGTCGATGAACAGCTTGGTCTCGGCCAACAGATTGATCGCCGAAGTCAGCCGCGGCCAGTCGTCGTCGTCCAGCTTGCCTGTGCGTACCTTGTGCTGGTCGATACGGCCCAGCGACGACATCATCCGCATCGCCAGCGCCTCGCCAGGCATCTCCATACTGAACACCGCCACCGGCATGCCGCTCTTCAAGGCCACGTTCTCGGCCATGTTCATGGCTATAGTCGTTTTACCCATCGACGGCCTACCGGCGACGATGATTAGATCGGAAGGTTGCAGGCCGGAAGTTTTTTCGTCGAGATCGGTGAAGCCTGTGCTGGCGCCGGTGATGTCGCCGTCCTGTTCGTATAGCATTTCGATCTTGTCGACGGCCTTGGCCAGCAGGGACTTGATGGAACTGAATCCGCCCTGGCCGCGCTGGCGCTGTTCGGCGATTTCGAATACCCTGCGCTCGGCGTTTTCCAGCAAATCGGCGGTTTCCCGGCCCTCGGTGCTGAAGGCCGAATCGGAAATTTCGGTGCCGACATGAATCAGCTGCCGCAGCACCGAGCGGTCGCGGACGATATTGGCGTAGGCGACGATATTGGCGGCGCTGGGCGTATCCTTGACCAGCGTGCCCAGATAAGCCAGGCCGCCGGCGTCCTGAAGTTCGCCGGTCGATTCCAGCGCTTCCGACAGCGTGATGACGTCGAAAGGGTCCTGTTTTTCCGCCAATTGGGCGATGGTGCGGAAGATCAGCCTATGGTCGCGGCGGTAAAAGTCGTCCTCGGTAACCTTGTCGGCGACCGAATCCCAGGTCTGATTGTCCAGCATCAGTCCGCCGAGTACCGATTGTTCGGCCTGGATGGAATTCGGTGGCACTTTTAAGGATTCGACGGCTTGGTCTGGGCTGAAATAATAATCTTCGGACATTAGGCTTTGGCTGGGGTGGAGCAGGGTTAAAGTGCGGGCATTATACTACTTGCCGATGCCGGGTAGCGGTTGCTAAACGTGACGTCGGCTGATCGCCGTGAAAACGGAAATATGGCGAAATGCCCGTTGGTAATGGCGTCTTGCGTTCAAGTTATGTAGGCAGGATAAGCGAGAGCGTTCCGGCAAACCTTAAATCGCCAGAAATGCCTATGGGCTTATTCTGGCCTACGACTGATTTCCTCCGAGGCGTCATTGAATTCCCTTTCCTTTTAGCGGGATGTCGCCAATAATGAAGCTCTGGGGGCGGAAAGGCCTATTCGTATAGACAGAGAGTCAGACGATGCTTCGATTATTGGTGTTGCTCATCGCTCTTTCGATTCAAACGGCAGCCATGGCCGCTCAGAATCACAGTGTGCTGCTCATCCATTCCTATCACAGCGGGATGCCCTGGACCGATTCCCAGCATCAGGGTTTCGTCGATGCTCTTCGCGATAGCAAACTGCCTGTCGATCTCCACGTCGAGTACCTGGATACCTTGCGCTACCGTCAGCAAAAGGACCTCATGCGTGAGAATCTCAGCCGCACATTGCTCGGTAAATTCAAGGATCATCCGCCGGAAGTCATCGCGGTGTCGGACAACGATGCCCTGGATTTCGTCCTGGACGAGCGGCCGAAGTTTGCTCCCAACGCTGCCGTGGTTTTCTGCGGTATCAACGGGCTTAGCCCCGATATTCGCAGCCGATACCAGAACCTGACGGGGGTTGCCGAGGAGGCGTCGTTTAAGGAAACGCTGGAGGTCATGGAGACTTTGCTGCCCGGTCGGCGCGTCCTGGTTCTCGGCGAGCAGTCATCGACCTTTCGGGGAAACTTCGGCAGTCTCAAGAGCGGCAACGAGCGGAGAGCTTCGCCCGCCCAACTCGAAGTCTTCGACGATCCGGTGCTGTCGCACATCGAGGCGAGGGTCAGGCTAGCCGGCCCGGATACTTTAGTTTTTATCTTGTTGCGACCGATCAATGATGCTGGGGAAACCGTCGATAGCGCAATCGCCGTCCGTGCCATCAGCGTTGCCAGCAAACAGCCGGTTTTTTCGGCCTGGGACTACATGTTCGGCTATGGCATCGTCGGAGGAAAGCTGATTTCGGGAGAGGCCCACGGGCAAACGGCGGCCCAGCAGGTCATTCGTATCCTGAAAGGCGAGGCGGCGGATTCCATCCCGTTCGAATGGGAGAGCTCGAATCGCTACATGTTCGATTACGAGCAACTGGCCCGCTTTGGCTTGCAGAACCAGCGTCTCCCCGAAGGCTCCATTGTCATCAACCGTCCGGTGAGCTTTTACGAGATTCATCGCGACAAGGTCCTTGCGGCCGCGGCGGCATTCATGCTGCTGCTTTTGCTTGGGGTTCGCCTGTTGGTGCTTAACAAGTCCCTCAGGGAGAGCAGAAATCTTCTCGACAACATCATCGACAATATCCCGGTGATGGTGTTCCTGAAGCGAGCTTCGGATCTCAGTTTTGTGGTGTTTAACCGTGCCGGCGAGGCTCTGCTGGGACGCAATCGTGGCGAATTGCTGGGGCGTAGCGATTATGATTTTTTCCCCAAGGAGCAGTCTGATTTCTTTACTAGCAAGGACCGCGACGTACTGAGACAGAAGGATGTCGTGGACATCCCGGAAGAACCCGTAGCAACGGCGGATGGAACCCGCATTCTTCATACCAGGAAACTGGCCTTACGGGATAAAGACGGCCAAGCCATGTACTTGTTGGGTATTTCCGAAGACATTACCGATCTCAAGCGTAACGCGGATGAATTGAGGCGTTACAGAGACCACCTTGAAGAAGAGGTACAGCAACGCACCACTGATCTGATGTTGGCGCGTGATGCCGCCGAAGCCGCCAATCGGGCCAAGAGCGTATTCCTGTCCAACATGAGCCACGAGCTGCGCACGCCATTGAATGCCATTCTGGGTTTTTCCAATATGATGCGCAAGGATCCGCAGCTGCAACCCAGGCAGCGAGAGGATCTCGACATCATCAACCGCAGCGGTGAGCACCTGTTGACGTTGATCAACGATGTGCTGGAAATGTCGAAGATCGAATCCGGGCGGGTACAGTTGGAAAGTATCCCGTTTGACCTTGGCGGACTGGTGCGCGATGTCATCGACATGATGCAAATACGCGCCCAGGAAAAAGGCTTACGACTGCTGGCAGATCAATCGTCGGAATTTCCGCGTTACATCAAGGGAGACGAGGCGCGCTTGCGCCAAATCCTGATTAATCTGGTTGGCAACGCCGTCAAGTATACCCGGCAGGGCGGCGTAACCGTGCGTTTTGGGATGAGGCTCCATGCCGCCCAACAATACCTCGTGATAGAAGTTGAGGACAGCGGCGTCGGCATCGCCCCGGAAGATCAACAAAAAATCTTTGAACCGTTTGTGCAGTTGGGGGAACAAGCCGCGCAAAAAGGGACCGGTCTGGGTTTGGCCATCACCCGGCAATATGTGCAACTGATGCGGGGGACGATCGGCGTCGAAAGCACGGTGGGTAGAGGCTCCATCTTCCGGGTGGAATTGCCAGTAGAGAGGGTTGAGGCGAACGACCTGATCAAGCCCGACCTCATGAACAATGCCGTCCAAGGCGAGATAGTCGGCTTGGCTCCTGGGCAACCGGATTACCGCATTCTGATTGTGGAAGACCAGTTGGATAACCAGTTGCTGCTTACCCAACTGATGCAGAGCGCTGGTGTTCAGGTCAAGGTTGCGGAAGATGGGCAGCAAGGCGTACAACTGTTCCAAAGCTGGCGGCCGCACCTGATCTGGATGGACAGGCGCATGCCGGTGATGGACGGCATGGAGGCAACAAAGACCATTCGCAGACTTCCGGGCGGCAAGGATGTCAAAATTGTTGCCGTTACGGCCTCCGCTTTCATGGAGCAGCGCGACGAAATGCTGAATGCGGGGATGAACGACTTTGTGCGCAAACCCTACCGCGCCAATGAGATCTTCGAATGCATGGCCAGGCAGCTTGGCTTGCAATATGTCTATGCCGACACGCTGCAACAGGAAGAGGCTGAGGCTGCGCCATTGACGGCACGGACGCTGTCGGTGTTGCCGCCGGAATTGCGCAGTGAGCTATGCGATGCGCTGGAAAGCCTAGATGCCGAGCGCATCGCCGCTGCAATCAAGCAAGTCGGCGCTTATGATCCGGCCGTGCAGAAAGCGCTGTCGCGTCTGGTGGACAGTTTCGATTACCCGGCCATTCTGAAGGCCTTGCAGACAGGGCTTACGGAGTGATTTCTGGATTGCGTGTTTATGTGTGAAAGAGGAGGTTGGCGTCCAATAGAGGAAGGTATTTTATCGCAGGTATAAAAAAGGGCCTTTCGGCCCTTTCTCATATCAATTAGCGAAGCAACGTTATTCGCTATCGACCTCTTTCATGCTCAAACGCACGCGGCCTTGGCGGTCGATTTCCAGTACTTTGACGCGTACGGTATCACCTTCCGACAATTTATCGCTGACTTTTTCGACGCGTTCGTCGGAGATTTGCGAAATGTGTACCAAGCCGTCCTTGCCGGGCAGGATGGTCACGAATGCGCCGAAGTCCATCAGACGTACCACTTTGCCTTCGTAGGTTTTGCCCACTTCGACTTCGGCGGTAATTTCTTCGATCATGCGTTTGGCTTCTTCGCCGGCCGCCTTGTCGACGGAAGCGATGTTAACCACGCCGTCGTCGGTCAGATCGATGCTGGCGCCGGTTTGTTCGGTGATGCCACGAATGGTAACGCCGCCCTTGCCGATGACTTCGCGGATCTTGGCCGGATCGATCTTGAAGGTGATGATGCGAGGCGCATAATCGGACATTGTTTCGCGGGTGCTGGACAGTGCCTTGTTCATTTCGCCCAGGATGTGCAGGCGGCCTTGTTTGGCTTGGTCCAGCGCGACTTTCATGATTTCGGCGGTGATGCCGTCGATCTTGATGTCCATTTGCAAAGCGGTAACGCCGTTTTCGGAGCCGGCCACTTTAAAGTCCATGTCGCCCAAGTGATCTTCGTCACCCAGGATGTCTGACAATACCGCGAATTGATCGCCTTCCTTGATCAAACCCATGGCGATACCGGCCACCGGTGCCTTGATAGGCACGCCAGCGTCCATCAGCGCCAAGCTGCTGCCGCAGACGGAAGCCATGGAGCTGGAGCCGTTGGATTCGGTGATTTCCGATACCACGCGGATCACATAGGGGAATTCCGCCATGTTGGGCAATACCGCCAATACGCCGCGTTTCGCCAGACGACCGTGGCCGATTTCGCGGCGTTTCGGCGAACCGACGAAGCCGGTTTCGCCGACGCTGTAAGGCGGGAAGTTGTAATGCAGCATGAACGGGTCTTTGTATTCGCCGGACAGTGCGTCGATGATTTGCGCATCGCGTTCTGTACCCAGGGTTGCCACAACCAGGGCTTGAGTTTCGCCGCGTGTGAACAGCGCGGAGCCGTGGGTTCTGGGTAGCACGCCGGTTTTGATGCTGATCGGTCTGACGGTGGTCAGGTCGCGGCCGTCGATACGTTTGCGGTCGTTCAAAATCGCGCCGCGAACGATGTCGTATTCCAGATGTTCGATGACGTTGCGGATGTCTTTTTCGTTGTACAGGCCGTCGGCGGTCAATTTTTCGACCACGGCGCTGCGGATTGCGCTCAGGGTGTCTTGTCTGACCAGTTTCTCGGCTACTTGGTAAGCGGCCTTGATACCGGCTTCGGCTTCGGCGACAACGGCGGCTTTCAGCGCGGCATTGGTTTCGACGGGCGTGTAGGCCAGGGCAGGGGTAGCGACTTCGGCGGCCAGTTCATTAATGGCCTTGATGGCGACTTGCATTTGCTCGTGACCGAACAGTACCGCGCCCAACATCACTTCTTCGGACAACAAATCGGCTTCGGATTCGACCATCAACACCGCGTGTTGAGTACCGGCAACCACCAATTGCAGGCTGGATTCCTTCAATGCGGGCAAGGAAGGGTTCAGCAAATATTGACCGTCTTTGTAACCGACACAGGCCGCGCCTAGAGGGCCGTTGAAGGGCAGGCCGGAAATGGCCAGTGCCGCTGATGCACCCAGCAGGGCAGGAATTTCGGTGTCCACTTCAGGATTCAAAGACACCACGGTAGCGATGATCTGCACTTCGTTGGTGAAGCCTTCGGGAAACAACGGACGGATAGGCCGGTCGATCAGGCGCGAGATCAGGGTTTCGTTTTCGCTGGGACGGCCTTCGCGTTTGAAGAATCCGCCGGGGATTTTGCCGGCCGCGAAAGCTTTTTCCTGATAATTGACGGTAAGCGGGAAGAAATCGCCGCCGCTGCCTTCTTTTTTGCCGACCACTGTCACCAGCAGCGAAGTGCCTTCGACATCGATCATCACGGCGCCGTTGGCTTGGCGGGCAATTTCACCGGTTTCTAAAGTGACGAGACGATCGCCGTACTGAAATTGTTTCCTGATAGGAGTCACTATAAGGTTCCTGCGTTGGGTTGTTTGGAAAATATTGCCATAAAGCAGAAACGGCACTTGTGCGTGCCGTTTCTTGGTGGTGTTACTTACGGATGCCGAGGCGCTCGATTAGCGTACGATAGCGGGCTACTTCCGTATTCTTCAGGTAATCCAGCAATTTACGGCGTTGGTTTACCATGCGCAGTAGACCACGGCGCGAGTGGTTGTCTTTTTTGTGCGCGGCAAAGTGCGGGGTCAACTGGTTGATGTTGGCAGTCAGTAGAGCCACCTGGACTTCGGTGGAACCGGTGTCGGTGTCCGACAAACGGTATTCTTCAACGATTGCTTTCTTTTGTTCTGCGGTTAACGACATTGTTAATCCCTATCGATTAATAAGTAAAAATAAAAACCGTCTTGGCGACGGCAGGATAATCATCGTTTCCACAATAGGGTGTAGAAACGCATGATGCTTTTTTCTGGATAATCAAACGGTTTGAGCATCCAGATTAAATAATTTTTTCGGGGCTAGTTTACCATTTATTAGCATTTCCCCCAAGCCTAAAAAGGCCTGTTGGCAATATATTCTGACCGTGCCCAAAGTCGGTGATTTCAGTGCAACTTGCTGCCCTTGTTTGATGGAACTGGCTTGTTCGCTGGACACATGGACGAATGGAATGCCGGTTAACGGTACATCCACGGCCATTAGTTTACTCAGCAATTTCGTGCTGTCCATCGCCTGTAATTCCGGCAGGGTATAAGCCTGGCTAAGCTCGAATTGTCCGGACGCCGTTCTGCGCAAGGCTGTCACCGTGCCGCAACAGTCAAGACGATGGCCGATGTCTTCCGCTAGTGAGCGGATATAGGTGCCTTTGGAGCAAGCCACATCCAGCGTGATCTGGTCTGGACCGAAGTCGAGCAAATTTAGCTCGAAAATCGTGATGCGCCGGGCAGGCCTGTCCACGGTCTTGCCTTCGCGGGCCAGTTCGTAGAGTTTCCTGCCCTGATGCTTCAGCGCCGAATACATCGGCGGCACCTGGTCGATTTCGCCCATGAAGTGCTGTAAACAGTCGCGTAGGGTTTGTTCCGAAAATGCCGGTACCGGCATTTCGGCGATCACCTGGCCTTCGGCGTCGCCGGTATCGGTCATGACGCCTAGGCGTATCGTCACCTGATAACGCTTGTTGTCGTCCAGCATCAAGGCCGAAACCTTGGTCGCCTCGCCGAAGCACAGCGGCAACAAACCGGTCGCCAATGGATCCAGCGCCCCGGTGTGGCCGGCCTTGTTGGCGTTCAAAAGGCGGCGAACTTCCTGTAGCGCCTGATTGGAGGAAACCCCCTGGCGCTTGTCGAGCAGGATGATGCCATGCACATCGAGCCCGGACTTGCGTTTAGCCATCAATCATCCTGTTTGGGTGGTTCGACAACTGCCTTGCCTTCCGAGTCCTTGTGGTCCTCCAGTTCGTGCAGCAGTTCCGAGACTCGCATGCCGGTGTCGAAGGAGTGGTCGTAATAAAAGTGCAGTTCGGAGATATGCCGCAAACGCATGCGCTTGGCCAACTCATGACGAATGAAAGGCGAGATTTCATTCAACACCTTCACGTTCGCCAGTTTGGCCGCCTCGTCCGCGGCATTCAGCACGGTGATGTAGATCTTGGCCACCGCCAAATCCTTGGTCACCACCACTTCATTGATGGTGACGAAGCCTAGGCGTCTGTCGTGAACTTCTCTTTGCAGAATCGCCGCCAGCTCTTTCTGCATCTCCGATGCTACGCGCTGGCTGCGACCGAACTCTTTTGGCATGGCTTATAGTTCCCGTTTCACTTCGATGCGTTCAAATACTTCGATCTGATCGCCCGGTTTGACGTCGTTGTAGTTCTTGACGCCGATACCGCATTCCATGCCCATTTTTACTTCGTTGACATCGTCCTTAAAGCGGCGCAAGGACTCCAATTGGCCTTCGAAAATCACCACGTTATTGCGCAACACGCGGATCGGCAGGTTGCGTTTGACGTAGCCGTCGATGACCATGCAGCCGGCGATGGCACCGAATTTCGGCGAACGGAATACGTCGCGAACCTCGGCCAGACCGACGATTTTCTCCTGAATTTCGGGCGCCAGCATGCCGCTGATCGCTCGTTTCACTTCGTCGATCGCTTCGTAAATGATGCTGTAGTAATGCAGGTCGATGTCTTTTTCTTCGATCAACTTACGAGCCACCGCATCGGCACGAACGTTGAAGCCGATCAGGATGGCGCTGGACGCCAGGGCCAGGTTGGCGTCGCCTTCGTTGATGCCGCCCACGCCGCCGTAGATGCATTTGACCTGTACTTCTTCGGTGGATAGGCCGACCAGCGATTCACGTAGGGCTTCCAAGCTGCCTTGCACGTCGGTCTTGATGACCACGTTAAGCGTCGATGTCTCCCCGGCCGCCATCCTGGAGAATACGTCGTCCAGTTTCGAGGCGTGTTGCGCGGCGTGACGGCTGGAGCGTTTGCGATCTTCGCGGTGCGCCGCCAGTTCCCGGGCGATACGTTCGTTTTGGACCACCAGGAATTCGTCGCCGGCGTCCGGCGTGCCGGAAAGCCCAAGAATTTCCACGGGCGCGCTAGGGCCAGCCGATTTGATGGCATGCGAATTTTCGTCGAACATCGCTCTGATTCGGCCGTATTCGTGGCCGCAGAGTACGAATTCGCCCTTGCTCAAGGTGCCTTTCTGGATCAGTATCGTCGCTACCGCGCCGCGGCCCCTGTCGAGGCGCGATTCGATACAGATGCCGGAGGCTATGCCTTCGGCCGGTGCTTTTAGTTCCAATACCTCGGCCTGAACGATCAGTGCTTCGATCAATTCGTCGATGCCGGTACCGACTTTTGCCGATACTTTCAGAAACTGAACGTCGCCGCCCCATTCTTCCGGCACGACATTCAGCGTCGCCAATTCCTGCATGACTTTGTCGGGATTGGCGTCCGGTTTATCGATCTTGTTCAGCGCCACGATGATGGGCACATTGGCGGCGCGGGCGTGATCAATGGCTTCCTTGGTTTGCGGCATCACGCCGTCGTCGGCGGCCACCACCACGATAACGATGTCGGTGACTTCGGCGCCTCGGGCACGCATCGCGGTAAACGCGGCGTGGCCAGGGGTGTCGAGGAAGGTAACCGCGCCGTGGTCGGTCTTAACCTGATAAGCGCCGATGTGCTGGGTAATGCCGCCCGCTTCGCCGGCGGCCACACGGGTTTTGCGGATGTAGTCCAGCAGCGAGGTTTTGCCGTGGTCGACGTGGCCCATGATGGTGACGATGGGCGCTCGCGGCAATATTTTGCGTTCGTCGCTTTCGCCTTGAACTTCGGCCAGCATTTCCTGTTCGAAGTCATCCTCGCTCTGCATGATCGCGGTATGGCCCATTTCCTCAACCAGAATCACCGCCGTTTCCTGATCGATGGTTTGGTTGATGGTACTCATGATGCCCAGTTTCATCAGATGCTTGATGACTTCGGCGGCCTTGATGTTCATCTTGGCGGCCAGATCCGAAACCACGATGGTTTCCGGAATGGTGACCTCGTAAACGGTGGGCACGACGGGTTTTTCAAACTTATGCTTGGATGGCGCGCCACCGATTTCGAATTCGGGTTTTTCGCGGCGCGATTTGCCTTTTTTGCTTTTGCCGCGATGGCCAGCCTCGTCCCTGCTGCCTATGTCCTTGTCGGCGGCGGTGGGACGGGTGGGTTTGAATTCGGCCTTCTTCTTGTGCAGGGTTTGCTGCTGTTTGGCTTCCGCTTGTTTTTTGACTTTTTCGGCGGTGCGTTGCACGGCCGCTTCCAGGCGTTCTTTCTTTTCCATCTCCAGACGTTCTTCTTCCGTCATGGGTGGTTTGACTGGTTCGGGGGCTTTTTCGACGCTTACCGCTGGTGTGACGGCAGGCGCGAGCTCTTCGGTTTTTGGCGGTTCTACTTCAACCTGTTCCGCTTGCTCGACGATTTCCTGGGTTTCCGCCGGCTGTTGCTTGCTTTCCACAGCGGCGGCTTGTAGTTTGGCTTCGTGCTGTTTGCGTTTTTCCTCTTCGGCGGCCGCTATTTGGCGTTTCTGTTCTTCCAGAGCCAGTCTGGCGCGCTCCGCTTCCGACTGTTCGTCCTTGACCTGGGTTTCGCTACGCTTGATATAAGTTTTCTGTTTGCGGACCTCGACGCTGACGGTTTTGGTGGCGGTGCCGGGCGCGGTGGATTGTCTGAGTTCGGTCTTGGTGCTGCGTTTCAGGGTAATGCGTTTCGGAGTTGCCGCGTCCTGGTCGGCCGCCGATTTGCCGTGGCGCTGGCGCAGGTGCGCCAGCAGCTTGACCTTTTCCTCTTCGTTAATCGTGTCGTCGGGAGCGCTGGCGGATAAGCCGGCCTCTCTAAGTTGTTCTAAAAAACGGTCGAGAGGAATGCCGACAACCTCCGCTAATTCCTGTACTGTTTTATCGCTCATAGTGTCCTCCTACCTTAGCCCTTGTCCTCTGCGAACCATGATTCGCGGGCTTTCATGATTAGTTTGCCAGCGCGTTCTTCGTTCATGCCGGTAAATTCGATGATGTCGTCAATCGCCTGTTCAGCCAAATCGTCCAATGTAATGATACCTTTAGCCGCCATTTCGTGGGCCAGTTCGTCGTCCATGCCTTCCATAGCCAGCAGTTCTTCGCTGGGCTCGGAGGTTTCGATTTTTTCTTCCGAGGCAATGGCCTTGATCAGCAATGCGTCCTTGGCTCGGCTGCGCAGCGCCTCGACCAGCTCTTCGTCGAAGCCTTCGATTTCCAGCATCTCCTCCACGGGAATATAAGCAATCTCTTCGATATTGTTCAAGCCGACTTCCACCAGCACGTCGGCGATTTCCTCGTCGACATCCAGCAGTTCGATAAACTCTTTCTTGGCTTTGGCGGCAATTTCGTCGTGATTCTTGTCGACTTGCGCGGCGTCATGGATATTCAGTTCCCAGCCGGTTAATTCGGTGGCCAGACGCACATTCTGGCCGCCACGGCCGATGGCTTGAGATAGGCTGTCGGTGGCTACCGCCACGTCCATGCTGTGCTTGTCTTCGTCGACGACGATGGACTGAATTTCCGCGGGCGACATCGCATTGATGACGAATTGTGCCTCGTTGGGATTCCAAAGAATAATGTCCACCCGTTCGCCGGCCAGTTCATTGGAAATGGCTTGTACCCGCGAACCGCGCATGCCGACGCAAGCGCCGACCGGGTCCAGGCGGGGATCGTTGGCCTTGACGGCGATCTTGGCTCTGGAGCCAGGATCGCGGGCCGCCGCCATGATGTCGATCAGGCCTTCGCCAACTTCGGGTACTTCCAGGCGGAACAGGGCGATCAATAATTCCGGCGCGGTGCGGCTGACGAACAGCTGCGGACCGCGAGGTTCGGAGCGTACGGCTTTCAGATAGCCGCGTACCCGGTCGCCCATGCGCACAGGCTCCTTGGGTATCATGTCTTCGCGAGCGATATAGGCTTCGACGTGGCCGCCCAGGTCCAGGTAAACGCTGCCTTTTTCCAGGCGTTTGACGATGCCGGTGACCAGTTCGCCGACGCGATCCTGGTAGGCTTCGACGATTTTGCGGCGTTCGGCTTCCCTGACTTTCTGGATGATCACCTGTTTGGCGGTTTGCGCGGCGATCCGGCAGAAGTCGACCGATTCGATTTCTTCCTCGACATAATCGCCGACTTTAATCTCCGGATTGTCGATTTGCGCGGCTTCCAGCAGGATCTGCGAGCCGGGAAATTCCACGTCGCCGTTGATTTCCGCATTGGGTTCCACCACCTGCCAGCGGCGATAAGTCACATAGTCGCCGGTTTGGCGATTGATGGCTACGCGGGCTTTGATGGGGTTTTCGTAACGTTTGACGGTCGCGGCTTCCAATGCGGACTCGATGGCCTGAAAGATAATTTCTTTGTCTATTTCTTTTTCATTAGCAAAAACGTCCGCTACCAATAGAATTTCTTTATTTGCCATGGCGACCTCCTTTAGTGAGTAAATATTCCGGCACCAAGCGCGCCTTGCTCATGGCCTGAAACGGAATTCTGAAAATCTGCTCGCCTTCCTGAAGCAGAACATCGTCACCTTCGACGCCTTGTATGCGTCCGGTTATTTTTTTGCGTTTATCGATGGGTTTGAACAGGCTGACGGTGACGGTACTGCCTGCAAAGCGTTCGAATTGGCTGAGTTTGAAAAACGGCCGATCTTCGCCGGGGGAGGATATTTCCAGATGATATTCGCCCTGAATCGGATCTTCCACATCCAGCACGCCGCTAATCTGATGGCTGACCTTGGTGCAGTCATCCAGTAATATGCCGTTTTCGCTATCTATATAGATGCGCAACATGCCGTTTGTTGGGTGGGGGTTATATTCGATACCCACGCACTCATAGCCAAGACCTTCAACAATTGGCTCAATCAAATCCACCAAGTGCTCAGGAGCCTGTTTCATTACTGCCTCGTCTTTTAAAACCCAAAAAAAAAGAGCCTCTCTGGCTCTTCCCTAAATAACCAAATAATCCCGTGGCTTCCATTTTGGCAGCCACAAAATAAAAAAACCCCATGAAGGGGTCATCTAAAAACCATGTAGACATGGTGCCCAGGGGCGGAATCGAACCGTCGACACGAGGATTTTCAGTCCTCTGCTCTACCGACTGAGCTACCTGGGCAATATTTGACTTATACATGGTGCCCAAGGACAGAATCGAACTGTCGACACGAGGATTTTCAGTCCTCTGCTCTACCGACTGAGCTACCTGGGCGCTAAGAGCCGCTTATTAAACTAAGGAAAGCGTTTTTAGTCAAGAAAAATAGCGGTGTGTTTGCCAGAAGCTGGACAGTTGCGGATCAATCATGCAATTCTTTCGTTGGTTAGGACACGCTTTTGGCCGCTATGGCTGGGACTGTCAGCAATTTTATAAAGCCACCAACGAAGAGACTCTATATGCAATCTTTTTCCAATATTCGCGCGCTGATCATCGACATGGACGGGGTGCTTTGGCATGGCGATCGAGCGCAGGCCGGGCTGGTGGATTTTTTCCGAGTGCTGCGCGAACGGAACCTGCCCTTCGTTTTGGCGACGAATAATGCCGCCATGACCGCCGAGCAATATGTCGCCAAGCTGGCGAATATGGGCGTAAGCGTCGCCTTGAAGGAGATTCTGACTTCGGGTATGGCGACCGCCATGTATTTGTCCCAACGCTATCATCCGCAATCGACGCGAATATTCGTGATCGGTGGTGTCGGTGCCCGCCAGCCTCTGCTGGATATGGGGTTTACCTTGACCGGCTTGTATCAGATTGAAGCCGACCTGGTGGTAAGCGGTCTGGACAAGGAACTGAGCTGGGACAAACTGGCGACCGCCGCATTGAATATTCGCGCCGGGGCGGAATTTTATGCCACCAATGGCGATGTCACCCTTCCGACAGAACTAGGCGTCGTACCCGGTAACGGCGCGACGCTGGCGGCCTTGACGGCGGCGACCGGCGTCACTCCCACTATCATTGGTAAACCCGAGCCTATCATTTATCAACAGGCGCTGGCATTATTGGGCGTCGAGCCGCAATATACGGTTGCCATTGGCGACCGTCTGGATACCGATATTCTGGGAGCGATCTATACTGGGATTCGCAGCGTGATGGTGCTGAGCGGCATTTCCAAGGAGAGCGATATTGAATTTGTCGATTATCGGCCTACCTGGGTGCTTCCGGATATACAAGCGGTCACGGGCGCCTTGCGTGGCTAGGAGATATATGGTCAAAGTTTGCGAATACGATCAGCATCGGTGTCTCTATCGCACTTGGTTTATGTTTGAAGTCGGTTTCACGAAAAACATCCTTGTTTTTCGCCCTGACGGGTTGGAATGCAAATCGGCCATCCAGCCGATTTGTCGCACCGACAGGCGAGATACTTTTCTTTGCTTGTCCTCGGCAATTGCTCCTGCATTGCCCTACCTCCTGCATCCATGCAGTCGAAAGAAAAGTATCCAAAAGAAAAGACACCCGGATTCCGCCTTGATCTTGCGCTTCTCGCTTTTGGCGAGGATTTTCGGAAGGGCTATCCTTAGCCCTCCGAAAACGAGCGGCATCCTTGCCGCTCCCCTAGCGGGCTATTTTCGCCAAAAGCTGCGATGCTCGGGGCGGAATAACGGGACCGAAAATCGTTTCTGCATAACATCAGCTCATAACAACACAGCGGAGTCCTTACCATGAAAAAATTCATCGATAGCCCCGACACTTTATTGGAAACCAGTCTGCAAGGCTTCGCCAAGGCCCATGCCGACATTGTACAGTTGAATAATCAGCCACATTTCATTCGCCGCAATAGCGTCAAGGCAGGCAAGGTGGCTTTGATTTCCGGTGGCGGTTCCGGTCACGAACCGCTACACGCCGGATTTGTCGGCTTCGGCATGCTGGACGCGGCCTGTCCCGGCCAAATTTTCACCTCGCCGACGCCGGACCAAATGATGGCGGCGGCTCAGGCCGTCGACGGCGGGGCAGGGGTGTTGTTCATCGTCAAGAATTACGCCGGCGACGTGATGAATTTCGAGATGGCGGCGGAAATGCTGGACCTGCCAAATGCCACGGTGCTGGTCAACGACGATGTGTCGCTGCCTAAAACCCATAGCATAGGCCGGCGCGGCGTGGCTGGCACGCTAGTGGTCGAAAAAATCGTCGGCGCGGCAGCGGAGCAGGGCTACGACCTGGCGGCCTGCAAAGCCTTGGGCGATAAAGCCGTAAATGCCACTGCCTCGATGGGCGTGGCATTGAGCAGTTGTACGGTGCCGGCACTGGGGCATCCGACGTTCTCTATCGCCGACGACGAGATCGAGATGGGCGTCGGCATTCATGGCGAGCGAGGACGCCATACCGGCAAGCTGGTCTCGGCCAGCGAAATCGTCGAACAACTGGCCGGTCACATACACGAGGAGCTCAATCCGCATTCAGGCCAGCAGGTGCTGTTGCACGTCAACGGTTTCGGCGCCACGCCACTGGTCGAGTTGCATCTGGTCTACGAACTGGCCTGGCAATACTGGCACAAACGCGGCGTGAACATCGTTCGTTCGCTGGTCGGCAATTACACAACCTCGTTGGATATGGCGGGTTGTTCGCTGACGCTAACCTTGCTGGATGTCGAAATGCTGCGCTTGTGGGATGCGCCTGTGAATACGGCGGCTTTGCGGTGGGGGTGTTGAGGATGATGATAGAGGCGATGAGGCCGGAACCGTATCGTTCGCGTTTGACGCGCATCACATGCCATCGGGCGGAAGTCAATTACCTAAGACGTTTTTTGGGGACTATAACTATGACTGGGAAAGTTAAAGATGTGTCGGTATATGAGAACTACCTTTATGATCTAGGCATTTTGATTAGAGAGATGGCAGTTGAATCAAAGTTAGCTGCGACTCAAAAACAAACCGATTTCGCAACTGGTTATATGGACGGATTCCATCGTATCGTTTCATTGATGCAACAACAAGCAAAGGCGTTTGATATACCGTTGGAGAATATAGGCTTGGATGGGATTGATCCTGATGTTGATCTTGTCTGATTTGTTGTTACAACGCGGGGATGAACGACGTGAATCCCTGGTGCGACTGGCATGGTAGTCAGCAAGCTGGTGGAAGTCCAGCCATTGCCCTGTGAGAAGGGAAGATGTAGGCGAAGGCAAGGGTGTCCAAAGAAACTCTGAATTGCTA
>JAJRDU010000256.1 GCA_028748685.1 Methylococcaceae bacterium
ATGGTCGTCGCCAACGCCACCGGCTGTTCGTCGATTTACGGCGGCAATTTGCCAACCACGCCCTGGACCAAGAACGCCGAAGGCCGAGGACCTGCCTGGAGCAACTCGCTGTTCGAGGACAACGCCGAATTCGGTTTGGGCATGCGGGTCGCCATTGACAAACAGGCCGAACAGGCCGGCGAGTTGCTGGTCTCGCTACGTGAGTCCATAGGCGGCGAACTGGTCGATGCGCTATTGCATGCCGATCAGTCCGATGAGGCCGGCATTTACGAACAACGTGAACGGGTGGCCGAGCTAAAACAACGCTTGCAATCGATGAAGGAGCCGGCCGCGCAAACGCTGCTGCAACTAGCCGACTATTTATGCAAGAAAAGCGTCTGGATCATCGGCGGCGACGGCTGGGCCTACGACATCGGCTACGGCGGCCTGGATCATGTGCTGGCCAGCGGCCGGAACGTCAACATCCTGGTGCTGGATACCGAAGTCTATTCCAACACCGGCGGCCAAACCTCCAAGGCAACACCGCTGGGCGCTGTGGCGAAATTCGCCGCCGGCGGCAAGGCTACCGCCAAGAAAGACCTGGCGCTGCTAGCGATGGATTACGGCAACGTCTACGTCGCCCACGTCGCCTATGCGGGCAAGGACACCCAGACGCTGAGCGCCTTTCTGGAAGCGGAAGCGCACAACGGCCCGTCCATCATCATCGCCTACGCACCGTGCATCGCGCACGGCGTCGATTTGTCCAACAACCATCGCCAGCAGAATCTGGCCGTCAAGAGCGGACACTGGCCGCTGTTCCGCTTCGATCCCGACAAGATCGCCCAGGGCAAGAATCCGATGCACCTGGATTCCGCGGAACCCTCGGTTCCCTACCGCGAATTCGTGATGAGCGAGACCCGTTTCAGCATGCTATGGCAATCCAATCCGGAAGCCGCTGAAGCCTTCTTGAAACAGGCCCAACAGGATGTCAGAAACCGTTACCGCTATTACAAACAGCTCTCGGAACTGGAATGGACCGAGGCCGTCAGCATCTCGGCAGCCAAAGCCCAACTCGCCACCGAAACCGCCACGGAGACCCAACATGGTTGATTTAACGACTGAATATTGCGGCCTGAAACTGGCCAATCCATTGGTACCGTCTGCCTCGCCATTGAGCCGGGATCTCGACAGCGCCATCAAACTGGAAGATGCCGGTGCCTCGGCGCTGGTGATGTATTCGCTGTTCGAAGAAAAAATCGAAGCCGAACAGCAGCAGATGGAGCGCTTTTTCTACGCGCAAGCCATAGGCCACGGCGAAGCCGACTCCTTTCATCCGGTGCCGGATAACATCAAGACCTATCAGGAACAGTATCTGGAAAATCTGCATCAGCTGAAAAACTGCTTGTCGATTCCGGTGATCGCCAGCCTTAACGGCACGTCCTTGGGCGGCTGGATAGAATACGGCCAAGCGTTGCAACAAGCCGGGGCCGACGCGCTGGAACTAAACATCTATCATCTGGCCGCCAACGCCGAGGACGACAGCGTCAGCGTCGAAAACCGCTATCTGGACATCCTGCGGGAATTGAAAAGCCGGGTCAGCATACCGCTGACGCTGAAACTCGGACCGCAATTCAGTTCGCCGATACATTTCGCTCAACGCTTGCAAGCCGCCGGCGCCGACGGCATCGCGATCTTCAACCGTTTTTACCAGCCCGATATTGACCTGGAAACCCTACAGGTAGTGCCTAAGCTGGAATTGTCGACGCCCGCCGAAGCCTTGTTGCGGATACGCTGGACGGCCTTACTCTATGGCCGCACCAGCCTGTCACTGGCCGTGACCGGCGGCTTTCATAAAACGCCAGAGGTCCTGAAAGCCCTACTGGCCGGCGCCGATGTGGTGCATCTTTGCAGCGTACTGCTGGAGCGCGGTCCAGGCCGCCTGACCTCCATCCTCGATGAAATGGAGCAGTGGCTGGCCGATCACGAATATGAATCGATCCGGCAATTGAAAGGCAGCGTCAGCCAGCAACACGCCATCGACCCCAGTGCTTATGAACGCGCCAATTACGTGCAGGTGTTGGACAGCTATTCCCATGCGCCGGGGGTATTGTGGTAATTGGGCAAGTGACATTCACACTAAGGATCTCGGATATTTTAAAAAACGTGCTATTTTGAACCATGGAACAACGAACCCATTTAGATAGTTTAAATTTCCGGGAGGGTGTCATCGAAACCTCAAACTATTTGATTCTGATCGCCGCGCTAACGATGGCGCAAACCGCCGACGCCGACGCCTATAAATGTATGAAAAACGGCCGGACCACTTACCAGGCCACGCCATGCGCGACGGAAGCCCCGGACGCCGGCAAGGTAAAAATCAAAGCCCCCAGCGCCGAACAGGAAGCGACGGCCAAGCAAAAACTGAAGGCCATCGAGGCGCATAATTCGGTCCACAAGGAAAACCAGGAAAAGGCCGATCGGGAACAATTCGAGAAAAACGTAAAACTATCCAACATCGATGAACAACGCCGACAGGCCGACGCGCTGGAAAAAGAAGCAAAAAAACCGCCGGTCTCGATCTTCATCGGCCGTTGAACGGCAATCAAATCTCGATCAACACTTCCGGCAATTCCAGAGCCTAGCCCTCGACGATGCCGGTATGAGCGAACGCCTACACAGCCCCACCGCCACCGATTGCCCACAGTCGAATGATAGTAGGAAGGGCTTCAACCGCGATCAAACGCCTTTGGTCGCGGTTGAAGCCCTACAAAACCAACGCTGCATTGCTTACGAGTAATCATATCCTTACAAAATCATATCCAGCCCCTACGCTTCAAGCGCCGATATAGCAGCAGACTGCCGATCACCACGATGCCAACCACGATAGGATAGCTGAAATGCCATTCCAGCTCCGGCATGTATTTGAAATTCATGCCGTACCAACTGAATACCATGGTCGGGATCGCCAGTATTGCCCCCCAACCGGCCAGGCCTTTGACCACTTCGTTCTGCCTGACGGTTTCGAAGGTCAGATGCACCTGCATCGCCGCGATCAGCATCTCGCGGGTGGCGTCGATGGATTGATCAATGCGCTTGATATGGTCGGCAATATCGCGAAAATAGACCCTAACATCCTTGCTGATAATGGTGTCATGAAAACGCATCAGTTCATTGCAGATATCGATTAAGGGCGTAATGGCGGCATGCAGGCGCAGTAGTTCCCGCTTCAATTCGTAGAGCCCCTCCATGGTCTGGCGGCTGGGGCGGTGCTGAAAAATGGCCTCTTCCAGCGCATCGAAACGCACCTGCAAACCCTCAACCACCGGCATGTAATTATCGACGATGAAATCCATGATCGAATACAGCGCAAAGCTCGGACCTTTGGTCATCTGGTGAGGCATCGACTCGCAACGTTTTCTGACTTTATTCAGACTCAGCGACGCACCGTGACGCACCGTGACCAGGAAGCGGCTGCCGACAAAAATATGGGACTCGCCAAAATCCACACCCTCTTCGCCCAGGGTTACGGTGTGCAGCACCAAAAATAGCGACTCACCGTATTCCTCGATTTTCGGCCGCTGGTGAGCCGAGCGGGCATCCTCGACCGCCAGTTCATGCAAGCCGAATTCTTCCTGAATCTTGCCGAGCAGTTCGGTGTTCGGCTCGCGCAACCCCAGCCAGACGAAAGTGTCCGGCTGTTTCAGCACTTCGCTGATGTCTTCGATGGTCAGGTCACCCAGGCTCTGGCCCTTTTTATAGGCCACGCATTTCATGATCATGCTGTTATCGATAGGCTTCTCGGTCAAAGGTTTGCTCCTGATTGATTAGTGTAACGATGCCATACGATGCAAAATCAAGCACCCGAATCGTTCGGTTTAGGGGTGATCAAGACCTTATCGATCCGGATCCCGTCGATATCCACGACCTCGAAAGTCCAGTCTTCGTAAACAAAGTTATCCGCAACACGCGGAATTTTTTCCAATTGATACAGAATAAAACCGCCCACGGTGTTATAGACATTGTTGGCCTCGCCGGGAAAATAGGTATTCATGCCGATCACCGTCTTAAGCCGCTTGATCGACAAACCACCATCCACCAGCCAGGAGCCGTCCTCGCGCTGCACGACGTCGGGATCCAGTTCGGACTCCACACTGGGCAAATCGCCGACGATGGCCTTGAGCACGTCGCTGAGCGTGACCAATCCTTCCAGTTCACCATACTCGTTGACGATCAACGCAAAATCGGCGCGGGCTTCCCGAAAAAACTCCAGCAGATGGACCAGTGTCACGGAGTCCGGTATATACAGAGGCGGACGCAAGGAGGTGGCAATATCAAACTCGCCGCCACCCATCACGGTTTTCAACAGATCGCTGCGATGCAGAATTCCCAACACATTTTCCAGACCGTTCCGGCAAATCACCGCCCGTGAATAGGGGCAATCGGCGATCTTGCCGCGTGCCTCGCTTTCACCTTCCATCAGGTCAATCGTATAAATCTCCTTTCGAGGCGTCATGATGGCGCCGACGCGTTGTTCGTCCAGCCTTAGAACATTGGCAACCAAGGTACCTTCGCTGGCATGGAAAACCCCGGATTCGGAACCGATTTCCATCAATAGCTTGATTTCCTCGTTGGTAACCGTGGTTTGCGGCGACCGATGCGCCCGCATCAGGCGCAGCAGCAAATTACTGGATGACGACAACAGCCAAACCAAGGGGCTGGCAACAATGGCCATGCCATTCATGGGTGGTGCGACCACCGTGGCAATCCCTTCCGGGCGTAGCAAGGCCAGACGCTTGGGAACCAACTCGCCGACGACCACCGAAAAATAGGTGATCAAAATCACGGTCAACAGCCGGGCAAGGGTTTCGGCGTGAAGAACCAGCAGCGGAATTTGCGCCAGCTTTTGAGTCAAGGGCGCCACCAAGGCGTCTTCTCCCAGCACACCGCTCAAGATGCCGACCGACGTGATACCTACCTGAATGGTGGATAGAAAGCGCGCGGGCTCCTGGTGCAGTTTTAATGCAGCTTTAGCCCCTGCCCGCCGCTCGTCGACCAGCTTTTGCAGTCGCGCTTTTCCGGAAGAAACCAGCGACATTTCCGACATGGCAAAAATGCCGTTGATCAATATCAAAATAACGATAAGCCCGATTTCCACGAGTATGAGCCGCCTCTTACCGTTACCGGCGCGGCTTTGGAGTTGTCTAGGGCAATATGGTACCACCGACACAATGATCATGCCCAAGCAGGCTGAAATGATACTCCCGGTGCCGGCTTTAGTTTTTACTGATCGTTATTTCCGGTAATTTAGATGCAAAAAATGCTTCGGTCCGGTAGGAATACTCTGATTAAGTCCCATTAAAAGCCATGGACAAAAGGTAACTTATTGATTCCGTTTGTAATTAGCTCATCGATCCATGAGCGGAACAAACTGGTCGGGAACTTCCTTGGGCACGACGGCCTGCAAATCTAAAGCGGAAAGTTTTAATTATCCATCCAGATATTCGACAGTCACTTCAGTCAAACCGCTCATGCCGATATGTTCGGCCGCGCCCTTGGATAGATCGATGAGTCTGTTGCTGCTAAAGGGACCTCGATCGTTGATGACCACATCGACATGACGACCGTTTCGTAGATTGGTGACTCGCACTTTTGAAGGTATCGGTAGGGTTTTATGTGCCGCCGTCAATCCATGAGGATCAAACCGGACACCACTCGCGGTGCGATTGCCGGACTCAGAACCATACCAGGAAGCAACCCCTTTCGCCTTGTAACCCGAAGCAGTGCGCAAGGGTGCATAAGTTTTGCCTTTGACTCTATAAGGTTTGTTATAAGCCGCTTTCCCAACGGCGGGGGCCGGCAGCACCGCTTGATTGTCAATGGCATGTAAAATCGGCGGTTCCGTCGCGCAACCACCTAGCGTACTGAAACAAAGGATCACTATAATCCGATGCCATGGAAATGCATTTACGCCAACTCGACTTAGACATCTGGAAAATGTGTCTAAAAACATAAGCTTTTTCTCCGCTTGGAAGGCTGCTCAATAAGCATTACTCGAATGCCGAGCAGGACTAAATATCGCCCGCCCGATAACAGCCTTCAATGGATTGATTTCGAATAAATTCGAGGAAGATCGCCTAATTCACGACACTATGGCCGCGCTGCCTTAGGCAACTGTTGTAAGCATATTTGTAACGGTCTTCGGATTGAAAACCCTGTTTCGATGCACCGCCGATACCGCCGGCGGCCGCGCCAATTGCCGCGCCCGTTCCGGCGTTTCCAAAGATGGCACCCAAGGCCGCGCCGCCAGCCGCGCCTATCAGCCCTCCGATGCCGGCGCCTATTGCGGTTTCCTTAGCCGTACCTCCCGAGGCATGCGAAGCCAGTTGCTGGCATTCCTGCATATCCTGATTAAGCCGGTAGGCATTACGGTTGTTATAGGTGTCAACGGTAGGCGTCCAGCCGGTTTGCGAAGCGCAAGCCGATAACAAGAGGCAACCAAGCGATATTGAAGAGATGGTTAACTTTTTCATTATCTAGCCATGCCGTTACCAAACCAAGAACCGGCGGCGGCGCCAATACCGGCCGCCAATGGATCGCCACCCCCCATTTCATAGCCCATTGCGCTACCGACCATACCGCCCACCAAGCCTTGAGGGGAACGCTGATCGTAGCCATATCTAACGGGTGGGGGTGGGGGTGGAGGCGGTGGAGCGTAATAACGCTGTTGCACGGGAACATATTCCACAACCCTTTCCGGGACATAGACACGCTCAACGGTATAGGCCGGATAATACTCATGACCATGATGACCATGATGGCCGTGATGGCGATGATGGTGTTCACCCCAATCATCGTCGGCCAGCGCCACTAATGAGAACAACAAACCAAGTATTATGATTTTTGCCATTCTGAACATATAAACTCCTCATTGGAAAATCATTCAGTTGCGGCAAAGTCTATAGAGCATCGCTTAAAACAAAATTAAGCGCCGATTATGATTTGATTAAGAAAGTGGGCACTATTTGCCCGACAAAAACCTGATGAAAAAAACGCTTGCCGCTTAACTGCCAGCCATTTCGCCCAAAATGATTAGCCATAATTGATCGATCCTCGATTGTTCCGGCAAATCGCCCCCCCCCCTGAAAAATCCCTGGCGGCAAGCAAGATACCCGCCGTAATGCCGAATAGGCCTTCGCTTTTCCGAAAACAGGCGTAGGCAGTCCAATAATCCCGATATTTCCTCGTCCACTTCGAAGTAAATGCCACTTTGAGTTGCGCGGTTGATTTGCGAGAGAATGCCGTCGCTTCGGTATCTTGAATAGCGTTCTTCGATTCCGAGAACCTTCGCAATAGCCGAATCCGCAACGGCTTCGGCCCGCGGAAGATCGTCAACATAAAGATCCAAACAACACTCGGCCCCCATCGCAGCAAAAGAGATACTATGCAATGTCAGCATAATGCAGTCGAATTAGAGTTGTCTGTTACCATTGGATTTTGGCTACCCGGATTTTTACGCCATCCCATTCCGTATCGCTATTGTGCATGAATACGCCCGTATCCGACCGAGCCGATGAATTGGTCATCAAGACATTCAAACTGACGCGCCAATTTGGTAGCTTGGTTGCGGTGGATCATATTGATTTGGCCGTGGCTTATCGGGAGATATTGGGCTTGCTGGGTGCCAACGGCGCGGGTAAGAGCACGATGATCAACAGGAAACCAAACCGACGATGATCGCGTTCCCGGACGTCATGGAAAACGATTCCGATCACGTCGGCCTGGGAATGTTTACCTTGCTGGCTGTGCACGACTGGATAGCAAAACACCCCCAGCAAATCCAATCACCAGCGCCTGCTGGCCTTGGTCCACTGGCAACACGGCTGGCCGCGAGGGCCTGATTTCGGGGTGGCGCTGGACAGGGGCGATCAGCCCATGCACTTGCCTGAAGACTTGCCGTCACGCGGACATACTCGTGTTTGCCTGCCTCTCAGGCATCAGGAAATCTCGCTCAAACACAAGGCCTTGGCGCAATATAAAACTCAACAGCGAATCATGGCCGATTTTTTGTCGGCTTTCGTTCGTAATTCTGAATGTTTTACCCTGCTTAAACCCAGCAATAGCAATAGCAATAGCATTGAAAGTGTGGTGGATCATTGGCGCGTGCGCGTAAAGCCTTCGACAACCATCCCTTGTCTCGTCGCGGAATTTAGGCGAGCCGTTACCTAAACCGGTCGATAATGCCGATATTCCTCGTTTAGTCGGGAATCGACGATTTTTGAGCGACCAACATCCTCTTGAACCGCCTTAAATATAAAAATTTCCTCGCCCCTGCCGCCCCGAGTTCGGCTGAACGGCGGAGAAAACGGTATCGCCGGCGAAAGCTTATGGTCTAATTAATATTATCGCGGTGATAGCAATTCCACACCGCGATCTCTGATAATGGGAGAGATTAACCCGAATTCGTAACCTTATGAACCAAGAAAATGATTACCACGAATCATCGCGCAGCAAAGGCCGGCCAGCCGGCTGGCAATGGCTTGCAATCCTATTAGTTATCGTGGCCTCGGCCGTTTATTTTGCCCGGCAACCCGGCGACGGCTCTCGACAGTCTAAAGCGGATACCACGACAGAAAACACCGAACAGCGCCCCGTGCCGGTAGCGATTGCAACAACTACTCAAGGGGATATGCCGATTTATCTGAACGGCCTGGGCACGGTAACCCCTCTGCGTACCGTCACACTGCACTCACGGGTCGATGGCGAGCTGATACGGGTAGCCTTTACCGAAAGCCAAATCGTAAAGCAAGGCGAACTGCTGGCTGAAATCGACCCAAGGGCCTTTCTGGTTCAGTTACAACAGGCGCAAGGCCAACTGCAACGTGACGAGGCCTTGCTGAAGAATGCGGAGATCGATTTGGCTCGCTACCAGACCTTACTGGAACAGGATTCCATCGCCGCCCAACAAACCGTAACCCAGGAGGCGCTGGTCAAGCAATACCGGGGTACGGTCGATGTCGACCGTGCCGCGGTCGAAAATGCCAAACTTCAGCTCAGCTATACCAAAATAACCGCACCGCTGACCGGAAGGGTCGGCTTGCGTCTGGTTGACCAAGGCAATATCGTTCACGCCAACGACAGCAACGGCCTGGTGGTGATTACCCAGATCCAGCCCATCACGGTGGTATTTACCTTGGCGGAAGATACCATACCGGCCGTGCTGCAACGCTGGCATTCCGGCGAAATTCCGCCGATCGAAGCCTACGACCGGGCCGGCAACCTCAAGCTCGCCAGCGGCAAACTGCTGGCGCTCGACAATCAGATCGATCCGGCCACCGGCACCTTCAAGTTGAAAGCGCAATTCGATAACGCCGACAAGGCCCTGTTTCCCAATCAATTCGTCAATATCAAAATGAAGCTGGACACGCTGCGTTCGGCAACTCTGGCGCCTAGCGCGGCCATCCAGCACGGCGCGATCGGCAGCTTTGTCTATGTGGTTAAAGACGATGAAACCGTCACGGTACGCCCGGTGAAGCTCGGACCTACCGAAGCCGAAACCGTCGCCGTTGTTGAAGGCTTGACGCCTCGGCAAAACCTGGTGATCGATGGAGCCGACAAACTCCGGGAAGGCAGCCGAGTCAAAGTCATCGAGCAAAACAAATCGCATACGCCAGCGGCTGAGCCCACCAGCCATCCCCAGCCATCCTGAACATGACAACCGAGCCCACACGGCAGCAAGGTTTCAACCCGTCGCGCATCTTTATTTTGCGGCCGGTGGCCACCACATTACTGATGCTGGCCCTGCTGCTGGTGGGCATCATGGCTTACCGGCTGCTGCCGATCTCGGCGCTGCCGCAGGTCGATTATCCGACGATTCAAGTCGTGACGCTTTATCCCGGCGCCAGCCCGGATGTCATGACATCGGTGATCACCGCGCCGCTGGAAAGACAGTTCGGCCAGATGCCGGGACTCAGACAGATGTCGTCCGCCAGCTCCGGCGGCGCTTCCGTGATTACCCTGCAATTCAATCTGCAGCTGCCGCTGGATGTCGCCGAGCAAACCGTGCAGGCGGCCATCAATGCGGCCGGTAATTTTTTACCGACCGATCTGCCGATGCCGCCTATCTATAACAAGGTCAATCCCGCCGACGCGCCGATTCTGACGCTGGCTGTCAGCTCGCCCAGCATGGCCTTATCGCAAGTCGAGGATATGGTCGACACCCGGCTGGCGCAAAAAATAGCCCAGTTGCCCGGCGTCGGCCTGGTCAGCATCAGCGGCGGCCAGCGCCCGGCGGTGCGCATCCAGGCCAATCAAAAGGCGCTGGCGGCCTATGGGATCAGCACCGAAGACTTGCGGCAGGCCATCGTTGCCGCCAATGTCAATCAGCCGAAAGGCGTTTTCGACGGCCCGGCGCGCTCGGCCATCATCGACAACAACGACCAGTTGCGCAGCGCGGCCGAATACCGGGAGCTCATCGTCGCCTACCGCAACGGCGCACCGGTAAAACTCTCGGAAGTCGCCAATGCCATAGACGCCAGCGAAAATGTCCGCTTGGCGGCCTGGGCCAACAACACCGCTGCCGTCATCGTCAACATCCAGCGGCAGCCCGGCGCCAACGTCATTGAAGTCACAGACCGCATCAAACAGTTGCTGCCGAAAATACAGGCTTCTCTGCCCGGCGCGATCGATGTGGCGCCACTGACCGACCGTACCGTCACCATTCGAGCTTCGGTGCGGGATGTGCAATTTGAACTGATGCTGGCGGTGGCGCTGGTCGTGATGGTGATTTTCGTGTTTCTGCGCAATTTACCGGCCACGGCGATTCCAGGCGTCGCCGTGCCGCTATCCTTGATCGGCACCTTTGCCGTGATGTATCTGGCCGGCTTCAGCATCAACAACCTGACCCTGATGGCACTGACCATCGCCACGGGGTTCGTGGTGGACGACGCCATCGTGGTGATCGAGAACATCTCCCGCTATATCGAGCGTGGCGAAACGGCCCTGCAAGCGGCGCTAAAAGGCTCGCAACAAATCGGCTTTACCATCATCTCGTTGACGTTTTCGCTGGTGGCGGTTTTGATTCCGCTCTTGTTCATGAGCGATGTGGTTGGCCGCCTGTTCCGGGAATTTGCCATCACGCTGGCGGTGGCTATCCTGATATCCGCAGTGGTTTCGCTGACGCTGACGCCGATGATGTGCGCAAAAATGCTGCGCCCTTTAAGTCCAGAGGCTGACACCACTGCCGACAACGGCGGTTTTTATGCGAGGGTGATTGCCGCTTATGGCCGTAGCCTGGAATGGGTACTGCTTCGCCAGCCTCTGACGCTGCTGGTGGCCGCCACCACCTTGCTGCTGACCATCGCGCTGTATATCATCATCCCGAAAGGTTTCTTCCCGGCTCAGGATACCGGCTTGATTCAAGGTATTTCCGAAGCCCCGCCCAGCATTTCATTTTCGGCGATGACCGAACGCCAAGCCATGTTGGCCAAGGTGATTTTGGCCGATCCCGCCGTTGCCAGCCTGTCATCGTTCATCGGTGTCGACGGCACCAATCCAACCCTGAACAGCGGCCGCTTTCTGATCAACCTGAAACCTCATGCGCAACGACAGGATAATGCGGATACGGTGATTCAACGGCTACGCCCGCAACTGGCAAAACTGACCGGTATCGACCTTTATCTGCAACCGGTGCAGGACCTGACGCTGGAAAACCAAGTCAGCCGCACCCAGTACCAGTTCACCTTGCAAGCCGTCGACTTGGGCGAACTCAGCCAGTGGACACAACGCCTGGTCGACCGACTGCGCCACAATCCGTTACTCGAAGACGTAGCCAGCGACTTGCAGGACCAGGGCTTGCAACTGTATGTCAATATCGACCGCGCCACCGCCAGCCGGTTGGGCGTGACCACTGCGGCGATCGACAACACGCTGTACAACGCTTATGGCCAACGGCTGGTATCGACTATTTTTACTCAGTCCAACCAATACCGGGTGGTGCTGGAAGTGAGCCCCAATGCCAAAATCGGACCGTCCGCCATCAACGAGCTACGGATTCCCAGCAGTTCCGGCAACTTGGTGCCGCTGTCAGCGATAGCGACCATTTCGGAAAGGCAATCGCCGCTGGCGATCAGTCATCTCGATCAGTTTCCGGCGGCGACGATTTCTTTCAATTTGGCCAAGGGGGCATCGCTCGGCGAAGCGATCCAGGCTATTGAAGCAGCCAAGCAGGAAATCGGCCTGCCACTCGGCATACAAACCGCTTACCAAGGTTCTGCGCTGGCCTTTAACGCCTCGTTGACTAATACGCTCTGGTTGATTCTGGCGGCCATCGTCACCGTTTACATCGTGCTCGGGGTTCTTTACGAGAGCTATATTCATCCATTGACCATACTGTCCACGCTGCCATCGGCGGGTGTCGGTGCCTTATTGGCGCTGATGGTTTCCGGCAACGATCTAGGCATCATCGGCGTCATCGGCATCATTTTGCTGATTGGCATCGTCAAGAAAAACGCCATCATGATGATCGATTTCGCGCTGGATGCCGAACGTAAACAGGGCCTGCCGCCGCGCGAAGCCATTTACCAAGCCTGCTTGCTGCGTTTCAGGCCTATCCTGATGACGACGCTGTCAGCCATGCTCGGCGCCTTGCCGCTGATGCTGGGCAGCGGTGTCGGTTCGGAACTGCGGCATCCCCTGGGGATCACCATGGTGGGCGGACTTTTATTCAGCCAACTGCTGACCTTATACACCACGCCGGTGATTTATCTGGCCTTGGATAGACTGGCTAGCCGGTTTCGCGCGCCAATCGATGGCGACGGCCAGCAGGCATGAATCCATCGGCATTATTCATCCGTCGGCCGGTCGCCACCACTTTGTTGACCATAGGCTTGGCGCTGGCCGGTTTTGTGGCGTTTCTGCAATTACCAGTGGCGCCGCTGCCGCAAGTGGATTTTCCGACCATCTCCGTGTCGGCGGCCATACCCGGCGCCAGCCCGGAAACCATGGCATCCACGGTCGCCACGCCGCTGGAACGTTCGCTGGGCCGAATCGCCGGCATCACCGAAATGACATCGGCCAGTTCGCTGGGGTCGACCAATATCACCCTGCAATTTGACCTGAATCGAGACATAGACGGCGCCGCGCGCGACGTGCAGGCCGCCATCAACGCCGCCAGCAGCATGTTGCCGCCCAACATGCCCAGCCGTCCAAAGTATCGCAAGGTCAATCCCTCCGACTCGCCTATCCTGATTCTGGCGCTAACCTCCGATATCCTCAGCCGTGGACAAATGTACGATGCCGCGTCGACCATTCTGGCCCAGAAAATCGCCCAAATATCCGGCATCGGCCAGGTCATGGTGGGCGGCAGTTCCTTGCCGGCGGTTCGCATCGAATTGCATCCGAATCTGTTGGCCAAATACAACCTCAGCCTAGACGATGTTCGCAGAGCGATAGTCTCGACCAATGCCAATCGTCCCAAGGGCGCGATTGACGGTGATGATAAACACTGGCAAATCCAGGCCAACGATCAGGCCAAACAGGCCGCCGATTACGGTCCGCTGATTGTCTCTTACCGCAACGGCGCGCCGATCCGGATTTCCGACTTGGGCGAAGCGGTGGATTCTGTGGAAGACTTGCGTAACACAGGCGTGAAAAATGGCCAACCATCGGTGCTGCTGATTCTTTTTAAACAACCGGGCGCCAACATCATCGAAACCGTCGAACGCGTGCAGGCCATGCTGCCTCAATTGCGGGCCCTGTTGCCGACTGCCGTCGATTTATCCGTGGCGGTGGATAGGTCGTTAACCATCCGTGCCTCGGTCGGAGAAGTAGAGCGCAGTTTGCTGATCGCCATCGGCCTGGTGATCATGGTAATCCTGCTTTTTCTACGCAAGTTACAGTCGGCGCTGATTCCCATCATTGCCGTGCCGGTTTCGTTGATCGGCGCTTGTGCGGTGATGTATTTGTGCGATTACAGTCTCGATAATCTTTCATTGATGGCGCTGACCATCGCCACCGGCTTCGTGGTCGATGATGCCATCGTGGTGCTGGAAAACATCAGCCGCCACATCGAAGAAGGGCAATCGCCATTCCAGGCGGCGCTACTCGGCGCTCGCGAAGTGGGCTTCACGGTATTGTCGATGAGCCTGTCGCTGATCGCCGTTTTCATACCGATACTGTTGATGGGCGGCATCGTCGGCCGCCTGTTCCGCGAGTTTGCGGTGACCTTATCCGCCGCGGTGCTGGTGTCGCTAGTCGTCTCGCTGACCGTTACGCCGATGTTGTGCGCGCGATGGTTGAAGGCCGAACGACACGATGCCGGCCGGTTGTCACGAAGCATAGAACGTCTGTTCGTTCGCTTGCATACCGGCTACGAACGCAGTTTGCGCTGGGCCTTGCGGCACCCGCCGCTGATGTTGGCCGTGCTGCTGGCCTGCATAGCCTTGAATGTCTACCTGTACATCATTGTCCCGAAAGGCTTTTTCCCGGTACAGGACAATGGCCGGCTCAGCGGCACGATTCAGGCCGACCAGAGCATTTCCTTCCAGGCCATGCAAAAAAAACTAAGCGACTTCGCCGACATCTTGCAGAAAGACGCGGACATTACCACAGTGGTGGGTTTTGCGGGCGGCCAGCAAAATACCAACACCGGCCGAATATTTGCGGTGTTGAAACCGCCCGAACAACGCCAGCAGTCTATCACCGAGATCATGCAGCGATTGCGGAAAAAACTTGCGGATGAGCCGGGCGCCAGCCTGTTTCTGCAGCCCGTGCAAGATTTACGCATCGGCGGCCGGATGTCGGCATCGATGTACGAATACACCTTGCGGGCGGAAATCCTGTCGGAACTGAGGGAGTGGACGCCAAAAATCGTCGCCGCGCTGCAAACCAAGCCGGAACTGGTCGACGTCAACACCGACCAACAAGATAAAGGCCAGCAAGTATCGCTGCAAGTAAACCGGGAAAAAGCCACCCGCTTCGGCGTCACTCAGGCCGACATTGATGCGACCCTATATAACGCCTTCGGCCAGCGCCAAGTCTCGGTCATCTATAATCCCCTCAACCAATACCATGTCGTGATGGAACTGGCTCCCAAATACTGGCAAAACCCGCAAATACTGAGCCAGCTCTACGTTAGCCCGGCAACGACCGCCAATACCCAGCAAAACGTTACCAACCAGATACCGCTGAGCGCGTTAGCCAGTTTTAAACCTAGCGACGCCCCTTTGACCGTCAACCATCAGAGCCAATTCGCCGCCGCGACGATTTCCTTTAATCTTAAACCCGGCGTATCGCTGTCCAATGCCACCGAATTGATCGAAAACACCATGAAAGAAATTGGCGTACCGGCTTCGGTGCGCGGTAGTTTCCAAGGCACGGCCCAGGCTTTTCAACAATCGTTACGCGACCAGCCCTGGCTGATTTTGACGGCATTGGCGACCATTTACATCGTGTTGGGCGTGCTTTACGAAAGTTACATTCACCCGTTGACCATACTCTCCACCCTACCGTCCGCCGGGATGGGCGCCATTTTGGCGCTGATGGTGTGCGATACCGAGTTCAGCATCATCGCGCTGATCGGCGTGATTTTGCTAATCGGCATCGTCAAAAAGAACGCGATCATGATGATCGATTTTGCGCTACAGGCCGAGCGCGAACGCGGCATCAGCAGCGAAGAAGCGATCTTCACCGCCTGCATGCTGCGTTTTCGGCCGATCATGATGACCACCCTGGCGGCATTGCTCGGCGCCCTGCCCTTGGCGATGGCGTCCGGCTACGGCGCCGAATTGCGCCAACCCCTGGGTATTTCCATCGTCGGCGGTTTGTTGGTCAGCCAGTTGCTGACTCTGTATACCACGCCGGTGGTGTATCTTTACCTGGATCGCCTCAGTATTCATAGCCGCCGGCTGTTCAAGGGTAAACAGGCATCGGCCGCTTGACTCGTGCCGCATGCCTATTCCACCCCAAATCAATCACGCATTCCGATGTAAACCAGCCCATCGATCCGATACGATTACGCCAGTATTGAATGACGGCTTTTGGAAGTGGTGAATTGTCGCGGACGACCCAAACCGGCCTGTCGGGTATCTCCAACGCGGCCAGCCAGCCACATCCAGACTTTGTGAACTGGAGATCTACAAAGTGGCCATTGGCGACCTCACCCTATCGGCCAAATGCAGACCGTCGGGATTGATCTCTGAATGGCCGGTTTATGTTCGAAATTATTCGCTTAACGCCGGCGCTCACCCGCGACGACGGCGGCCGTCAGGCCGCCGGAGGCGTCGTGGTGGAGCGGCTGGTTAGGTTGCGAATAACTACTCATAACGCGGCCTTGCCTGAAGCTGAGGGCACAAGGCGACGGAAGAGCCGCTGAGTGCCGATGTACAGTCCCCACGTTACGAGTGCGCACAACAGGATATGTAGCAGCAGATACGAAAGGGCGAAGCCACCCAGCCCTGTTTCCCACGAAAAAACCGGAAATAGAGAGTGGTAGTTGCCGGTAAATGTTGAAAGGAGTTCGTTCAAATTCAAAATGTGCGTTTCGCGCAAATTGAGCGCGTTGTCAGTAATGAACTGTTTGTCCCCAAGCCGATCAGAAATATCGCGTCCGTTGAGCGTCCAGTGGCTTGAATAAATCGCGCCCCACACGAGAAGCGTTGTGAAAACGCCAACCCCTAGTGAGGCGACAAATCCAATGATGCGCAGAGCCTTCATGAGCAACCTAACAAGTTATTAAGCTGTTAACAGTATATCTCCTTGAAAAGGACCATTGACACGACAATTTATTGATCTGCATATAAGTTTCCTCTCTGTATATCATCGGCGACAGGTATTTATGACCGGTAACGGTCAAGCCGCTGCCATTGAATCACTTCGAGCGACAGTCCGCAACGGGTCGGCGGCGACCGTCCGCTCTTCAGTTTCATCGCCGGAAAGCTGTCATTGAATTCCGACTCCAGAAAGCAGCCAGTCGCTACTGATTGCAACCGACCCAGTTCAGCCGTTCGGCCTTGCTTGGACTCAACGGCAAGTTTTCGGGTACAGCCACCAATCACAATCCGTCAACAAAGAACGGCTCTCGACAATAGGAGTCATAGAACATCACTATTAACGGACGTTCATCAATGTCCGCTTTTTAAAGAGCAGATTCGTAAGCCCATGTACTGAGAAGAGGTTCTATACCTAGCGTAGCCCAATTTCCAACTTGGTTTGTAGGATTTCCAAAGTCAAGTATGATTTTGTTAATAACGCTTTCGTTGTCGTGTAGACGGAATCTTGAACTTGCTCAGCTAAAAAGAGGGAACCGAGCCAGCCAACATCGCTGAATCAGCGAATGCATTACATCGTCGCGTATAGTCAACTGTGTAGCCTCAAAAACAATAGTATCTAAGGCAACCTTTAGCACATTTAGGAAAGCTGCCGACATGCATCGCTTTCGGTTGGCTAACGACATATGGAGCTCCAATGGAGCCCCATTCAAGGCACGATAGGTATGTGTGAACAAGTCTCCTGCGAGAAGTAACTGCCTTACTGGCGCGAGACCAGACACAATTTCCGCAATAACAGTCATTCGCTCAAGTTCATCCGATAGCCCCTCTTCCGTCTTCCATGGATGTTCAAAGATATAGTTGAAACGAAAAGCGAGGTCCCACTCAGTTAATATGCGCACAGCTTGGATTGCATCATCAGCACAGAAGCCGACGTCAAATAGTTGGAGTGCTCGGTCGTCTAGGCTCTCAATAGATAAAGTGGGACAAAGTTCAAAAACCTTATCTAGTGCCAACAGCAACTCCCGGTTGTTAATAACAGCCGTCGGCGTTATATTGAAGACGAGAGAAACTCTTGATGTAAAACCCATCTTGCATAAACTAGCAAGCAAAGCAAGTTGTTCGTTGTTATGCGACACTTCGGAGAAAACTTGGTCAGCGACGAATTGAATTGTGTTCGCGCCATTCCTTATAGCCAAGTTGCATTCTTCGAAAACTTCTATCCCTGATCGCTCTCGACGACTGAAATTGTCTCCATAAATTTTGCGATGAAGGCTGCCATAAGGACAATACGCACAGCACTTCTCACACCCTATGGATGTGAGTATGGAAACTGTACTATTAACGCACTCAGTTGCCGAAGGCAATCTTATGCCTGTGGGATTCCATAACTGTCCAAGTATCGTTCGCCCAACAAACTTGTCCAGTAGCGTCTGTTTTGACGTTAGCTCGGTAATAGTTTTGTATGGTTCACCTATGACGATAATTTGTGAAGATCGCGGCGAACGCATTGATAAAGGAAAAACGTTAGACACGTATCTTCCCGCAATAATGGTTGGGCACCGTAAGCCTCGCAAACTATCGAACATTTGGATATCCCTATCAGACGAGGGAATAAATATGGCAACATCATATTTTGTTAAATACGCCGAGTCGTCAAATCCAATTTCCAACACCTCGATTTTATTAGCGCGCAACACACCAATAAGTATATCTCGCTCACAGTTGCAGGTCTTTTCGTACCCAAGAATGAGATTAGCGGTGGGATGTTGCATAAAGTACAATCACCATCACCGCTAATCGTACCTTAACATCAGATTTTTAGGTAGCGGGCCCAGGGTTAGTGACTGTGTCTTGCAATTTCCTAAAGTTACCGCCATGGCAAACCTCACCTACTGAGCAGCCCGCAGCAACTGGTTTGATAACCCCCGGCAATTTTTGCTGAACAAGCTTTTCGAGATTTTGCAAGTAATTCTCCCGAGAAGCCTGTACGTCGCTGATAATAGTATCTTGTTCAGTCATGATATATCTCCTTCGTCTTAAGGTCTAAGATAATAAATGGGAAATCTCCCGACTTCATGAGCATGTTGACACCACGGATGTGGAGCTTCAAAGCTACCATACTCTGCATAGGCCAGCGCGCGACATGATCCCTTGCAAAACTCCGAAAGCAAACAGCTGCCACAAACACCACTAAGCGGCTGGGCAACTACTTTTCGCGTATGACCGAGTTCTGCCGATGCTTTCCAGACACGATTTATATCAAAGTTCTCGTCACGGACATTGCCGAAGACGAGCTCCGGGTTACTGTTTCCAACACCGCAGAATGATAATGATCCGTCGGAAAGTACGCCTAAAATATGTGTGAATGGACAAGCCGCAGCATGCCCAGTCAAGATATCGCCAATTGTCCCAAAGGCAGGGGGACCCTCCAAATATAGGAAAACATCATATTTTGATTCAAGCGCAGTCCGTTTTTGATAGAGATCTTGAATCTGCTCAATGTTCAATAACGCCTTGTCTGCAGCTAGTCGATTTGCGATTCCGAGTGTACTAACAGGATTTATCTTGATTAACCGGCAGCCATGCTCACGAACCAAATGAACTACGCCCTCAATATCATTGATGTTTAATCTTGACACAGACATAATTACTTTCGGATCAACTCCTTTTTCGCTAAGTAAGGAAATCGCGTTGATTACCCGTTCGAAAGAACCAGCTAGGTTACGATATTTGTCATGTGCCTGTGCGGAGCTACCATCTAGGGATATGGAAACATCGACTCCGTAATCGGCTAAGGCCGTTGCTGCAGACTCGTCAAGAAAATACGCATTAGTTTCGATAGAAACCGATATTTGACGTCGGCATAAACCCTCTACTAGCTCAGTCCAGTCTTTGCGCAGTAATGGCTCTCCCCCCGTGAGTTTGACGTGCTTAAGACCTAATGACACAGCATTGTCGGTCAAGGCTAAGAACTCATGCGCGGTAAGCTCTGGCCACTGTTCCTGTCTAGAGTTCAATCCTGAATGTTGAGTCGGCTGATAACAGTGATAGCACCGAGCATTGCACCGCTTAGTTGTGTAAAAATAGATCTGTGACAGTGATGGAAGAGCCTCGAGACCTTCACTCGATACCTGAACATTCGCATGCAAATCTACTGTGTTTTCGAGCAAGGCCCCGCTCGAATGCAAGTCTTCTATAACCCGAGCAACATATTCGCTCATACCTGGAATCTCGGTTTCGGCAACAAACCGAGCTTGCTCTCGGTTTGGATCGACTCTGTGGCAATTGGCTTTCCAAATCGAGGTTGCCACAGGATTCAAGAACAATGATTCATCCGTCGAGCGGTTATGCAAAAGACCAAATCCTAGCGGATCGGTATAGCGTAGATCGAATCCGACATTTTTTTGGAATGTTTCTGTAATTGAGTCCACGATTATTTCCCCCCTCTACACATCGAAGCACTAGCTACGACAATACCCCACGGTATTGCCCCGATCTACTGACTTAGTGTTACTAAGTACCATCGGCGGTTCTTCTGCAACTTGGAGTAAAAACATGCTTTCCTTGTGCAGGAAAGTAAACCTAAGTGGCGGCGTTAGAATATATATGAAATGCAACTGGAGACAGTATTGATCTGTATCAAACTATTTTTGAAAAAACGCTCAAATATTGTGTGTTGGGATTTGATCGGTGTTGTCATGTCCCCCAATTCTAAAAAATACTTAACAGCAATTTTAGCCAGTCTAGGGGTTAAAATCATCATTTGCCTGCGGCACACGGTGCTTCTTTCCGGAAAGAAAATCAAGGGGAGTTAATACGATTTCACTTTACCTGAACCTAAATCTAAACAGCGGAGCCTATTTTCGGTATGAGTCGATCGGACTGATCGAGTCACTGACAGACTCGGATCGGCAGAAAGTTCATAGTAATTCCCAAAAGCTGACATTCAAGTGAACTTGAATGCCCTCACGAATGTCCCTTATTCGAAAAACCGAACGTTCATTGAATCTATCCGAATGTCGGCTATATGGCGAGGAAAAGCATATCTAATGAATCGGTCTTCAATTAACGAGTGTCTGTTCTTGGCCGTAGTGACGCAGTCATAAAGTCGATTTGCTTGCCGAAAAGCTGCCATTCGCCGAACTTGGGAAAGGAAAATTCCGCCAGCATCTTCGGTGGCTGGTTTTGGCCGATCTCCGGCGTTCAAAATTTGGCTGGGTTTGTATCTGAATTGGCGGCGGGTTTGATCGGAATACGCATCGCTACCAAGACGCGGCTTGTTACCTCCAAATTGCCTACTTTCCTGCCTTAGACGAAATCCGATCAATATGCTCACAACATCTCGAATCTGGCCAAGTATCCGAAATGGTCGGAAACGATGGGATAGAAATCGTCATTGAAAATGACATCCATGGATTTGATTCGCAGCGGATTGCCGTTGCGCTTGAAAATATGGTCGATCCGTTTCGGCGAACTGTTTTTCCAACCATCGATCTGGCCATGGTAACTGGGCTGGAAAAAACGCTGCGGGTGCAGTTCGTAAAATTGATCCACATATTCGGCATGGCCGACGATATGGTTATAGGCATGTTCTCCAGCGGGGGCATTGAAATCGCCGACGATTAAATCGCCTCTAACCCCGAAATGCCGGCGCGAGGCTATCAGTTTCTTCAGCCGGTGATACTCTTCGAAAAATCCATGATGAGCCCAGCTCAGATGGACATTGGCCACATGCAGCAAGCCAAACCACGGCACCTCGATGCACGAGACGGTGACATTGCGCGACATATAATTGTCTTTCCGATGATCCGCCGAAACATAAGCCGAATGATTATGCCGCATCGGATGGCGGCTCATGATGGCGGTGCCTTCCCGCCAACGGTAAAATCCGATGTGGCTCCAGTCTTGATGAATGTGAAACCAATGCCCCCACTGGCGTAATTTGCTACAAATCCTGAAAGCCATGTTGGAGGGCGATTCACCGTAGGGTTGGGTGATAGGGTCGTGCAGATATTCCCCTACTTCCTGAAAACAAATGACGTCTATTCCTAAATGCGCGATCGCTTCGGCGATGATATGCACTTCACGCTCGTGCCTGTGCATGGTCTCAAAACAGCAGTGATGCGGATGTTGTTGGTAAGTATGCAGGTTAAGCGTTAGCAGCGAGAGTTCCATAGACTCGGTTTACGTTCATGATTTCAGTGTTCCTGCCTTTTCATTTCATACGGCTTAAAGTTGGGCGTCCCTGCCCGGATTTATATCGGAGGCTTGCACCGATAAGCGTTTATTTCTTCTCTGCGTGCTTTTCACCTTCATCGGACTCATGGTCATCGGAAAACTCGAACATGCTGACCAGATTGCCGATAGCCGGTTGATTGACCGGAAGATAGGCATGCTTGGGTTGAACCGGGTTAGGCAGGTTATCGCGGCTGCGCGATGATAAGGGCTTTAGCTTCCAGTTATATTCGATGAACTTGAGAATAGAGGCGTGATCCTGATAGACGTGATCCACATGGCCTTTTTTCGCGTAGGGCGATACCACCAAGAACGGAATACGTGGGCCGTCGCCGAAGAAGTCCAGGTTTTGAATCGAACCGGTGTCAAAATAGCCGCCGCCTTCGTCGGTCGTGATAATGATCGCGGTATTAGCCCATAGTGCCGGCTTGGCTTGAACGGCATTAATTAAGTCATTAATAAACATTTCATAGCGGACCGGCGCGGAATAACCGGGATGGCCACTGATCAGATTTTTGGGTACCACGAACGAAACTGCCGGCAATGTTTCATTGCCAACATCGTTCAGGAAAGTTTCCATGCCTTTCAAATGCTCGCGCAATGCCGGAGTATTGACCACATTGGCGGACGCGTTGATCGGATCGCCTATGCTGTTGTAAACCGCTCCCTGGGTCGAGACATAGGTTTGTTGATCAACCATCTGTGTGCGGGTCGGCTCGGGAATAGCGGCGGGCACTTGAGAATTGACCAATGAGCGGATCATCGGGTAAAGCGCGTCATGGGTAACGTCGCCCGTATCACGGCCGGCTGTATACCATTTCCAACTCACATCATTAGCCGATAGTGCCTCGCCTATCGTCGGAACGGTTTGCGGCGGATAGACAAATTTGTCCGCGCCCAGCGCCTTGGCGCTTCCGTCGACGTTGTACGGGGTGTCGTAATTGTTGACCAGGTAGTACGCGCCTTTTTCACAACGGCTTTTAATTCTCCGCTCTCTAAGGATATTCAAAATTGACCGGACGCCGGGTTGCTCGGCATCCGAGCAATTGACATAGGAGCCGCCTTTATAACCGTCCTGAGTATAGAAATTTTCAGTACCGGCTTGTGGGTCGGGATTTTCAATTTGGTTGGCCGGCGGCGTATCGAGCACCCCGGCATGGTTATAGACAGCTACATCACCGGTGGCGATCGCGAAAAAGTTGGCGCCGGTGCCGCCCATGATCGATTGGTGAAAGTTATCGCTCAACGCATAATTCTTCGCCAATTGCTTGAATATTGGCGCATCGCCCTCGGCCATATTGAAGAATCCCATCAATTCGCCGCCTTGTTGCGCATCGCCCGGTTTAGGGCCATCAACGCCGTTGTCTCCGCCGGTGCCTACCGTCGTTGCAACCCAGGTAAATAAGCTGTGATCCCGGTTGTTACCGCCGGTTTGTTGCCACATTTGAAAGAATCGATGCGCCGGATCGCCCGTCGCCGAATCAGCCGAAGCATAGGGAACATATTTTGTGATCTGAAACGGTCCGGCGGCTAAGTCGGTCGGGAAACGCATGTCGGGAATTCCGCCTTTAAATTGCAGTGTAGTGGAATCGAGAATACCGATTTGCAAGGGTTGCGGCAACACATCCAAGGCCGCATCACGCGCGGGTCTCGCACTGTATTTGTCCGTCGGATTATGGCCTTGGCGCTGCATGGCTTTGGCAAAGTGGGGACCGGGCGTACCGTCGGCATTGATAATGCCCTGCGACAACAAATTTTTAATGCTCTGACCTTGTGGAGGCTGATAAGCGCCGAACAAGGTATCGAATGTGACGTTTTCGCCGACCACCACAATAAGGTGCTGAATGGGGGTTGCCGGGGTTTGGGCTACTGCTGGGGCCTGATGTAGCGCTACAGCAATGCCGAGGGCCAGCGATGAATACAGGATTGAGTTTTTGCCGCTCATGGGAGTTTGCTCGTATCGAATGATTTGAAAAAGTACCGTTCCGATTACAGAATAAGGAATTCCACAATCACCGATTAGCATGCCCGATATTTATTACCTGCGAATGACGAGCAGGTGAATATACAAACTGTACTTGAACGGAGTCGAAGCGAACAGTTGACTTCGACTCCGCTCAGTCAACGGCAAATTGCTTGGATTGGGTACATTTATTGCCACAAATTGCCATGGCAACTTCATGTCACCGGTGGATCAGGAATAGCGGTCCAAACACGTTGACACTTGATCGGTTGTTGAATAAGAGCCCAAAACTGTCGGGGAAAGCTTCTAACGCCCTCACACAAATCTATTGCTCAAATCAGCCAGTCAGGACCGTAGGTTGATGGAATGAAGCCCAACAAATCATCGTTCGCCGCAGGTAAAATCTTCAAGAGCAGGATCGTTTGCCCAATGCTCCGACAACACACCTGTTCGGACATAACGATGTAATGTCGAAAAAGGCCAATCAATCGGCCGATTGACATAGGACTTTTGGTCTTTGACTCTTTGCAGCAGAACCGGCTGAAATCATGTATTAGCGGGTTATTCAGAACTCCAAACGAACACCCGCATTGACGGTATGCCGGGTTCCGTAGCGGTAACCCAGCAGGGTCTCATATTGCACGAATGCCGACAGGCCATTTGGGAGAACGGCGCTTATTCCAGACTGTAAATTTAAATAGTCGCGATCTGGGTCATTGGTTCTAATGACAAATGCCGTCCCGGAGCTGTCGTCCACAAAACGGGAGATTACTTCACGGCTGTTATTCTTAAACTCGTGTTCCCAGTCGAGATTTAATTGTGGTTGCAAGACGCCAAATGACGTACTGATGGCGTAACTTATTTGTCCGCCAAAACTCGTCACAACGGATTTGTTTTTCTGAGGATCGATGGCCAGATTGAGCCCGCTGGCGCCGGTTTCACGATATTGGCCGATCTCCATGTGGCCATATTCTGTTCGGGCGCGTAGCCCCAGTGTTAATGCGTCAAAATTGAAATCATAGCCACCGCCGAGCGTGAAGCGATGCTGGCTGCCACTGGGTTTACTTGTTGCTCTCTCGGAAACAGTACCAAGAATGTCTTGATAACTGATTATTCGTTCCGAATTGTAGTCATCAAGAGTATAGGTAAAAATGCTATCGAGAAAAAACCGATCGGTGATGTTATATGAACCGTAAAGCGATGAGCTAAAGGCTGTGTTTGCCAATTTGCCCGCCTGCCCCTTGTAGTCGGTGCTGGTGTCGCCATACCCAAAGGCAACTCCCATAAGAAACGCATCGGTAAACCGATATTCCAAGCCACTTGTTAACGCAAGAGTATGGGAATTTGCCCCTACTTCGAGGTCAGTTGCTACACGATTGCCAAATGTAGCCTGGCCATTGACGAATGCGCTAAATCGGCTAACAAAGCCATCGTCGGTATCCCCGGCAGCGCCTCCGCCGAGGCTGGGGGGAGTTAGCTTCGACCAAACAGAGCTTGGAACCGACTCGCCATTCATGCTGAGCCGGATGCCATTCATGTTGAAGCCGGTCGCGCCGTGATGTAGTTGAGCCAGTCTTGAACTGATATTACTTACCTGGCTACTGGACAAGCGCGAGGCATTGTTGATCTGGGCGGCGGTTTGTCGAGGCGCGATCGACTGCAATGCCTGGGCTACCAAAGCTGCCCCGCCAGGCGTTGACAAAGTCTGATTTAGCGCGTTGATTTGCTGCTGTAACGCCGGCGAGGCGGTTCCCAGGGCATTGATTGTTGAAAGGGCATTACTAATGCTTTGTTCTGTCGGGGTTTGGCCAGCATTCTGCAAGGTGCTGGATTGAACCGTAACCTGAATATTACCCGTGCTGCTGTTGCCTACGTAAGTAAAATTATCTTGTCCAACAAAACCAGCCGCCGAGGTATAAATAATCGTACTGCCACTGATGGCCGCGGTACCGTGGCTTGGTTGGCTAATGCTGTTCGCTTGAACGTTGATCGTAGTTGCTTGTCCGGAGATCGCTGTTACTTGCCGATCACTCGTGGTGGGTGGGGGCACAGGGGTAGGAGGGGCCGTAGCCGTGATTGTAAAGGTTACTGTCGCAGGTAGACCTAGGGCTCTGGCGGTAACAGTCCTTTGCCCTGTAGCGGAACTCAGAGTCATCGAGGTCTGTGCTGTGGCATTAGTAATGGTGCCACTAGAAACGCTCCTAATTGGATTAAAAGCATCCCCCAGATCAGAACTTGACCAAGTCACACTACCGCATACCCCTGTTCCAATGGGTGGTAGGTCAGAGCAATCAATTGCTACTACCAGCTGATTGGAAAGAGTGGTATTGGTGGTCGCCGCTTGATTATCGCCGGAAACCTTAACAAAAGTGGCGGCAATACTCATAGGGGATGCCAATAAGACTAAAATGGTCAAAATCACTGAAGTGATTGCCGGTAATGATAAATTTGTCTCCCTGACGCCACCCATACGTAAAATAGGCCCATTAGTTTGCAACATACGACGCATTGTAAACATTAACCACTCTAGCCGCGGTATCGCAGGATAATTAACTAGCATCAATCATGCTCCAGAATCGGCACCTAATAATCAAGCAATTTTAAAGACAAATTGCCAGAAATTGATCACAAGTTATCTCGT
>JAJRDU010000257.1 GCA_028748685.1 Methylococcaceae bacterium
CCGTGGCGTTTGCCGAGCACCGAGCCCAACATAACGCCCTTGCCGCCCTTGTAGGCCGCCAGATAATGACAGCCCATTTGCACCGCCATGTTGCCGGCCACCGCGCTCATCGGCGCCAGCAGCGGCAGCCTGCCGTTGGCGTCTTCCAAAGTTTCGTAGGCCACGGCGCTAGTCTTGCCGCTCAGTAAGGCTTCGGTTAGCCCCCATGGTACGCCGGCCAGATGGAAGTAAGTAAAGACGATCTGTTGCTTCAGATATTGATATTCGGGTTCCGTTGGTTCCTTGACCTTGATCACCAGTTCCTTGTCCCAGGCTTCCGTCGTGGTGACGATGTGCGCGCCGGCCTGTCGGTAGGCGTCGTCGCTGAATCCGGACCCGAGTCCGGCGCCTTGTTCGACATGAACACTATGGCCGTTCGCGGTCAATGCGGCGACGCCCGCCGGGGTTAAGCCCACACGATTTTCTTTAGTTTTGATTTCTTTGATCAGGCCAATTTTCACGGTAGTCAGTCTCCGGTGGATGAATGGATAAGAGGTTAACACTCGGCATCAAGCACATTGTATGCCGGGACGGATGATCAAGTTTTCTATGCAGAGCCCGAATACAGAGAGGCTTGCGGATTAATATAAACGAAATGGTCGCTCCGTAGGTAAATCGACACATCGTCGTTAAAGAACGCTATAAACGATGTATTACGGAGTTGCGTTGAATTCCGGTCGGTAAACAATTTACGCGCTTGCAGGTATTGGCAAGACAGCTTGGCGATCGCCGCATGGTTTATGGGCGGGGAGGTAGACGACAATTTGGCTTATTGTCGGGAAATTTGATGTTTCCCGTACAAAATCAGTTAATCCAAAGCGTAAGGCTCGATAGGCATTTCTGACTAGTTTCATACCTCCCATCTAAACCGCCGGGCCTGGCACCGCAAACTCTCGCGCATTATTTTCTGATGTTGTAGCGAAGTATCATGATAAACTCCCAATTAGGAACAAGCAGTTACCATGCTATCCTTAACCATCCCGGACGGAAGTCCACGTTCGCACTGGCGAGCAGCCCTCCGCTCCAGCATTTTTCCCCATCGAGACCCTTAATGCCATTTTCCAATCTCGGATTATCCGAGGCTTTATTGAAAGCTATCGCCGATTCCGGCTACACCACTCCCACCCCGATTCAAGCGAAAGCCGTACCCGCCGTACTAACAGGACGCGATTTATTGGCCGCCGCCCAAACCGGCACCGGCAAAACCGCGGGCTTTACCTTGCCGATTTTGCAGCGCTTGGCGCAAACCAGCCATGGCCGCAATCGTCCAGTACGCGCTTTGATCTTGACCCCAACCCGCGAACTCGCCGCCCAAGTCGGCGAATCCGTGCTGAAATACGGCGCACATCAACATCCGCGCTTAAAATCCGAAGTGGTCTTCGGCGGGGTGAAAATCAACCCGCAAATGATGCGTTTGCGCGGCGGCGTCGATATTTTAACGGCCACCCCCGGACGCTTATTGGACTTGGTCAGTCAAAATGCCGTCAAACTGGATAAGGTTGAAATGCTGGTGCTGGACGAAGCCGATCGCATGCTGGACATGGGCTTTATCAGAGACATCCGTAAAATCCTGGCGTTATTGCCTAAAAAGCGCCAGAACCTGCTGTTTTCGGCCACTTTTTCCGCCGACATACGCAAACTAACCGGCGACCTGCTGGTGAATCCGGTCAAAATCGAAGTCGCCGTCGAAAATGCCGCCGCCGACACGATAGATCAACTGGTTTATACGGTGAATAAATCCGCCAAGACGGCCTTGTTGACCCATTTGGTTAAAACTAAAAATTGGCAGCAAGTGCTGGTGTTTACCAGCACCAAGCATGGCGCCAATAAGCTCACCGAAAAGCTAAACACCGCCGACATCAAGGCGGCGGCCATACACGGTAATAAGAGTCAAGGTGCCAGAACCAGCGCCCTGGCCGGCTTTAAAGCCGGTGACATTCGGGTGCTAGTGGCGACCGATGTCGCGGCGCGAGGCATCGATATCGCCCAATTACCGCATGTGGTTAATTTCGAGCTGCCGCGCTCTTCAGCGGATTATGTGCACAGAATCGGCAGAACAGGCCGCGCCGGAAAAATCGGCCAAGCGGTTTCGCTGGTATCCCAGGACGAATACCAAGCCTTGAGACTGGTTGAAAAACTGATAGGCGCTCAAATACCGCGTGAACAGATAGACGGCTTCGGGGCGGCTTAAATCGCCCTGCTCCGAATCGAAGGCATTACCAAGGTGCGACGCCGTCGCACCTTTCAAATGAGCTGGCGGAAAGTGTTAACGCATCGAATTAAGCTCAGCGCTTCCGCCATCTGCGATGAAAAGCTCGCCCATAGACCGACAAGCGTAGCCGATAGAGATTGATATAAAACACGCCCTCATCATCCCTGCGGCATCCAAAGGCAGGTTTACTGCAGCCTTCAATGAATACATGGAGCTTGTTATTAATTTGCAGTTCTGCGGTCCGTGAAGACATAGCTTTGGTTCTCTCTATGCTTGTTTGGGAAGGGGCAATATAGTGCGTATGCCTGCGAAATTTTTGATCTAAGGCAAAAATTCCGGAATTATCGGGGCAAACAAAAAATACGTTTGTCGGCCGGAATATTTTCCTGAAATTTTGATTTGGCTTGACGCCATTCAAATCTGAAGCATGCCGGATTTGCCGCATCTAAATGATCACCATCGCGTCACCGTAACTGAAAAATCGATAACGCTGGGCAATGGCGTGCTGGTAGGCATTCATCACCGCATCATAGCCCGCAAATGCCGAAATCAACATCAGCAAGGTGGATTCCGGCAGATGAAAATTGGTCAGCATCGCGTCGACGGATTTGAAACGATAACCGGGGGTAATGAACAGGTCGGTGTCCCCAAATCCCGCTTGCAGTTCGCCGCCTATAGATGCGGATTCCAGCGCACGCACCGCCGTGGTGCCGATGGCTACTACGCGTCCGCCACGTAATCTGGTTTGCTTGACGGCATCGACGGTTTGCTGAGACACCTGAAAATATTCCTTGTGCATCAGATGTTGCGATAAATCTTCCACTCGTACCGGCTGAAAGGTGCCACTGCCGACATGCAGCGTCACAAAAGCTTTTTCTACGCCCTTGCTATCCAGCTTATCCAGCGCCGCCTGATCGAAATGCAAGCCTGCGGTCGGCGCCGCGACCGCTCCGGCTTGTTTGGCAAACAAGGTTTGATAGCGATCCAGATCATCGGCATCGTCCGCCCTGTCGATGTAAGGCGGGAGCGGAATATGCCCGATCCGCGCCAAGAGTTCCAGCAGGGTCGACTCGGTCTCAAACGCCAAACGAAACAGATCGTTTTCTCTACCCATAACTCGGCAGACAACGCCATTACCCAAGGTCAACGATGAGTCGGCTTTCGGCGCCTTGCTGGCCTTTATATGCGCCAAGGCCTGATAGTCATTTTCTATACGCTCGATAAGGATTTCAATCTTGCCGCCGCTTGTTTTGTGGCCGAACAGGCGAGCGGGAATAACTTTGGTATCGTTTAGCACCAGCAAGTCGTCGGGCTGAAGCATGTCGATAAAATCCGAAAACTGGCCGTCCTTTACGGCACCGGATTTTTTATCAAGATGTAGCAGACGGCTGGCGCTACGCTCCGACAAGGGCTTTTGGGCAATTAAAGATTCGGGCAAATGGTAATAAAAGTCACTTTTCTTCATATCAGAGCGGGTCTAAAAAACGGATGTTAAAGCTCGAGACTGCGTAAAAATACAAAACCCGCCGAATCAGCGGAAATCAGCTATTGGAAGGTATTAGGCAGAAGCGGAATTGGGCGAAACGTGACGTATCGAGATTAGGATGAATCTTACCAAACGCGAGGGAGCTAGACTCTTCCTTCACGGGATAAGACCGGAAGCCGGAAGCAAACAATGGAGACTTTCGAGCTAGCAAACTGGGTAAATTGTAACATTTTTCCGGCAAACCAAACATTGCCGAACGACAACCGAGTTTCTGCGCGACAATATGCCGCATTCATAATATAAGTAAGCGCTGATAGCATATCAACCATTGCAAAGATGTTCATTGCAATACTTCCTTCCTCAAAATCCGGCTTCGCGCTGGATTTTTTTTGCCTGATCGCATCCCCTCGAAATTACCACTCACTTGCCTATGCCGCAGGCGTTGAAATTGCATTTTCATCGTGGCACTGCCTACGAGATCGCTTGTTTTCATACATTCGGCAATCGGCCAGATGCTGGAGCTTTTGCTTGTCCTGGGCTTCATGCACATACGCCGAGCCGGCACTTGCATCGGCAAATTCGAATCCATCCGAGCGCATGTCCGCAACGGCTTGCATCAGTCTACCTTC
>JAJRDU010000258.1 GCA_028748685.1 Methylococcaceae bacterium
CTGGACGTCGATGTAATCGGGTTGCCAGATGGGTTTTTTGTCTATCGGCAGCGACTTGCGCTCGGCCAGGCCTTGCTCGCCGAGGTCGATCTCGAAACCGCCGGGGATCAGCATCACCACCGCCACGTCCTTCATCGCTCTATCCGGATGTAATCCCACCCGAATATGCAATTTGTCCTGCAGGCCGAGATGGTCGATTTTTTCGCCTTTGTCGTTCAGCAACTGCCGGGTGATGCTGAGCTTTTCGACGATGGCCGTGGCCGGCGCGGACTTGTCGTAGCCTCGTTCGCTGAGCTGGTAATACAGGTTCCAAGTGCCTTCGCCGCGGATTTCCAAAGGCCGCATCGTTGGCGTCAGCAAGGCGCTCTTGATGGTTTTGCCTTCCAGCGCCAGTTGCGCCAGCGGCGTGCCGGCCAGCACCGTGAAGGTTTTTTGCTGATCCTGCTCGAAGCGGGTCCACAAACTGCCCAGGCCCAGCAAGGCCATCGAGCCTCTGAACGAGTTCATCCGCTGTTTTACCAGGTCCTGGCCCAGTTCCAGCAGATAGCGGCCGAATTGCGGGTCCTGGCTGTCTATCAGTTCCGGCATGTGCTTGCCGACCAGATACAAGTACAGACTGAGGTCTTCCGGATTGTTCTGGATGTCCTTGGGCAGTATGCCGCTGGCCTTCCATTGGCGCTGAAAATCGCCGAAATGGCGGTCGGCATCCTCATCCAGATGATGCAGTTTGTAGGCGGCACCGATGAAGAAGCGCGTACGGCTATCGACTTGGTTGCCGCTGCTTTTGCTCTGCGTTTGCAGGTCGGCCTCGAAACTCCGCAGCCTTTCGGCGACGTTGCGGCCGTTGCGGGCCAGCAGGTAAAAGGCATAAGCCTTGGCTTGGTGTTCATAGGATTGGTATTGCCGGGATTGGGCAAATTCGTCGGCAAAGCCCAAGGCCCGCTCCAACATCGCCTCCGGCACCTTGTGGCCGCGCTCCTTGGCTTCCAGCAGCATGTGGGTGGCATACATCGAGTAAAACGGCATACCTTCGTCGGCTACCGACCAGTAACCGAAACCGCCGTCATGCCGCTGCCGGGTTTGCAGGGTGTGGATGGCGCGCTCCAGCAAGGTTTCCACGTCCTTGGCCGATAAACCCAGTTCCGGGTTGGCGCCCAGCACCGCCGCCGGGAAGGCCTGGCTGGTGATCTGCTCGGTGCAGCCGTAAGGGTAGTGTTTCAGATAATCGACGATGCCGCGCAGATAGGCCGCCGGCGTCATCGATACCGAAAACTCGATCTGCCGTTGTTCGTCGTACATCTGCCGCTGCATGTCCAAGGCGCGGACATTGCCCTTGCGCTGCTGCTCTATGGTCAGCACCCCGCCTTGCAAGGTGGTCAGCAAGGGCTGCGACGGCCGAATGCTGATTTCCTCGCTGTATTCGGCGCTGTTGCCGGGGCCTGAAACTTGATAATGCACGTTGACCGGGCCGAGCTTGTCGTCCTTGACCTTGGCGCGGAAACGCACCGTGCCGTCCTGGCCTTGCGCCAAATTCAGGGTTTGCGGATTGGGCGTCAGCAGTTCCAAGGATTCGCCGGCGGAGACGCTGACTTGCAGTGCCTGGCTGGCGGTTGCGCCGGCGTTGTTGGCGACCAAAACGCCCATGTCGAACTCGTCGCCCGGCGCTGCCACATAAGGTTGTTGTGGCTGAATCACATAGGCGTTGCTGGCGACGCTGTGCGACACCGGCGCCGCCAACTTGCCGGCGTTGACCGCCACGGCGATGACCCTAATCTTGCCGTTGAAATAATCCGGCACCGGTATCGCCAAACTGTGTTCGCCGGGTGCGGCAGCTATGATGCCGGACCAGAACGCCATCGGCGGCTTGTGTTTGCGGGCGAAGGGGTTTTTATATTTACCCAACTGGGCATCCTCGTCGCCGCCCGGCGCCGAGAGGTTTTGCACCAGCGAGAAATCCGGCAATATCAAATCCAGAATCTGATGGCTTCTGACCTGTAAGGCGCGTTTGCGGAAGAAATAATCCAGCGGCGCCGGATTCTGGTAATGGGCAAACTGCAAGATGCCTTCGTCGACCGCGTACAGCACCAGCTTGGTCTGCTCCTTGACCTTATAACGCACATCCAGCGTCTTGCCGGGTTGCACCGTTTCCGGCACCTCCAGTTTGATGTCCTGGGTGTAGCGCTGTTTGGAGATGCTGAACGGCACCACGCCATAACTGAGCGGACTCATGTAGATTTCGCGCGAATCCAGCGAGCGCACGAAGGCCACCGACAAATAGGCGTTGCCGCTGATATTGCTCGGCAGCGTGATGCGCTGGCTGGAGGCGGTGGTCGTGGTCTTGAACCACTGGCTGGTCAGCACGCCGTCCTGCTCAATCGTGATCAGGCCGGCCCCCTGGTAGGGCGCGACGATCTGCACTTCCAGCGTTTCACCGGGCTGATACTCGCTCTTGTTCAGCGTCAGATTCAATTCGGCATTGTGCTCGATGTTGCGGGTGACGTTGCCGGCGCCGGCCACCGTGTAATCCACCCGGCTCAGTTCCTCGCCCTGGGCGTTTTTGAAGATCACATAGAAGCGGCCGGGGTTGTCGCTGGGCAACGCAAATTCGGCCATGCCTTTTGCCAAGGTCAGCGGCTGGGTTTTGCGCAATTCCTGACGTTGCACCGATTGGTATTGGTAGAGGCCATCGTTGCGCTGGACCAACGTCGAGACGTAACGGGTTTCGAAGATGTCGGCGCTCAGGTTTTCGCTCTGGCGAGGCTGAAAGTCGGCGCCCAGAGCCAATAAGTCCAGCTTGCGTTTGCTGTCCTTGGCGATGTAATCCAGGCTGCCGTCGGGCTTGTAACCCAACAGATAGGCTTGTTTGGAAACCAGCGCCGAGGCCATCGAAACCACCGAACGTCCCGAGCCTTTCTCGAAACCTTCGCCGGCCAGCGCGATTTCGTAGACCGGTTCGGCGATGGCCGCCAATGGCAAGTCGAACAGCGCTTCGCCCTGAGCATTGGTTTTGGTTTCGCCTAATTCCTGCGGCGCGTCGGGGATGTTTTCCGGTATCGAGCGCCGGAAGCGGTAATCGCCGTAGCCCGGCACCTGACCGGACCAGGGCCGCGCGGTCAGTTCCAGCTTGGCGATATTACCTTCTGCCGGTGTGCCGAACAGGTTGCGTACCGTCACCTTGGCCTTGGCGCCGTCCGGCGACAGCCAGCCCTTGGCGGGGGCAGCCGGAATCTCGGTTTTGACTTGCAGGCGGTCGGGCTGGAATTCCTCGACCCTGACCTTGGTGCTGCCCAACGACTTCTTGCTGTTGTCGGCGACAATCAGCTCGATCCGGTAACTGCCGGTCTTGCCGGCGGCAGGACTCGGCCAGTTGATTTCCTCGAAACCTTCGGCGCCGAAGTTCAAGGTTTTGCTCCAGACCTCCTGATTTTCCGGATCGCTGATCACGGCTTTCAGCGGCAAGCCGTCCGGCAAGGCCGACCAGTCGCGCTTGCGCAATATCACGCCTACCTTGATGGTGTCGCCGGGCCGGTAGATGCCTCGATCCGAGAACAGATAGGCTTGCAGGCTGTCGGGGTTGTCGCGCAGGCCGTCGATGTCGAAGCGCGACACATCCAGCTGCCGGTTGCTGCGGTTATAAGGCAGGAAGCTCAGGTCGCCGTCCTTTTCCGCCAGATACACGGTCGGGGTTTTCTCGGCTTTCAAGCCTTCGGTGGTCGGAAAACTTGCCTTGCCTTGAGCATCGGTCTTGGCGAAAAACACCGCCACGCCGTTCTTGCCCAGCAACGACACCTGCGCGCCGGCGACCGGCTGGCCGTTGCGGAAGGACATCACGAACACCTCCTGCTTGCCGTCGGCGGCGGTTTTCACCAGCAAACCCAGGTCGGTCAGCAATACCAGACGTTTGTCCGGGCCCATGGTCGGTGTTGTGTCGGCCGCGCAGTTATCCAATTCGGCCGGCTGTTCATCGCGGCTTTGCTCAACATCATCGGCCGCCAGCTCCTCCGCCTCGCCATTGCCGCGCACGGCGGCTTCGCTTACCGCCGCCGTCTCGCAGCCCTTGGCCGGTTCGGCTTTTTTCTCCGCCACCGACAAGATGAACAGGCCGCGCGGTGGAAAGCCCTTGTCGCGGGTGAAGCGACCGAAATCCACCGCGAAATATTGGCGCTGCATTTCCTGGCCGCCCGGCAAGGCTTCGTCGTAGCTGAATTTTTCGGCGAAATGCTCTATCGGCAGGCTGAAATTGGGATTTTCGAATTTGCCGGAGGTAAAGTGGGCGACATGGTGCATGTTGTGCGGCAATACCCGCTGCAATTCCACCCGCACGTTTTTGACGCCACGGGCGGTGACGCCCAGCTTCTTGTTGCCGCTCAAGCTCAGCAAGGCGCCTTCGTGGAGTATCTTCAACTCACGCTGGTTGGCGCCCAGTTCCATCAGGTAACGGGCATCGCGGCCCAGCTTGAAGCCGTCGGCGCTTTCGATGCCTTTGTTGACCTTGACCAGCAATTGCCGGTTTTCCGGCGCCGTAAAAGTCAAGTGTTGGACGGTCTTGTCCTCGCTGCCGGAATCACGCCATTTCACGGCTGCCGGCGCCGATGCCTTGACGACATCGGCGTCGACCTGATTGGCGTCTTGCCATTCCGTGACGTCTTTTTCGGCGCAAAACTTGGGCCTCTCGGGATTCTTGATCCGGCAATCCGGCAACACATACACTTCCACGGCTTTTTCCAGGCCGGCCGGGTCTTTCAGCGCGACATTGGTTTTCAACACCAACAGGCGTTCTATGCTGTCGTCTTCCTTGACGACGCTGTGGACGTTGAGCTCGACGACCTTCAGATAATCCAGCGCACTGGGTATGTCCAAAAAGCCCAGCGCTTCATGTTTACTCGGCTCGCCGCCCGATGCCGCGACCAGGCCCTTGTCGACGGCGATCTTGATTTGGCCGGGATCGTCGCTCAGTTGCAGCGGCGCGGTTTTCAGATAGGCTACTTTAGGGTTTTGTTCGTCGTAGCTGAGTTCATAACCCAGCGCATTTTCAAAGGTCTTGGCCGGCAAGCGCCGCGACCAAACCGACGTCCTGGCGGCGAGACCGTCGCGTTCCGGCGGATAGGAAAAGGTCAATGTCGCGGTGGCGCGTTTGACCTTGGGATCGAGCGGATCGTTGTACAGTTGAACATTGCCGACCGAAGCGCTCATTTCCGGCATGGTCACGAAAGCCGAGTACTGCGACTTCTCGAATTTCAGGGTCGGAAACGCCGTTGGCTCGAGCTTGATTTCGTAGGAAACACCGGGTTTCAGCATTTCCGGCGATTTCGGGGTGAAAATCAGATCGCCGCCGCCCGCCGATTCGCCATAAACCCATGAGCCTTCAAGCTCCGGAATGATGCGGATGCCGGTCGTGGCGGGCTCCCCGGCCTTGGCTTTCTTGGCGGATTCGCTCAAGTCCTTGCCCCTGAGCCGGACGCTGATCTTGCCCTCGTACACATTGGCCCAGATGTCGTTTACCGTCGGCGTGACGACTATAGGCGCGTCGAACTTGTCCCAATCGCCACGCACCAACGGCAATTCGCATTCCACGCCATCCGCCAATTCGGCCTGAGTCGGGGCTTGATTGAGGGACAACAGTTGCACCGGACCGGCTTTGAGCGTGGCTTTGATGCTGGTATCCTCGGCCGGACGCAGCAGCGGAGCGCTGCTCGCCGTGATGCGAGTACCTTGGCCGGAGTGCATGTCTATCGCCGTGCCGTTGGCCAAAGCGGCGCTAAAGGCGGGCCTATCCAGCGGATAATTCAATTCCAGCAAAAATTGCAGCGAACGGCGCAAGGGCGCATCGTGGCTGTCCAACCACTTACACTCGTGGCGTATCACCTGCAAGGACGGGGTGTGGAAGGTCAGATCGCGCTGCTTCAGGTTGTAGCTGGGATGCAGCTTCAAGTCTTTCAGCGAAATTTTCAGCGTGGTATCGGGAGACAGTGTCTGGCGGGAAGGAAAAAACGCCAGCCGAGAGGGATCTTGCCAGAGCCAAACACCCTCCATCGCCGGCTCGATTTTCGGCGAGGCATCCTTCAGGTCCAGGCCCCTGTCTTCCGGCGGGGCGATGGCGTCGGTAAAATTCAACACCAACACCGAGGTCCAATGCTTGTGGTTCAACAGATAAACCGAAGGTGGTGCGACCGTCTTGGTCTCCTCCCCACAACCTAACAACACCGACGATAACAACATCATGAGCGTCAAACTGCTCAAAAATCCCCTACGCAGAACGAGTGTCGTCATCGACTTTTCCTTTTTGGTGTGCTGGATTTTGATTGCCTCTATCCTTGAGGAAGGTGGAATGGAGGCGGGACTATCGGATGGTTTGATCGCCAAGCCCGAATAACGGCGATCCAATACATCTCACGCTGGCTGACTTAGGAAATCTGATTCAGTCCTTCGACGGGCTCAGGACGAACGGTAGCGCTTGATTCCGTTCGTGGTGAGCTTGTCGAACCATGGACGGAATCAACTTACTCAGAGATTTCCTAAAGACAAAACCGGCCGGCCAGCAGAATAGACGATCGGCTAGGTAATAGACAAACGATTTTTATCAACGTTAAAAAAGCTGTTTCGAACCAAGCAAAGTAAGATGCCCGGCCACCATAGTGCGTATTTCGCCATAGGCGGCGCATCGCTTTGCCGAACATCGGTGCGGAGGCATACAATATCGCGTTTATTCAACCCATCTGCTTCGCGAGGAAAACTTATGAAATTCAATCCCTGTATCGATCAATGCACCAAGGAAGGCACGCACTGCGAAGGTTGCGGCAGATCGCACCAGGAAATCGCCGAGACCAAGCAATTGGTTAAATCCGCCGTCGAGTTCATTCAAAAACAGGATTACGAAAACCCGGAAGAATTCGTCGCCGCGATCGGCAAAAGCATCCTGAAAAAACTGCAAAAATCATGAAACTTACCAAACTGCGCGAACTGCCGCGCCACGGCGTGCCGGCCTTCCCCGGCTGGTGGGCGGCGCTGGGCCCTGGCGTGGTGTGGATGGCACTTGCCCAGGGTAGCGGCGAGCTGATCTGGTGGCCGTACATGGTCGCCAAATACGGCTTGACTTTCCTGTGGCTGCTGGTGCCCGCCTGTTTGCTGCAATATCCCTTGAATTTGGAAATCGGCCGTTACACGCTGCTGACCGGCGAGAGCATATTTCACGGCTTCATCCGCCTGCATCGCGGCTTCGGCATCTTCCTATGGCTGCTGATGTCGGTCTCCTTCCTGTGGTTCGGCGCCTTCGCCTCGGCCGGCGGCACCGCGATGGCGGAACTGACGCACTGGCCGGCAGGCTGGACGCAGCGCAGCCAGAGCCTGTTCTGGGGCTATGCCTCGATTGCGGTGTTTGTCTCCGCGATACTCGCCAGCGGCGTGGTTTACACTTTAATAGAACGCTTCATGAAACTGGTGGCGGTCGTCACCGTGGTCGGTTTGCTGTCGGCCTGCATGCAGCCGGATGTTCAAGCCGCCCTGCCCAGCTTCGCCCGAGGCCTGTTCGGCCCGGTCGGCGACATGCCCCGCCCCTGGGATGCGGCGGATTCCAGCAAACTGCTGACCGCGATTACCTTCGCCGGCCTCGGCGGCTTCTGGATTCTGTTTTATTCCTATTGGCTGCGCGACAAGGGTGCCGGCATGGCTTCACTGGTCGGCCGCATCACGGGCCTCGGCGGCACCGAGGAAGCGGTGCTGAGCGACGGCTTCCTGCCCGCCGATGAAGCGCAAAGCGCCAAAAACTGGTCGACCTGGCGGCGGTTCTTGAGTACCGACATCCTGATCGGCATCCTAGGCAACCTTTTCACGACATTGATGACCTGCTTGTTGGCCTACGCGCTGCTGTTTCCGAAAGGCCTGCTGCCGCAGGAATACGAACTGGCGGTGGTGCAAAGCCAGTTCTTCGCGGTGAGTTGGGGCGAGATCGGCCGCCTGCTGTTTCTGGTGGTGGCGGCGGCATTCCTGACCGACACCTGGCTGGCCACCGCCGACGCGGTCAGCCGCATCCAGGCCGACATCGTGCTGACCTTGTTCCCTAAAAGCCGCAAGCTGCCGGCCCGCCGCTGGTATTACATCTTTCTGGCGCTGCTGACGGTGATCACCTCGTTCACCATGCAACTCGACGCGCCCGGACCATTGATTTTGACCAGCGCCATCATCGGCTTCGGCGGCACCATCCTGTTTCCGGTGGCGCTATATCTGATCAACCACAAGATGCTGCCGCCGCATCTGCCGGAATGGGCACGTCCCAAAGGCCGGCCCTGGCTGTTGGGGGTGAGTTTTGTGGTTTATCTGGTTTTGGCGGCCTTGTACCTTAATTCTACTTTGTCAGATTTTCCGTAAGTTCGTCATACCCGCCGGGAAGCGGGTATCCAGTGCCATGGATGGTAAGCTCAACCCCATCCCTGGAGCCTTGATTCCGGCAATCCATGCCGGAATGACGATCTCGAACAAGATTGTCACGTAATCTGACAAAGTAGAATTAAGGCGAGTTTGGATTTCTAACTGCCGTCGTTCGCTTTGCCAAACTGGATGAGGGTATAGCGATTAGATGTGCCGGGTAAAAGGGGGATTTATTCCGCCCCACCTAAACACAGCTTCGCGAGTGTCTTGCCCGCCGTTTCTGCAACCAGCGTATCAGTCCGGTGACATACATCAGCAACGGCAGCAAGCCCACCAGCAGGATGATGGCTTGGCCGATAACCCCGAAGGCTTCACCGGTATGTAGCGGATAAAGCCATTCGATAAAGATGTCGCCCGACGAACGCGTGCCCGCTTCCCGTGCACGAATGATCTTGCCGCTGTATTGGTCTATCCAAAGCTGGCGGTAGGGTTGCCGGGGATTAACCTCATTGTCGGCCCGCTTGCCCACCTGGTAAACGCCACGACCATCCGCCGGAAAACCGATCCAGCGGTATTCGCCATCGGGAAAACGCGCATCGGTAATCGCGGTGATCCGCGCCAGATTCAACGGGACTCTATCGCCCCGAGGCGCATCGCTTTGGTATGTCGGGTAAGCTTCCGGCACGGGCGAGAATACATTCACCAGGCCTCGACCATAATCCGGAAAGATCAGAAACACGCCGGACAATGTCAAAAATAGCAAAATGAACGCAGAGTAAAAACCCAAGGTCTTGTGCAGATCGAAATTGAAGCGCTCGGGACTGGCATGGCGCTTGATCGTCAGTGCAGTCCGATAGCGGCGGGTCAACGGCCACCACAGAATCAGACCGCTTAACAGCGAAAACACCAAGCCCAGGCCGATAATGCCAACGGCATTCATCCCCATGCTTCCCAATGCCAGACTGTAGTGCAGCCGCAGGATCACGTCCATCAACGGTCCACGCCAGCCGCGTTCGAAATCCACTTTCAGCCTTTGCCCTTTCACTTCGCCCGTATAAGGATCGATGAACAGTTGATGAGTTTCCAAGTGCGGAGCATTTGGGGAGGGTTGGCTAAACCAAAGCTCGTATGCCAAGGCCGGATGCCTCGGAAAGGCGATGGCATCGTCCTTGCCGTCGGCAGGCAAGGCTTTCACGCCCGCCCTGACAATATCA
>JAJRDU010000259.1 GCA_028748685.1 Methylococcaceae bacterium
GCCAGAACAGCCGGCCCGTGCCCAATATTTTCGAAAGCGCCAGGCTACCCAGTGTACCTTTAAGCAGCGGCTGGTAAAGCGATAGATTCATCATGCCGTTCAGCAATTTAACGATCTCTTCATCCTCGGTCTGCAGGTAGGCGGGCACTCGGTAGCCGAAGCTATAAATCATACTGTTCAGCGAAGCGCCACGGCCCTTGGTGAAACCGCCGTTTTTCTTGGGCTTGGTAATCACAAAATCGACACTCAGTTCCTGTCTACCGCTAACAGGCTTCAGTAAATACGCCAGAAACTCCCGACCGGGATCGATGTCTTCAGCCTCCTCTTCATCCAGGCTCTCCAGCCAATCGAAGCAGGCCATGTCGGCAACCTCGGCAGCCTGCTTCTGCAAATGCCGTTGATACTCCAGGCAGGCGGCGGCGACATGTTTGCAGTTGTAACCAATAGGGCAGGAACACCGGCCGGCAATCGCCGCCAGTTTATAATCCGCCTGCCACCTGATCGCAATCAGCTGCTTATACGGCGTGGCATGAGAGCCCTTGACCCGAGAAGAAATCGCAACACTATACGGCTGTTCCTGCTCGATACGCAGTTCGGTCACCCGTCTGGCGTCGAAATAGCTTTTGCCGCGTTGATAACTGCTATTGCTGCATTCGGTGCGAATGACATCATCGCTGAGTTGTTTGGTTGGCTGGCTTGTCATGGTTGAGTGGATTATTTCCTTATAGCCTGCGTTTTTTTCCTGTCGGCAATTGCCTGGCTCAGCTGATAGACCGCCATCGCATAAAGCGGACTGTGGTTGTAGCGGGTAATCACATAAAAGTTGTGCAAGCCTATCCATAAATCTTCGCCGGCAGGTTGCTGATAACTCAGAAGCTTGACGGTTTCGCTACCAGCCAATTGTGAAGGCAAATCGATCTGCAAGGCACGCAGTTTAGCCACGGCAGTGTCCGGCTTGACGCCCGCGCCCAAGGCTTGGCGATAGGCCTCGCCCTTGGCCGTTACCGGAAAAGCAACCGGCGCTCCCGCCCGCCAGTGGTGATGCGCGAAATAATTGGCGACGCTGGCGATCGCATCCGCGCTGTTCTTCCAGATGTCGCGCTTATGATCCCTGTCGAAATCGGCAGCAAAAGTCCGGAAACTGCTGGGCATGAACTGCGGCAGGCCCATCGCGCCGGCATAAGAGCCCACGGGTTGCAGAGGATCGAGATGCTCCTCGCGGGCCAGCAACAGAAAATTCTCCAGCTCTTTCACGAAAAATTCGCTACGAGGCGGATAGGCGAAACCCAGTGTGGACAAGGCATCGATGACTCTGTATTTGCCAGGATGGGCGCCGTATCGGGTCTCGACACCGATAATGGCGACGATGATTTCCGCCGGCACGCCATATTGGCGTTCAACCGCCTTAAGCGCCTTCTCGTTGTCTAGCCAGAACTGCACGCCGCCTGCGATGCGGGCTTCGGTCATGAATATCTCGCGATACTGAAACCACGGCTTGGCTTCCGCCGGTTTCGATATCGCCTCCAAGATAGCCTGCTGGATCTCCACCGCCTTGAACAGCTTGCGCAATTCTTTATCCTTGAAATGGTGCGCCTTCACCATGTGTTTGACGAAACCCTTGAAGGAATCGGTCTCGGCAATTGCGGCGGAGACGGATTGAACCGTAATCAGTAGAAATATAAATAATGCAATTCTAAAATTCATTTTTTACTCAAAGAATTGGGTGGATTATGGTCCAAGGTCCAAGGTCCAAGGTCCAAGGTCCAAGGTCCAAGGTCCAAGAGATTATCCTGCTGTTTTGCACCTTGCACCCTGTCCTTACTTAAACCGGCAACAACTTCCGATGCGTATGTATCGACATCAAAATGCCGAAGCCGGCCATCAGCGTCACCATCGAAGTACCGCCGTAGCTGACTAGCGGTAGAGGCACACCCACCACCGGCAATACGCCGATCACCATGCCGATATTGACGAACACATAGACGAAAAAGGTAAAGGCCAGACTGCCAGCCAACAGCCGACTATAAGTATCCTGGGCCTGGACGGCGATATAAAAACAACGGCTGATCACCAGCAGATACAAGGCCAACAGGCCGACGCAACCGAACAGGCCGAACTCCTCGGCGAACACCGCGAAGATGAAATCGGTGGAGCTTTCCGGCAGAAAATCCAGCTCGGCCTGGCTGCTGCCCAACCAGCCCTTGCCGTTGATGCCGCCGGAGCCGATGGCGATCTTGGACTGGATGATATGGTAGCCGGCCCCCATCGGATCGGCTTCCGGATTGATAAAGGTCAACACCCTATTGCGCTGATATTCGCGCATGAAATGCCAAAGCACCGGCGTCAACGAAGCCAACAGTGTGACGATACCGAGCATGAACCACCACGACAGGCCGGCGAAAAATAATACCGCCGCTCCGGAACTGGCCACCAACAAGGCCGTGCCCAGATCAGGCTGTTTGGCGATCAACAACACCGGCACCAACAACAAAATCGCCGCACCCACGACTTGTTTAGGCCGGGGCGGCAAGGAATGTTCGGATAGATACCAGGCCAGCATCATCGGCGCGCTAAGTTTGGTGAATTCGGAAGGCTGAAAACGGAAAAAGCCCAGATCCAGCCAACGCTGAGCGCCCATGCTGATCTGCCCCATCACCGCCACCGCGATCAGCAGCAGAACACAAACACTGAACAAGGCCACGGAAAAACTCTGAAATTGGCGCGGATTGATATGTGCCAATACGATCATCAGCAACATCGCCAAACCCATGCGGGTGGCATGCCTGTACAACAGTGAAATCTCCTGGCCGCCGGCGCTGTACAAAATCACGAAACTCAAGGCGCAAATCATCAACAAGCCCAACAACAACGGAATGTCTATATGCAGACTACGCAACAAGTTGCCGATCAATGACGGCGACTGAAAATATTCCTGCCGCATCTCATTTTTCATGCTGTGCGTCCTTCTTGGGATTCAGATAGGCATCGATGATCTCGCCTGCGATCGGCGCCGCCACCGAGCCGCCGTGCCCGCCGTGTTCGGCAACGATCGCCACCGCGATTTGCGGGTCATGCACCGGTGCAAAGGCGATGAACAAGGCATGGTCGCGCATCTTGAAGTCGATGGCGTCCTCGTTGTATTTTTCTTCCTGTTTGATGGTAAATACCTGAGCGGTGCCGGTCTTGCCGGCGATTTGATAATTGATGGCCTTGGCCAATCGGCCCGCCGTGCCGCGCGAACCATGGACCACGTTGGTCATCGCCAGAATGATATTGTCGACATTTTTCTGATTCAACGGAATCACCTCGTCCGGCAACAGGTCGATCGAATCGGCATAGTTGGCATTAATGATACGATGCGCCAGATGCGGAATAACCACCTTGCCGTGATTGGCCAATGTTGCGGTGGCCTTGGCCAGTTGCAAGGGCGTCGTCTGCATGTAACCCTGGCCGATACCGGTGATCAGCGTTTCTCCCGGAAACCAGGCCTGATTGCGGTGGCTTCTTTTCCAGTCTTTGGATGGCAGCAAGCCGTCCAGTTCGCCGACCAGATCGATACCGGTCTTCCTGCCGAACCCGAATTGGTCCAGAAATTCGTGTATCCGGTCTATCCCCAACGCCAAGGCTAGATCGTAAAAATAAACGTCGCAGGACTGAGTGATCGCCTCGTTCATATCGACCATACCGTGGCCCCACTTTTTCCAGTCGCGATACTTATGCTCGACATTTGGCAACTTGTAATACCCGGGGCAAAACAGCCGATGACCGAAGTCGGTCACCCCGTATTCCAGGCCGGCCAGCGCCAGGAAGGGCTTGGCAGTCGATCCCGGTGGATACTGGCCGCGCAAGGCTCGGTTATACAACGGCTGATCGGGCGAATCCTGCAAGGCCTTGTATTCCTTAGCTGAAATACCCGACACGAAGGGATTGGGATCGAATCCGGGACGACTGGCAAACACCAGCACCCCGCCGGTCTTGATGTCGATCGCCACCGCGGCGCCGTTATATTCGCTCAACGCGTCGTAGGCGATTTTTTGCAGATCGATATCCAGTGTCAAATAGATATTCGAGCCGGCTATCGGTTCGACCGTAGCGACGGTGTTCACCGCCCTAGCCTGGGCGTTGGTTTCGATTTCCTCGTAGCCCGCCGTGCCATGCAGCTGGCTTTCATAGGCTTTTTCGATGCCGTTCTTGCCGACATGATCGGTGCCGCGATACTCGGCGACCGGCAGGGTTTTCATCTCCTGTTCGTTGATCCGGCCTACGTAACCGACCACGTGAGCCGCCAGATCGCCGTAAGGGTAATGGCGAACCAGACGCGCATAGACGTCGACGCCCGGAAAATATGGCCGAACCACGGCGAATTTAGCGACCTCCTCGTCGGTCAGATTTTGCAGCAGCGGCGTGCTGGTAAAAGCCTTATTGCGCTTACGCTGCTTTTGGAAAAGATCGATTTTTTCTTCCGAAATATTGAGCAATTGCTGCAATTTGCTCAAGGTCTCGTCGAGGTTTTCGATCTGCTCGGGAATCAGTTCCAGGCTGTAGGTAGGCACATTTTGCGCCAGCATCCGGCCATGCCGATCGTAGATGATGCCGCGCGTCGGTGGCAAGGGCGCGATCTTGATCCGGTTATCCTTGGACAGCGTCGCGTAGTGCTCGTGGCCCACCACTTGCAAATACACTAGCCTCGCCACCAAACCGGCGATGATCAAAATAATCAACACGAAGGCGGCGACGATGCGACTCAAAAAAATCCGATTCTCGGCCAACGAGTCTTTTATCGCAAACTTTCTATCCATAAAGCGTCATGCAATGCGCGCCACGACCCGAATATAACGCAGCACCAGGAACACCAGCGGCCATACCAGCGCACCCGAAACGACCGGATACCAAAAATCCAGCGATAAACGGTTTCCGGCCTTCAGGCTTTCCATGCCGAAAATAATGCTTTGCGATAAGACCAAACAGCCAAACACGAACAAACACTGTTGGATCATCGGAAATTGCCGGAGGCGCCGGTGTTCCTTGATGCTGAAATAAGCAATCAGCGCATAGATCAACGCATACTGACCCAGCAAGCGACCGGTCAGGACGTCTGTCAGCAATCCCACCGACCAGGCTGCGAATACGCCGAAACGCTCCGGCAACGCGATAGCCCAATAAATCAGCACCAGCACGATCCAGTCAGGATTGAATATGTTCATGGCCGGCCATATCGACATCACGCGCAGCACCATCGCCGCCGCAATGGTGACGATGAAATAGACGGCGGCGATCGAATTATGGCTCGGCATGTTTGGGATCCGCGCTCGAAGGTTCCACCAGCTTCTTGTGTTGTTCGCCAAGCACGACCGGGGTCGAATCGCTCCAGACGATCAGAAATTCGCGGCTCTTATCCAGCTCCGCCTTGGGCGTGGCGTAAATATTGGCAAAGGATTTATCGGGCCTACTTTCGAATTTGTCGACTACCGCTACCGGATAACCGGCCGGAAAACCGCCACCCAAGCCCGATGTCACCAATAAATCGCCCGGCACCACATCGGCATTATTGGCCAAAAACGGCAAATGCAGACGATTGGGCTGGCCCGTGCCGAAGGCGATGGTCCTGAGACCGTTGCGATTGACTTCGACGGGAATGGCATGATCGGGATCGGTGATCAGCATCACCTCCGAACTGTTCGGCAAGGCTCGCACCACCTGGCCGACGATGCCATTGGCATCCAGAACCGGTTGTTTGGCGTGCACGCCGAATCGGGAGCCCTTGTTGACCACGACAGTGTGTTCGTAGGGCGCCAACTTCACCGACAACAATTCGGCCACCAACACCTGTTCACCGAGCTGGAAAGAGTTTTCCAGCAGCACCCGCAGGCGAATATTCTCTTTTTCCAGCGCCGCGAGTCTTAACAGCTTGGCATCGTTAACCAATTGGCTTTCTTTCAACCGCCGGTTTTCCTTCCGCAGCTCGACATAGGAAATCACCGTATTGGATACCGATTCGAATGTATCGACAGGTAAGCTCGCCAGGGATTGCAGAGGATAAACACCGAACGCCAGCAACGAGCGCAGAGCATCGAGACGCGAACCACGGTAGTCGGTAACCAGCAGCATGATCGATGCCAATACCGCCACCAGCAACCGAGTATTAAGCGAAGGGCCTGTAGCGAAAAGGAGTTTTATGGCGGGACCTCAAACATTCAGTAACGAGAAAGCGCAGCCGAAAAGCGGGTATTTGATCAATCCGCCAATTCGCTGCTCGTATCGGCGACTATCGGCGCTTCCCCAAAAGACCGTTGCAGACACCGCCTTTTCGAAACACTGATAGCCGTAAAATACAACTATTCCAGAGAGAACGCGGATGCGCCTTTGGAGTCAAGCATTTCCAATACCATGCCGCCGCCGCGAGCCACACAGGTCAATGGATCGTCGGCGATGTACACCGGCAAACCGGTTTCCTCGGAAATCAGCCGGTCGATGTCTTTCAACAACGCGCCGCCGCCGGTCAGCACGATACCGCGACTGGCTACGTCCGCGCCGAGTTCCGGCGGCGTTTGTTCCAGCGCCACTTTCACGGCACTGACGATGCCGGAAAGCGGTTCCTGCAAGGCTTCCAGAATTTCGTTGCTGTTCAGCGAGAAGCTCCGAGGCACGCCTTCGGCCAGATTACGGCCGGTAACCTGCATTTCCCGAACTTCGCTGCCGGGATAAGCCGCGCCGATTTCGTGTTTGATCTTTTCGGCGGTGGCTTCGCCGATCAAGGTGCCATAGTTGCGGCGCACGTAGCTGATGATGGCGTCATCGAAACGATCGCCGCCTATCCTGACCGAGGCCGAATAGACGATACCATTCAGGGAAATCACCGCCACCTCGGAGGTACCGCCGCCAATGTCGAGCACCATGGAACCGTGCGCGGTATCGACCGGCAAACCGGCGCCGACCGCCGCCGACATCGGTTCCTCTATCAGATACACCTCACGGGCGCCCGCCATGGCCGCCGACTCTCGTATTGCCCGCCGCTCAACCTGGGTGGAACCGCAAGGCACGCAGATCAGGATGCGAGGACTCGGTCTTAACAGCTTGTTCTCATGCACTTTTTTGATGAAATGCCGCAGCATGCGTTCGGTCACGGCAAAGTCGGCGATCACGCCATCCTTCAAGGGACGTATCGCGGTAATGTTGCCGGGCGTGCGGCCCAGCATGCTTTTCGCATCGGCGCCGATGGCGGCAATGGTTTTTTGGCCGCGTATCTTGTCTTCCTTGATAGCGACGACGGAAGGTTCGTTGAGGACGATCCCTTGGCCTGGAACGTAAATAAGCGTATTTGCCGTCCCTAAATCGATCGATAAATCGTTAGAAAAAAGGCCACGGATTCGTTTGAACATAATTACACCTGAACACACAGAAAATCCCGCTACTTTAACAATCAAGCAGGCAGTTGGGCAAGATATAAAGTATCATATTTACATCGAACAACCTCGGAGCCAAAGATGTCGTTGACCGCTAATGACGTTACAAAAATCGCTCACCTGGCAAGGCTGGGCATTGCTGAACAAGATATTGATAATTATGCAAAAGACCTGTCCGGCATATTGGACCTGATGACGCAAATGGGCCAGCTAGACACCAGCGGAGTGACACCCATGGCTCATCCGCTAGACCAGATGCAGCGCCTGCGCGAAGACATCGTCACCGAGACCGATCAGCGCGAACATTTTCAAGCCATCGCTCCCCAAACCGAAGCCGGACTTTATCTGGTTCCCAAAGTCATCGATTAAGGACGATTATGCACAACATGACCCTATCCGAACTAACAGCGGGACTGCGCGACAAACAATTTTCCAGCGTGGAACTGACTCAAGCCTTTTTGAGCCGTATCGACCAACACCAAGACCTCAATGCCTTCATCACCGTCAACGATGAAACCGCGTTGCAACAAGCCCAAGCGGCGGATCAATTAATCTCCGCCGGCAATGCCGGACCGCTGGCTGGCATCCCGATCGCCCAAAAAGACATTTTCTGTACGCTAGGCACCAAAACCAGCTGCGGCTCGAAAATGCTGGATAACTTCATCGCTCCATACAACGCCACCGTGGTGGACAACTTCAACAGGGCCGGCGCGGTGATGCTGGGCAAGTTGAACATGGACGAATTTGCGATGGGTTCATCCAACGAAAACAGTTTCTACGGCCCAGTCCGCAATCCCTGGGACACCGACTGCGTACCCGGCGGCTCGTCCGGCGGTTCCGCCGTGGCTGTCGCCGCGCGTCTGGCGCCGGCGGCGACGGGCACCGATACCGGGGGTTCGATCCGCCAACCGGCCGCGCTATGCGGCATCACCGGCTTGAAACCGACTTACGGCCGGGTATCGCGTTACGGCATGATCGCCTACGCCTCCAGTCTGGATCAGGGCGGACCAATGGCGCGCAGCGCCGAAGACGCCGCATTGCTGATGCAAGTCATGGCCGGCTTCGACCCCAAGGATTCCACCAGCGTCGAGCAAGCGGTGCCCGATTACAGCGCCTGCCTGAACGACAGCCTGCAAGGCTTGAAAATCGGCCTGCCGAAACAGTTTTTCAGCTCTGCACTAAACAGCCAAATGGCTGCGGCAATTCAGGCGGCGGTCGACGAATACCGCAAACTGGGCGCCGAAGTCAAAGAAGTTGACATGCCCAACCTGGAATTGGCGATCCCGGCCTATTACGTGATCGCCTCCGCCGAGTGCTCGTCCAACCTATCGCGTTACGACGGCGTGCGTTTCGGTTACCGCTGCCAAAACCCGGAAGACTTGACCGATCTGTACACCCGCTCGCGCGGCGAAGCCTTCGGCGCCGAAGTCAAACGCCGGATTTTGATGGGCACTTATGCACTGTCGGCCGGTTACTACGATGCTTATTATTTAAAAGCCCAGCAAGTGCGCCGCCTGATCAGCGACGACTTCAAACGCGCCTTGTCCGAAGTCGACGTGCTGATGGGGCCGGTCACACCAAGCACCGCGTTCCGCATCGGCGAAAAAACCAGCGATCCGATTCAGATGTATCTGGAAGACATTTACACCATCGCCATCAATCTGGCCGGCCTGCCGGCGATGTCGATTCCTGCCGGCTTCGTCGAAGGCATGCCGGTTGGCTTACAGGTGATAGGCAACTACTTCAGCGAAGCCAAACTGTTGAACATAGGCCACCGCTACCAGCAAGCCACCGACTGGCATCTGCAAGTACCAAAAGGTTTTGAATAACGGAGATTAGTCATGGCTAAGATCACCGAATTATCGCAACTGGATATGAACGGCACCTACAGCTATGCCGATTATCTGACCTGGCAACTGCAGGAAACCGTCGAGTTGATCAAGGGCAAGATCATGGCGATGTCGCCGGCGCCAAGCGTCAAACACCAGACGGTGATTACCAACCTGGGTGGCAGGCTGTACCAGCATTTCCATAAAAAACCGTGCAAATTATTTTTTGCTCCGTTTGATGTCAAACTTTATGATCGCCGCAAGTCCCAACTCAGTGATCGGGACGTCTTCAGCGTGGTGCAGCCTGACTTATGCGTGATCTGCGACAAGGACAAGCTCACAGAACAGGGCTGCGACGGTTCGCCCGACTGGATTATCGAAGTACTCTCGCCAGGCAACAGCAAACGCGAATTACGATTGAAATTCGACTTGTACCAGGAAAACGGTGTCACCGAATATTGGGCCGTACATCCCTACGAACAAGCGGTCTATCAATTCGTACTCGCTCAAAACACCGAAAAATATCAGTTACACGCCATGCACCCCGGCGACGAAATTGCCACCCCCTATTTATTCCCCGACTTGCAAATCGACCTAAACGACGTTTTTGCCGAATAGATTCAAAGGAAACCAAGAATGAACTCACAATGGGAAGCCGTCATCGGCCTGGAAATCCACACCCAACTTTCCACAAAATCCAAAATCTTTTCCGGCGCCTCCACCGCTTACGGCGCGGAACCCAACACTCAGGCCTGCGCGGTCGATTTGGGCCTGCCCGGCGTGTTACCGGTGCTTAACCAAGACGCGGTGCGCAAGGCCGTGACCTTCGGTTTGGCCATAGACGCCGAAATCGCCCCGCACTCGGTATTTGCCCGCAAGAACTACTTCTACCCCGACCTGCCGAAAGGCTACCAGATCAGCCAGTTTGAACTGCCCATCGTCGGCAACGGCCATCTGGACATCGAAGTCGACGGCGTCGAAAAACGCATCGGCATCACCCGCGCCCATCTGGAGGAAGACGCCGGCAAATCCCTGCACGAAGACTTCCACGGCCTGACCGGCATCGACCTGAATCGCGCCGGCACGCCGTTGCTGGAGATCGTCTCCGAACCCGACATGCGCTCGGCCAAGGAAGCCGTGGCTTACATGCGTAAATTGCACGAACTGGTGCGGTATCTGGAAATCTGCGACGGCAACATGCAGGAAGGCTCGTTCCGCTGCGACGCCAACGTCTCGGTGCGTCCCAAAGGTCAAAAAGAATTCGGCACTCGCGCCGAAATCAAGAACATCAACTCCTTCCGTTTCGTCGAAAAAGCCATCAATTACGAAATCGAACGCCAAATCGACCTGATCGAAGGTGGCGGCAAAGTCGTCCAGGAAACCCGCCTCTACGACGCCAACAAAGACGAAACCCGCTCGATGCGCAGTAAGGAAGAAGCCAATGACTACCGTTACTTCCCCGATCCCGACTTGTTGCCGGTATTGATCGAAGAAAGCTTGAAAGCCGAAATCCGCGCCACACTGCCGGAATTGCCGGTCGCCAAGAAGCAGCGTTTCCTCGATCAATATGGCCTGGACGACGAAAGCGCCTCCACGCTGACCTCTTCGCGCGAACTGGCCGATTTTTACGAAGCTGTGGTCAAAGCCTCCGGTGGAGAAGCCAAACTGGCCGGCAACTGGATGACCGGCGATGTATTGGGTGCCTTGAACAAGGCAAGTCTCGAAATCGCCGCTTGTCCGGTCAGCGCCGAACGTTTGGCCGGCCTGTTGAAACGCATCGCCGACAACACCATCTCCGGCAAGATTGCCAAGCAAGTGTTCGACAAACTGTGGAACGGCACGGCAACCGCGGATGAAATCATAGCCCAGGAAGGCTTGAAGCAGATTACCGACACGGGCGCCATCGAAGCCATCGTCGACAAGGTAATTGCCGCCAACCCGGTTCCCGTCGAACAATACCTGTCGGGTAAAGACAAGGCGCTGATGGCGTTGGTCGGACAAATCATGAAGGAGACTCAGGGCAAGGCCAATCCTGGGGAAGTGAATAAGATGTTGATGGAAAAATTAAGGAAACCCTGAACAAGTCTTTTGAATCTCGGGAAGAACGGCAATGGTTTGATTCCGTTCGTCCCGAACCTGTTGAAGGACTCAATCAGAGCATTCTTAATACCCGACATCGCCACCAAGGCATATCCACGTGCATTGGAGGGCAAGGCATGCATTAATCGGCTATCCCGCCAATTTGTCCAGTACATCTACGAAAACCATCCTTGGTTTCCGCCCGCGAAACGCCGGAGATTGACAAAATAAACAAAGGGCTACGGCTATCTTCGTCGACACGCCGCATCCTTTTTACCCACGCCACGCACAACCGTTCTCTCGATCCTCGAAAACTAGCGAAGTGTGGTAAAACCGAGACGTTGATGTACGGTGCATGTACACTATGCGAGTCTCATCGGATCGATCATGTCATTCAAGCTTCATTTTCAAAGCCCTCTCCTGGCGCGCCTAGTTTCGGGTATCGTTCTGATCGACCTGCTCGTCGTGATTGTCGCGGCTTTTTCACTGGCTAGAAGTTTTGATAACTATCAGCACCGCGCCGAAATCAACGTTCAAAATCTAACCAACGTCCTCGCGCAAAACATCGACAGCACCGTCGATAGAGTCGATCTGGGCTTGCAAATAGCCGCGGAGGAAATCGAGCGGCAAATTGCCAGGGACAAACCCGATACCGAGGCCCTGAATCGCTTCTTGGCGCGATTGCAAAAACGGCTGCCGTGGGTAATCGGATTGAGATCGACCGACGAACAAGGCTGGGTGAATTACGGCACCGACGTACCCAAAGACAGTAAAATCAGCCTTACCGACCGGCTCTATTTTATCGAGCATCGCGGCCATCCGAACTTGGGCTTGTTCATCAACAAGCCGGTGATATCCCGCATCAACAAGACCTGGGTGATCAACTTTGCGCGCCGCCTCAATTTTCCCGACGGGCGCTTCGCCGGCGTGGTATTCGCCAACATTTCACTGGAAAATTTCAGCAAAATGTTTGCCGTGGTCGATGTCGGACAACATGGAGCGATCAATCTGCGCGACCAGGGCATGAGCCTGATCATGCGTCATCCCTTGCCTCCGGACATCGCCGACAGTGTCGGCAAGAAAGATATTTCACCGGAATTTCAAGCGATGATAGCAACCGGGCAAACCACCGGCACTTTCCATACCCCGGTGAGTTTTGACCATGTTGCCCGCGTCGTCTCCTACCGCAAAATCGATTCCCTGCCGATGGTCGTCAGCGTGGGGCTCGCCGAGGATGATTTTTTGCTGGAATGGCGAGACGAAGTTCTGCTAACGGCGGGACTGGTAACGCTATTCATCCTGATCTCCGCTTTAGGATGCCTGCTAATCGCCCGCGCCTGGAAAAAACAATTGGCAATCATCGAGCATCTGGCTCATGAGGAAGAAAGATTCCATACCGTCGCCGACTATCCTTACGACTGGGAATATTGGGAAGGCACTGATCACCAGATTCTCTATATGTCGCCATCCTGCGAGCGGGTCACCGGGTATTTCTCGGCGGCGTTTATCGAAACTCCGGAGCTGCTGATGCAAGTCATCCATGCCGACGACCGGGAATTGCTGGATCGCCACCCGCATGACGCCAATCATCCTAGGCCGACCGAAATGGATTTCCGCATCGTCCGCGCCGACGGCGAAACTCGCTGGATATCCCATTGCTGCCAAGCCGTGTTCGGGCGGGACGGCCGTTATATCGGGCACCGGGTTTCCAATCGCGACATTACCGATCGCCACCTGTTCGAAACCGAAATCAATCGTCTGGCTCAAGCCGCCGATCAGAATCCGACCGGCATCATGATGACCAATTTGGAAGGCGAACTGACCTACACCAACATGGCCTACACCCGCATCACCGGCTTTGCGTTCGGCGAAATGTACGGCAAGCCGCATCGCGAGCTGATCGCCACCGAAATCACGGACGAAGAGTTCAACGAAAGCCGAAAATTTCTGGCCGCCGGAAAAATCTGGCGCCAGGTATTGAGGAACCGCCACAAGAACGGGGAACTGCGCTGGGAGCAAATCATCGCCTCGCCTATCTATGACGATAGCTTCAAAATTTGTAATTATCTTTATCTACGCACCGACATCAGCGAACAGAAAGCCATCCAGCAGCAACTGCAACTGCTGAGCTACGCGCTAGACAGAGTGGGGGAAACCATTTTGCTGATGGGCGAAAACGATCCTCATTTTATCTACGTCAACCAGAGCGCGGCACTCAATTTGGGCTACGGTCGCGAGGAACTGACCGGCGGCATGGGGATTTACGACATCGATTCCGGGTGGTCGCCGGCCGTTTGGGCCGAATTCTGGCCGGCATTGTGTACCCAGCAACGGATGCAATTCGAGTCCACGCATCGTAATCGGGACGGCCGCGAGTTTCCAGTGGAAATCACCGCCAACTACTTCGAATACGACGGCAAAATATACACTTTGGCGATTTGCCGGGACATCGGCGAGCGCAAGCGAGCGGAAGACGAACTTCATCGCCTGAATCGAGAGCTTCGCGCCATCAGCGACTGCAATCAGGCGCTGATGCGGGCGGACGACGAGCGGAATCTGCTTGATGAAATCTGCCGCATCATCTGCGACGAGGCCGGTTACCGGATGGCTTGGGTAGGATACGCCGAACACGACGACGCCAAGACCGTGCGCCCGGTGGCTTGGGCGGGAGCGGAAGACGGCTATCTTAGCGGCGCGCATATTACCTGGTCCGCCGACAACGAACGAGGCCTAGGTCCAGTCGGAATCGCCGTCCGTAGTGGCGAAACGCTCCATATTCAAGATATCGCCGCCGACCCACGAATGGCGGCGTGGCGAGACAGGGCCCTGCAACACGGCTATCGCTCCGGCGTCGGGCTGCCACTCAAGGACGAAAACGCCGAGGTATTTGGCGCATTGATGATTTATTCATCGGAATGCCACGCCATCACCCCGGCCGAAATCCGGCTGCTGGAAGAACTGGCCGGGGATTTGGCGTTCGGCATCACCGTGTTGCGCGCCCGTATCGAACATAAGCGGGCCGAGGAGGAACTCCGGCGCTACAAGGATCAGCTGGAGGAAACGGTACGTCAGCGCACGGAGGAACTACTGCGGGCCCGCGATGCCGCCGAAGCAGCCAACAAGGCTAAGAGCGTATTCCTGGCCAACATGAGCCACGAACTGCGCACCCCGCTGAACGCCATTCTCGGTTTCTCCGGCATGATGCGCCGCGACCCGGAACTGACAGCCAACCAACGCGAAAATCTGGACATCATCAACCGTAGTGGTGAACACCTCCTAAACCTGATCAACGACGTGTTGGAAATGTCCAAGATCGAGGCGGGCCGCCTGCAACTCGAAATCTCGCCCTTCGATCTGGGCGCCATGGTGCGGGATGTCGCCGAAATGATGCAAATCCGGGCGCGGGAAAAAGGCCAGCAACTGCTGTTGGACCAATCGTCCGAGTTCCCTCGCTATATCAAGAGCGACGAGGCACGAATACGGCAAATCCTGATCAATCTGATCAACAATGCGGTGAAGTTCACCGAGCAGGGCGGCGTGACCGTGCGTCTGGGTGTCATGGATAACACTCGGCGGCGCCTGCTGATCGAGGTCGAGGACACCGGCCCCGGCATCGCGCCGCAAGACCAACAGCGCCTATTCGAACCCTTCGTGCAGCTGACCCAAGCCAGCACGCAAAGCGGCACCGGCCTGGGCCTCACCATCACCCGTCAATTCGTAAGAATGCTGGACGGCTACATCGTCGTCGAAAGCACACCCGGCAAGGGTTCGCTGTTTCGGGTCATTTTTCCGGTGGAACCCGCCGCTCCCGGCGACATTCTGACACCTCGAAACAAACAATACGGTCAAATAGCGGGGCTCACCCCCGGCCAGCCTCGTTACCGTATATTAATCGTCGAGGATCAACTCGAGAATCAGTTGCTGCTCAGCCGCTTGATGGAGGAACTCGGGCTGGAGGTAAAAATCGCCAACAACGGCGAGCAATGTCTACGGATTTTCCAAGATTGGCGGCCCGACCTGATCTGGATGGATAGGCGCATGCCAGTGATGGATGGCCTGGAAGCCACCAGACGCCTGCGTCAATTACCGGACGGACAGACGGTCAAGATCGTCGCCGTCACTGCTTCGGCGTTTAAGGATCAGCAGCAGGAAATGCTGGACGCCGGCATGGATGACTTCGTGCGCAAACCCTACCGTTTCGAGGAAATTTACGACTGCCTAGCCCGGCAACTGGGTCTCGAGTACATCTATCACGACGATAAAACCGCCGATCACGGCGAACCAGTTGCAATAACTCCAGCCATGTTGGCTAGCTTACCCGCCGAGTTGCGCGACTCACTCACCGACGCCCTGCGGAATCTGGACAGCGAACGCATCGCAATACTTATCCTGCAAATCGGCGAGATCGACCCTGCATTAGGCCAAGCCCTATCCCGTCTCGCGGACTATTTCGACTATCCGGCCATTTTGAAACTGCTCGACGAAGCGCCTGGAAATCGCCGCGAATGACGGTTTCATCGTCGAAGGCATTATGGCCGCAGGAAACCGAAACATTAAGTAAATTCTGATTAAGTCCTTCGACAGGCTCGGTACCCACAGGGCATAAAGACGAACGGTACACTGTTGATTCCGTTCGTGGTGAGCCCTTCGGCTTCGCTCAGGAGAACCTTGTCGAACCATGAGCGGAATCAACTTGTTAAGAGTTTCCTTAAACAATCCCGGCTCTCCCAAGCCAATTTTACGGCTTGAGAATATCGGCTCGACATTGTATCGTCTTCGATAAGTCCTAGCACTCGCCTTGCCGTTCCTCCCGAATGCAGGTCAGCCCCACTCATGGCCGGCATAGCGAACTAGTATTTTGATTTTCTTAGGCTCCACTTGCACGAAAGCTATGAGTCCCATTTAACCAATGTTTCTTTAAATAAGGGGTTGCGAAGATATGACTAAGGTAGCGAACATTTTTTCCGTAGCGTCGAGAGAGAGTATCCGGGTGAATATCCAATCTTCAGCAGATCTTCCAGAGGTCCAACATGAAAGACCACTGGCCTGAACTCGCTCTACGCGTGGCGGCTGCGATCACTCTGGCACAGGGTTTGTTGCTGCCCCTACCCATGGCAATCGCTGACGAAGCGGCTGACTTCAAGGCGCGGGACGTTTCCTCAGAGCAATCCGAAACCATTGCCAACACGCCTAACGCCGCGACCGAATCCTCGCGCGCCAGGGCGGCGGCGGCGGATAAAACAAAAGACGTAGCCGATATGGACATAGCCGAACTGGTGAACGTCAAAGTCTCGCCCTTCGAGGTATCCTCCCAGCTCGACAGTGGCTACCACGCCTCGAACTCGGTATCCGGCTCGCGCTTGGACGCGCCGATTCGAGACCTGCCGCTCGCCATCCAGGCTTTCACCGAATCCTTCATCGAGGACCAGAAGCCCAGGGATATTTTCGATGTCGCCCGCTACTCACCGGGCGTCACCTACCGCAGCAACGACTTTAACGAAGGCAACGCCAACCTCGCCATTCGCGGCTTCGCGGTCGGCTCCATCGGCGGTGGCGTCAATTTCGTCTACGACCAGACCTTACCGCCTGACACGCCTGAATCAGCACACCAGACCTATGCCCTGCTCGACGAGCCCTACCGGCCTTCGCAAACCGGCCGCGTGAGCTGATGATCAATTTTTCGGTCAGATATTGACCCTGGAGTCGAAGCCATGAGAGCCACCGATGTTTCCCTCTTTTCGAGGCTACTTTCCTCAAAGATGCCTTTCGCATACCGCGACCGTCGATTT
>JAJRDU010000260.1 GCA_028748685.1 Methylococcaceae bacterium
GCCGTCATTTCTCATATCGTCGAACAACACGCCGAAGAAGCCGCTTTTCTGTGGATACTGCGCAGCTATGCCGTGCATGCGCCCCACTACCGCTTGAAAGATTTGGCAAAGCTCGACAACCGCGTGGAAGCCCATCTGGACGGACTACGCATTGCCGGCTCAGACGGTTGGGAGCTTTGCGAACAGGCGCTGGAAATCGGCGAAGCGGGGGAAGTGTTCGCTTCGGGGCTTTTGGCCTTGGAAAGCAAGGACCCGCAAAGGTTAGCCAAGATTATCAGCATTGCGGAAGCTTCACCCGAGGCCAGCAAAGGCTTAATCTCGGCCTTTGGCTGGACCGAGCCAGCCAAACTCTCCGGAACGGTGAAAAATCTACTGGCTTCCAATTCGAGCTTTCACCAACTCATCGGTCTCTCCGCGTGCTCCATCCACCGGGTCAATCCGGGCAAAATCCTGGACGATCTAATCCATGACCCTGATGCTTCCGTACCTTTACGTACCCGCGCCTTGCGAACGGCGGGTGAACTGAAACGCCGCGACCTGGTTTATGACGTCCGCGACTGTTTAAAGCATGAAGAAACCTCGATCCGCTTCTGGGCCGCATGGTCGGCGGTGTTGTTGGGCAACCGTAGCGAGGCACTTGAAGTTATGAAGACCTTCGTGGTGACGGGTTCTAATCAGTTTCCAAGGGCTTTGCCGCTGTTGCTACGCGCACTGCCTATCGAACAATCAGGCGCCTTGTTGAAAGGCTTGGCCCAATATCCGGAACACCAGCGGGAATTGGTCTCCGGCACCGGCATGATAGGCGATCCTTTATACGTACCGTGGCTGATCAAACAAATGGAAACGCCGGAACTGGCACGCTTGGCCGGCGAGTCGTTCAGCTTCATCACCGGTGCCGACATTGCTTACGAAGATTTGGAAACGGATCGACCTGAAAACTTCGAATCGGGACCGACCGAGAACCCTGAGGATGAAAATGTCGCGCTCGATAGCGACGAAGATTTGCCGTGGCCGGACCCTGCCAAAATTCAGGCTTGGTGGACCGCCAGACAACACCGGTTCCAAAACGGAACCCGCTATCTGCTGGGTGAGCCAGTCTCGGAAGCTCAGTGCCGAAAGGTATTAAGGGAAGGTTTCCAGCGCCAGCGTGCCGCCGCCGCATTGGAACTGGCCTTGATCAAACCCGACGAACCGCTGTTCGAGGTCCGTGCACCAGGATGGCGGCAACAGCGTTTGTTACAGCAAACTCCATAACAACGATGCCGCATCTTACCGCCATCATCTTCGCCGTTTTATCCTTGGTTTTCGCCGCGTTTACTGCGCGCGATTACTTGCGCGGCAGCGGGAAATTATCGCTATCGGCCCGCGTATGGCTGAGAATTGCTGTCATTTTCGCCGCCGTAGCGGCGCTGCTGATGGTGCTGATTTAACCCCGAGAGCAGCCTGCGGCCAATCTTAAGGAAAGGCCGGACAAGTTGATTCCATTCATGGTTCGACTGAGCTCACCACGAACGGATCAACCGCGTGTCGTTAGCCTGTCCGTAGACCACCCTTGTGGTGGAGCCTGTCGAAGGACTTAATCAGCATTTCCGCAAGCCAGTTGCGCCGTCACCACCATGCCGAGCACTTGATCCTCCCCTTCCTTGCGCAATATGGCATTATCTATCTTGTGAACACGAAACCCAGCGTCCGTTAGCGTCTTTCTGACATAGGTTTCCGCATGACTGTATCGTCCATGCAGATTCAAGCGAAAATCTTGCTCTGTCTCGCTTTCGTCGTGTTTTTCCAGCGTGAATATGAACCATCCGTCGGGCTTCAAGGCGCTGACGGCGGCATTTACCGCCTCGCTCAAGTCGCCGAAATAACAAAAGGTGTCGACACAGGTAATGGCGTGGTAGGCGGACTTCGCCTGCGAAAAAAAAGCCGTCAGTTCGGCTTCGAATAGTTCATCGTACATCCCCCGGTCCCGAGCCCGCTCCAACATCTTCGGCGACAAATCCACCCCGACCAGATGCTTTACCATTGGCCTTACCAAGGCTCCACATAAACCGGTACCGCAACCAGCATCCAGTATCACCCAGCTATTGGGATCGGGTTCAATCTGCTGCAATGCATCCCGAACCAGAAAAGGCGCCTTATAATCCAGACGTTTAAGCACGCCGTCAAAGGACGCGGCGAAACCGTCGAAGGTTTCCCTGACGAAGGCATCGCTGGCGCGAGACGGGATGTCGCTGCTGGTGTAAGCGGCATACATGTGCAATGCGGTCGGATTTTCCGGATCGAAATCCAGCCACTGTTTCACCACATCGATACATTGGTCGATTTCGCCCATCAGATAGTAGGTACGACTCAATCTCCGATAAGTCTCCGCGTTGAAAGGCTCTCGAGTCAGCGACTCGCGATACATCCCCACCGCCTGGTTATACTGTCTAAGATGCTGGTAGGTATTGCCCAGATTCTGGTAGTGAAGCGGAACTTCCGGCGCCAGATAAACGGCGTTCAGCAAACAATCGACAGCCTCCTGAAAACGCCGTAAATCCTTAAGGGCTATCCCCAAATTGCCGTGGGCGGCGGCAAACTCAGGTTTAAGATCAATCACCTTGCGGAATCTCGGTTCGGCCAATTCGGGCTGGCCCATCTGCAAATAGATATTGCCCAGGTTGTTTTCGGCATCGACATAGTCGGGCGCCAGTTCCAAGGCTTTCGCGATCCATTCAGCGCCTTCCCGCGCGTGGCCTCGTTGATGTCTCAGCAGGCCGAAGAAATGCAGAATGTTGGGATTTTCCGGCTCGACCTCAATCAGCGTCCGGTAGACTTCCTCGGCATGTTCCAAATGTTCGGCCTTATGT
>JAJRDU010000261.1 GCA_028748685.1 Methylococcaceae bacterium
ACACCGCCCAGGCCCGAGCTTCGCGGCTCTTAAACGGCCTGGGCTTCAACACAGAGCAAGAAAACCGAGCGGTTAGTTCATTTTCTGGCGGCTGGCGGATGCGCTTGAATCTGGCCCAAGCGCTGATGTGCCGTTCCGATGTACTGCTGCTAGACGAGCCGACCAATCACCTGGATTTGGATGCGGTGATTTATTTGCAGGACTGGTTGTGCAAATATCCCGGCACCTTGCTGCTGATCTCGCACGACCGGGATTTTCTGGACACCATCACCGACCACATCATCCACATCGAACAAGGCAAAGCCGAGATATACACCGGTAATTATTCCGACTTCGAGCGCATGCGCGCCGAAAAGCTGGCTCAGCAACAAACGGCTTTCGAGAAGCAGCAGCGCGAGATCGCCCATATCCAGAGTTTCGTCGACCGCTTCAAGGCTCAGGCCACCAAGGCCAGACAGGCGCAGAGTCGGATCAAGGCCTTGGAGCGCATGGAGCTGATCGCCCAGGCCCACGTCGATTCGCCGTTCAACTTCAGCTTTCCGCCGCCTAGGAAGATGCCAAACCCCTTGCTGAAAATTGAGGAAGCCGACATCGGTTACCCGAACAGGGTGGTGATCAAAAACGCCACGCTGTCGATTTCGCCGGGCGACCGCATCGGTCTACTGGGTCCGAACGGCGCCGGCAAATCCAGTCTGATCAAGGTGTTGGCCGGACAGATGCCGGCCTTGAGCGGCAAATTGCTAACGGCGCAGGATTTGAATATCGGCTATTTCGCCCAGCACCAATTGGAGCTGTTGCGGCTGGATGAAAGCCCGCTTTGGCATTTGCAACAACTCGACAAGCAGGCACTGGAGAGGGATTTCCGTAATTTTCTGGGCGGCTTCGATTTCTGCGGCGACAAGGTCAACGATCCGGTCGGCCCGTTTTCCGGCGGCGAAAAAGCCCGGCTGGTGCTGGCGCTGCTGGTCTATCAAAACCCAAACTTGTTGTTGCTCGACGAGCCGACCAACCATCTGGACCTAGAAATGCGCCATGCCTTGAGCGTGGCCTTGCAGGAATATCAGGGCGCCATCGTTGTGGTCTCGCATGATAGGCACTTGCTGCGCTCGGTGACCGATCAGTTGTTACTGGTGGCCTCCGGCAAGATCCAACCCTTCGACGGCGATCTGGACGATTACAAGCAATGGCTGGCCGAGCAGAAAAAGGCCAGCGACGAGCCAGACGCGGCAAGTCAAAGCAATCAAGGCAATGCCTCGCGCAAGGATCAGCGTAAACTGGAGGCCGATAGACGCCAGCGCCTGAAGCCCTTGCTGGACGCCGTCAAAAAAGCCGAGGCGGCGGTGGAAAAATATCACCAACAGCAGCGCGAATTGGAGGAAAAGTTGGCCGATCCCGCGATTTATGCCGACGAGAACAAGGAACAATTAAAACAACTGCTGAGTCGGAAAGGCCAAGTAGATAGCGCCCTGGAACAGGCTGAAATCGACTGGATGACAGCCGAGGAAAATCTCTCGCAAGCGGAGTAAACGAATGTACCAACTGATCCAGCTGTTTTTCGAAATTGCCATTTTGCGCAAGGGCCCGCAGGATGTGCCGGCTGCTACGGCTGATACTGCCGGTATATGTCATCGTCAACGTGCTGATCCTGTTGTTGAACGGCGATTGGTCGACGTCACTGCTGCAAATCGCCGTGGATTTCCTGCTGATCGCCGGTTTTAGCTGGCCCTTGCTGCACTTTGCCGGCAAACCGGCCAGGTTTCGGCAAACCCTGTGTGCCTTGCTCGGCACCGATACCGTAATCAGTTTTTTCGCGATTCCGGCGGTTGCCAGCCTGAACACTCAAGCCAACGAACTGGCATTTTTTGCCATGCTGGTGCTGATGGTTTGGCACTGGCTGGTCACGGGTCATATCTTCAGGCATGCCCTGGATCGGCCGTTGTTTTTCGGCTTGGGGCTGGCGCTTTTATATATACTGATCTCCTCCCAGGTGATGGCTTTGCTGTTTCCTGTCGTTTCCTCCCAGACCTAGCGAGGGTTTTATGGCTAACTACAAGCATGTTTTATTGGCGGTCGATTTTTCCGAGCACGGCAACGAGGTTGCAAAAAAAGCCAAGGAAATCGCCGAGCGAAATCAGGCGCCGTTGAGCGTGGTGCATGTCGTCGACAACTTGCCGATTACCGATGCCGCCTACGGCCCGATTCCTTTCGATGTCGACTGGACCCAGGAATTGCTGGATAGCGCTAAAAAACATTTGCAGAAATTTGCCACCGAACTGGGTGTGCCGGAAGAGCGGCAATTCCTGGAAATGGGTAGTCCCAAGCTGGAAATCGTTCGCGTAGCCGAGGAAAACAACATCGATTTGATCGTGGTCGGTTCGCATGGCCGGCACGGCCTAGCCTTGCTGTTGGGTTCCACCGCAAACGGCGTGCTGCATCATGCCAAATGCGACGTGTTGGCGGTGCGCTTGAAGAATGATTGAGCTGGTGCTGGGCGGGGCGCGCTCCGGTAAAAGCCGCTACGCCGAACAGCAGGCCATCGCGTCCGGCCTGCAAGTCATCTATATCGCCACCGCCGAAGCCGGCGACGAGGAAATGCAGGCCCGTATCGCCCATCACCGCCAGCGGCGGGCGGAACACTGGCAAACAGTGGAACAGCCCATCCATCTGGCCCAGGCCATTGCCGAACATGCCGGTCCGCAATATTGCATCCTGGTCGATTGCCTGACGCTATGGTTGTGCAATGTGCTGTTCGACAAGCAGGGCGCGTTGCAAGCCGACCGCTATCAACGGCAAAACGATGCGCTGCTGGCGGCATTGGCCGACTGTCCACACCGTGTGATTCTGGTCAGCAACGAAATCGGTTCCGGCGTAGTCGCCG
>JAJRDU010000262.1 GCA_028748685.1 Methylococcaceae bacterium
TCTATTGGTGTTTTCATTGATCACGTGGACACTGATTTTTTTCAAGGTCTGGCAATTCGCAAAAAACAGATACTATAACAAGCAGTTCAACACGGCTTTTTGGGACGCGAACGATCTAAAGGCTGCTGAACAGTTGCCTCCCGAAATGGCACGAGGCCCCAAGGCGCGTGTTGCAGCCTGCGGCTTTGCCTGGCTGGCGGAAATGGCTCATCCCGAGACCTGTGCCAGCCTTAAGTTTCGCGGCTCTCCCCAGGATTTGCTGGAACAGGCCTTACGCAAGCAGGCTCAGGAAGAACAGCAACGCATGGAAAGCGGATTGACCATGCTGGCCAGCATAGGCAGCACGGCACCCTTCGTCGGCTTGTTCGGTACTGTCCTCGGCATCATGCATGCGATGCACGACATCAGCGAAAGCGGCTCGGCCAGTCTCGACGTCGTGGCGGGCCCCATCGGCGACGCCTTGATCGCCACCGCCATCGGTATCGCCGTGGCGGTACCGGCAGTGCTGGCCTATAATTTCTTTCAACGGCGAGCCAAGCATCATCGAGCCTCGCTGGAGCATTTTGCCGACGGTTTTCTGCATATTGCTTTTGGCGACAGCGCCCAAAACAAGGGGTAATTAAATGGGATTTAAAACGAACTCGGACGACGACGAGGCGGTTAGCGAGATTAACGTTACCCCCCTTGTGGATGTGATGCTGGTGTTGGTGATCATCCTGCTGGTTACCGCACCCTTATTGACGCAATCGGTGAACGTAGCGCTGCCCAAGACGGCTTCGACGATACCGGACACCGAAAAGCAGCCGATGCAACTCGGTATCGATGCTCAAGGCGGGATCACCCTCAATAAAAATTCGCTTGCCGATCTGGCGGCTTTGGAAACGACGCTGAAAAACGAATTAGCGCTCAATCCGGAAATAGTGGTCCACGTATACGCCGATCAGGCCATCAATTACGGTAAAGTTGCCGAGGTCATGGCTACCGTGCAGCATGCGGGAATTTCCAAGCTGGCGTTTGTGACGATGGAGAAGTAAGGCCGGCCATGTAGGGCAAAAATCTTTTGCCCTACATGGCCGTTTTGTTTTTGCTGGCATTTTTCTCGATATAGTCGATCATCAATCCCGCTATATCTTTACCGGACGCTTTTTCTATGCCCTCCAGGCCTGGCGAGGAATTGACCTCCATCACCAGCGGACCACGGTTCGAGCGCAGCAAATCCACACCGCAAACATCCAGGCCCATGATTTTGGCGGCACGCACCGCGACGGCTCTCTCTTGCGGACTGAGGCGTACCAGGGTTGCGGTGCCGCCGCGATGCAAATTGGAGCGGAATTCACCTTCGCGCCCCTGGCGTTTGATGGCAGCCACGACCTTGTCGCCGATCACGAAGCAGCGGATGTCGCTGCTGTCGGCTTCCTTGATAAACTCCTGCACCATGATGTTGGCGTTCAAGCCCATGAAGGCCTGGATTACGCTATGGGCGGCGTTGTGAGTCTCGGCCAATACCACGCCTATGCCTTGCGAGCCTTCCACCAACTTGATCACCAGTGGCGCGCCGCCAACTTCGGAAATCAGGTCTTCGATGTTGTCGGGATTGTGGGCGAAGGCGGTAATTGGCAAGTCTATACCTTTGCGGGCCAGCAACTGGCTGGACGCCATTTTGTCGCGCGAACGGCTGATGGCTGCGGAATTATTCAGGCAGAAGGTGTTCATCACTTCGAATTGCCTTAGCACCGCAGTGCCGTAAAAAGTAATCGATGCGCCGATGCGGGGAATCACCGCGTCGTAACCCAAGAGATTCTCGCCCTGATAATGGATGGACGGCTTCATCGACGTGATGTTCATGTAGCAATGAGTCGGGTCCAACACCCTGACATCGTGACCGCGAGCCGTGGCGGCTGCCACTAGCCGGACGCTGGAATACAATGTGGCGTCGCGGGAAAGAATGGCTATTTTCATGTCAGGAGCCGGCCGCGATTACAGCGCAATACCGTCAAAATCGACGGTTTGGCGATGTGCAGCCTGTGAGTCGACAGCTTGTTCCCTGACCAGCCAGTAGGTATTCAAACCGGCTTGCCGCGCGGCATCCAGTTCTTCCCTGATGTCGGACAGGAACAGGATTTCCTCGGGCCGATATTGAATCTGTTCAGCAATCCGCCGATAAGACTCGGCTTCCCGTTTCCCGCCGATATGGGTATCGAAGTAGCCAGAAAATAATGGCGTCAAATCGCCGTGTTCGGTGTGCCCGAACAGCAGTTTTTGCGCGTAGACCGAGCCGGAGGAATACACGAACAGTACGTAGCCTTGTTCTTTCCAGCTTTTCAAGCAGCGGGCGGCATCTTCATAAATGTGGCCATTGAAATCCCCTTGCCGATAACCGGCTTCCCAGATCAGGCCTTGCAGTGATTTCAGCGGGGTAATTTTTTGATCGCGATCTATCCAGTCTATGAACTGGGCGATTAGTGCCTCGATATCCAATGCCGAGCCGGCTTCGCGGCGAGCATCTTCTAAAAGCGATGCGACTTCCGATTCGTCCTGATGTTGTCTTACAAACGCCGGCAGATGCGTTCTGGCATAGGGAAACAGCACATCCTTGACGAAAGACAGCGACGAGGTAGTGCCTTCGATGTCGGTGACGATGGCCTTGATCATAAGGTCGCTCCCGGCGTCCTGCCGCCCGCGACACTACCACTTCCCTGTGAGTCGGCCGCCAGATATTGGTCCAGGGTCGGGAAGCTTTCGGCGATTGGACTGCCAGTATATTGTGCCACCCAGCCGTCTTCGGTGGTGAACAGGCGTATGCATTTGAAATCTGGATTTTCGCCCATGTCGAACCAGTGTGTGGTATTGGCCGGGACGCTGATCAGATCACCTTGTTCGCACAGCACGGCATAGACTTTGTCTTGCACATGCAGATAAAACAGGCCACGGCCTTCCACGAAGAAACGCACCTCGAAATCGCTGTGGGTATGTTCGGATAGGAACTTCTGCCGCAATTGCGCCTTATTGGGATGGTCGGCTTTCAGGCTGATCACGTCGGCCGACTGGAAGCCGTATTGCTGCTTGAGTCTATCGACAGAACCTTGATAGGCATTCAAAACGTCTTGTGCTTTGGCATCGGCGGCGAATTCGCATTCGGCTTGCCAGCGTTCGAATTGTACGCCGATGGCATTCAATTGTTCGGCGATGGTTCCAAACTCACGGGTAGTGGTGCCGTGTTGCGGTTGGTCGTCGGAATAGGTGGTTAATGCGCTCATAGTCGTTTGATCCCGTGCAGTCTTATTTCACAATCGAATAAAAATTCCAGCGCCTCCAGATGGCGCAAGGTGTCGTTGACCGAAGGCCCCCAGGTGTAGAAGCCGTGGCCGGCAATCACATACGCATGAATGTCGCCATGCCTATCCAGATAATCTTCAACGACTGCCGCCAAACGCGGAATGTTCTGGTCGTTGGCGAAGATAGGAATCGCGACCCGGGCTTCGTGAGTATCTATGCCAACCAAGGCTTTCAGCAATTCGTAATTTTCCAGCACGATTTCGTTTTCGAACAGCCTAGTGGCCAGCGTGGCATTCATCGAATGCGGATGCAACACGGCATGCACATCTGGATAACGTCGATATATCGAGGTATGCAACAGGGTTTCCGCCGATGGCTTCTTGCCATCCAGCGAATGACCTTCGCTGTCTATCAGCATGATATCGTCGCGCCGCAAATGGCCTTTGTGCCTGCCGGACACCGTGATGGCGATGTTGCCGTCACTGAGTCGTGCCGAAAAATTACCGCTGGTGGCGGGAACCCAGCCCTTGTTGTCGATAAAACGGCCGGCGGCGATCAACTCGTCTGCCTTGCTGAGGAATTCGTCGGTTCTTAAAGTCATCTGGAAAGATTTTGCGGATTGCAAAAGAAGAGAAAGAGTTGGCCTGTAAGCCGGGTTTTGTCGAGAACAGCCATTCATCTAGGCGTTCGGTCACCCGAACGCTCAAGCAATCTACCCAGGAGCCGCGCGGGCCACGCGTATGCTCCTCTATTTGATCTTGCTCCGAGTGGGGTTTTCCCTGCCACACCTGTTACCAGTTGCGCGGTGCGCTCTTACCGCACCATTTCACCCTTACCGAGTCCCGAAGAACCAGGCGGTATATTTTCTGCGGCACTTTCCGTAGGCTCACGCCTCCCAGGCATTACCTGGCACTCTGCCCTATGGAGCCCGGACTTTCCTCCCTCCCGTTTGCACAGGACGGCGACTGTTCGGCCAACTCTGGAGGCGATTATACAGAAACCCGAAGCGCTTGTGCCGCACAGATGCAATAGCGTTGTTCTTTTATCCTTGGCCGCCTTCGGAAATACGTTTTTCGCGTTCCTCGCGCGCATGTTCCAGCTTGGCGAATACTCTAAGAATGTCGGTGGCCGACACGATACCCACCAGCTTGTCTTTTTCCACCACTGGCAGCGCGCCGATTCGATGTTCAACGAGCATCGCGGCGGCTTCCGAAGCGGATGTATCGGGGGAGACGGTGTAAACGTGGCGATGCATGATGTGCACCACTTTTTGCGAGACGACGTGTAGCTGGGTATTGTCCTTGTTGGCTTCCAGAACGTTGGAGTTGCTCTTCGGGCCCAGAGCCTTATACAGGTCGCGATCGGAGACGATACCGATCAGCTTGCCTTTCTCGACCACCGGAAGATGACGGATTTTCTCGTAATGGATTAGAAAGAACACCCTATCGATCAGATCGCTAGGCTCGACGGTAAAGACTTTGCTGGTCATCAACTCTGCAACGCGCATGATTCGTTCTCCTATAAAAACTGCCTAGCAGCATAAGGATATTACCGGCGCTTGACAAGGTCACGTGATATGCGAATTCGGCGAAGGTCACCGATGAGTCTGCATAGTCCGATCAAAACCGCCATTGATTCAGACTTAAAAACAGCCAGGCATTCCAATTTGAAAACTGCCACCGATTCCTATACAACCCCAGCCAGTTTTTGAATGCCGGAGGATTGTTAAGCGGGGTGTCAGATGCCTGCCCTTCAACGCATGACTATGACTATCCCGCTGCGACAACACTTGGGCGTCGCGGCGCGCTTCGGCTTCGTTTAAACCATGCAAATCTGAATGTCAGCTTTCGAGATTGGCTTGCTGAAATCGGCGAATTTACAGTTTCGGCCATTATGCGACATTCGAAGATTTAAGCGTATGGCGGCAACAACTCTGTAAGCTGTCGGTCAACGTTCAAAATCACCGGCCTGCGCAGATCCGGCGCATTGCAAGGGTAGCCAGTGTG
>JAJRDU010000263.1 GCA_028748685.1 Methylococcaceae bacterium
CAATTTGGATAACAGCTCTAATTTGCTGAGCGAAGCCAACAAGCAGAACATGCTCAATCTATTCCACCAGGTGCTGCTTCGCGAACACCAACGAGACGACCTTTTGGTCATCAACAGCCGAGCATTCAGCTATAAGGCTGACACGCCATTGCCGGATGCCGATATACTTTTTTCGACCTCGCTCGGCTTGGCGGAACCCAATCAGTTCGGGACCCCGGAACGAAAACTGTTCGGAATCTTGGAAATGGACGGCATGGCCGTGCAATTGGTCAATGGTTCGGAAGAAACGCTGGGCTATGAGCAAAATTTCTCGATTCAAGCCCGCTACCTCAATGCCACCGAGAACAAACGCTTCGTGACCTTATGGCTTTCTCCCTTCGCCCGTGCGCATTTCAGGCAACAGCACGAGAATGCCTGGCAATTGGCGCAATTTCAAGCGCTAAACGTTCCCAGCGAAGAACGGGAGTTCTCCGAATACCTGCAGAATTTAAGCCCTCGAAATGCAGCGCCAGCCATTACCAACAAGTTGAAAGGGGAGATAAAACGCTATACAGAAAATCAGAATATCGTGCAGCTTCAGCAACTTCTCGACCTAATCCAAACGAATGGATTCAGACTAAGCCGATTGATCGACGCCAATACCAAGCAGTCGTTCCTGTTGATACATGAAGACACCGGACGATTGATAGCCGTAGCCAATATCGGCACTGCCAATGACCGCGAATTTCGCCTCGATTTTCAGCGCCCCATCAATCCGCAGCTAACGGCCTACGTCCAACAACGGGCTTTCTGGCTGGATTTGGATGTGGGAGCGAATTAATGCGACGTTATCTCCGCCCTATAGTCACGACACTTCTGCTCGCCTTGCTAATCGCGCTGGCATTGCCCACGGCTTGGAACCAGGCAAAAACGGGACTTTCCCGGCTTTTTTTCGGTAGCCCGCAATCCTTGGCGGATGCACCCGATATTAGTCTGGTATATACCGTCAAGCGCGGTCAATGGCTGACCTTTCCGATACCGGAAGAAATATCTCGACTCCGCATCCTCAGCAACGCCCACATTCCACGCCTACCAGCTGATCCATTAGTGTCAAATTGGAAATACGGGGTGCGCTATCAACTACTGAAAAAGGACAACTCTTTATTGCGTGAAGGCGTCTACCTGCATCGCAGCAACCTGCCCTTGGCTACCGACACCCAGGGCAAGTCCACTTTCGGCGAATTCTATTTGCAAGAAGCCTTGTGGCCACTCTCCGATCGATCCGCCATTTTGGCTTGGGACGACCTGAATGAAGCCGCTTATCTCCGTATCGGTTTTGAAACGGAACATCCCGAAATCGAAGAAATTGCGATTAGGGCGTACACACCGATCAAGATCAGCCCACACAGGTTAGCCTCGGAGTGGTTGAGAATGGACAGCCAGCAACAGGACAACCTGGCCTCCGGCAGCATTTATCCGGCCTCGCTGTTATCCGAGTTTGAAAAGCAAAACCTTATGAAACACCAATGGCATCCCATAGGCCCCACCGGCATCGAAGGCCGCGATTTCGAGGCCAAGACCTTATATGCCATCAAGAATTTCGAGCCTCAAGAGCAAGAATCAATGCTGGTGGCGGCGGGGTTGCAGGCAGACCCGGAGCATCCCGGCATTCTGATTATCCCGGAAACCGGCGGCAAACTTTTTATCGACCTAAAAACACTCGATGGCCACCGCCCCGAAAACCCTGTGGATTTGACCATCAAAGGCTACGGCGACACGCTGACTGACCGCTGGCAACGCCGGACTACTTGGCAAAAAACGATGAAAAATGTCGACCTGGCGGTCACGGGCGGCCTGCTGGAAATTACCGCATCGCAGCCAGTGGTCATTAGCGCAAGCCTGGAACATCGGCAACAGGTGGAGGACATTACCCCCAAACCCTTGATGGTCAAAACCTATCGTGCCCAGCAAGACATCACCTTCGAGATTCTGCATTTTCAACAACAGCCCGCGGTGACGCGCGTCGATATTCGGAAAATTTTCTCACAATTGCCGACCGCGGCCCCCTCCTCCGTCGCCTACGAGTGGCTGGACGGCGCGCAAAACGTCGTCAAAAGAGGCTCTCTTCAAATTCTGGATTCAGCCTCCGTCTACGATCGTTTGGCAAACAACTACCTCGACCGTATCGGCGACCCCATCAGCTATTATTTGACGCTGCCGCCGGACGTCACTGGATTGCGTCTGAAAGCGGCCGGACCGAATTTATTGGTCAATGCCTACAACCAGCCGGCGAATTTCGTATTGACCCAAAGAATACCCGAGGACACTTCGTTATCGGCGGATCGAAAAAGCCTCCAGCGCTCTTGGTTTCCGTTGTTGGCGACCGACGATCATGTCTTGTTTGAAAAACAACAGGTCACATGGGTAGCCGCCCAACCGCGTCCTCCGCTGGACGATGAAAATTTGCTACTCGGCCTCTACGCTTCCCGGCATTTCATCCCTGAAGGCACTCATGAAACACGAACTATTCTGGCCGCCGTGGAAGACACACCGACTCGCGACGAAATGTTGCCCAACTTGTATTGCCGCCTGCCGGTAGGCGTGGAAGCAAGCTTGGATATCAAAGGGGCTACTGATTTACAAACCGTCGCGCCGGAACTGATTTTTTTGCGCAACAGCGCCGCGCCCTTTGCCTTCGAGCTCGACATCGACCACCAAAAAATTCTGGCCGCGTCCTCGATGGGCCGCCAGGGCACGATACGCCTACCCAATCTGACGACCGGTCGGCATAGAATACGGCTCGCGGCTCCCAAGGATGGCGAATGGCTGATGAACTACCTGAAAGGATGCAATAGCCTGCGTTACTTGAATCGCCGGATCTTCAAGTTAAACCGTTCAGGATTGACGTTCATCCTCGAACACCAAGCCGGCAAGGACGAAAATTTTAGCGGTCGATTCTTTGTAGCCGCTGGGACGCATGAAAGATCCGATATAGAGATTTCGGTGGAAGGCATCGGCGTGAACCGTGCGTTGACGCCCGAACTCCCGATCAATTGGACGTTTACTCGCCGCAACTATAGTATCCGCGCCGACAACAAAACCAAGCAAATTGTTCTATATTCGCAAGAGCAACTGACGGAGGGGGAGAATTTCTTAATCCCCTTGAACAGCAATTTACCTCCGGGTAATTATCAGGTAAAAATCAATTTGAAAAATGGCCCAGAGGGTTTCGTTGGCTTGTCCCGACTCGATCCCGGCCTGCACGAACAACATAAACTTAACCAGGAGAACGTCGTTGAAAATCGCTAACTATGCCATCTTGCTCGCCTGGACATTGTCCGGCTTCGCCCAGGCCGGCGAATTGGAAAAATTATGGACACAGGCTTCCGGTAACGATTCATTTCAGACGCCTAAATCCGAAGAACTCGCCCAAGCCAATCAACTTTTCAAAGCATCGTTGAACAACCAAGACGCCGGAGCCGCGTGGTCCGGCTTGGCGATGGAAAGTTTCGATAATGCCCAAGTGCGGATCATTCGCGAGTTACCTTCCCATCGCCAGGGACGCGGCTTTTTTGCGCTCAGCCTGGATCCCAACGCCAAACACTGGCTGCTGCAAGCACCGCACGGCGATAGCGATCTTTTTACCGGCAAGATCGCCGCCCTATTGTTCGAACAAGGCGATTTCAAAGGGGCGCAATGGAATACGGTTCCTCGAGATACCGCAATCCCCAATAGCGCGGATACGGCCGACATGGCACATCTATCCGACAGCTATTGGCAAGCCTTTACCCAGGCGTTTGCGGAACAGTGGCCAGGCGGAAGAGTCGTTCAAATCCATGGTTTCAATCAATCCGCCAGGAGTTCCAAGGCAGCCGCCGACAGCGACATGATCGTCAGCGCGGGCCATACCCATCCCCCCGTTTGGATACAGCAGGCCGCGCAATGCTTGAAAACGGCCTTCCCCAATCGGGTCCTACTGTACCCCTTCGACGTCAAGGAACTTGGCGGCACCCAAAATAGCCAGAATCAATTGCTAAGTGCCATGCAATTTCAAGGTTTTTTACATATCGAGCTGAGCAAACCGATGCGCGAAGCCCTGCTTGCAAAGTCCGACGTCAGGCAACGATTGCTTGATTGTTTATCAACCACGGAATAATCCGATTATCCCAAAATGACTATTCCCAACCCTACGTCTCGCGCACTGACTCTTGGCGGCTTATTGAGTTTGAATTTGATCGCATCGCCCGGCAACGCCGCGGTCGATGCAATGCAAGCGAGCGTCCAACAAGCCTACCAACAAGGATTGCGCTGGGATAATGTCGATGGCAGACCGTTCTGGCTGGAAGGCGCCGAACCCTGCTATTCGAGCGATTGGCACATGCACGTGATAAAGCTGCATCCCGGCCAGCACACGGCTATACACTTGCCTGCCTACGAGACACTGCGTATTCATACGCCGGGCAAGCCGCTAACCCCCAGGTCGTTGCGAGTCTATCGCTCCGACGGTAGCGGCCTGAGCGTTACGCAAGCGCTCCAAACTTCGACAGATGGCGAATCACTAATAGTTTCACCTAACGACGCCGACCCTAGCCTGATCTACTTGGAGGCGACCGAGTCGATTGAATTGGCAGTGTTCGTATCCCGGAGGATGCCGCTGGGCGAATTGGCGCCTTATCCGAACTTTCTGAATTTAGCTACCGACTTAGTATGGTTGAGCCGAGCATCCCTGCACCTGCCGGAACCTTATTGGCGCTTGCCGGCGCAAGCAACACAAACGCTGACGATTCAGGGGCCCGCCCGCCTACTGGTGAGAAACCGCTTGCATTACGAAACCGATGCGGCGGCTTTGAATCAAGACTATAGGCTCAAATATCGCATCGACCAGCAAGACCCGAAGAACCTGGATTTTTCGACCTCCGTGGAATCGGTTCACCTGGTCTCGATCAACCTTTCCAGCCAGGTGGTGGGGCGTGAACAGATGGCTTTCCTGGAAATTCCGGCCGGCCGCCATGAGCTCGAAATCCAAGCCGACAGAACGCTGTATCTGCAACTATTGGCTCAAACCGAACATGATTACCTGCTGCCGGCATTGAACGAACCCTTGCTCCCGGTGCAGACGGTCAGACGCAATGGCGTTTTGGCGACCGAAAGCTTGAGCCAAACCGCGCAAGCCGCCGAACAACAGGTCAAGGACAATAGCCGCCGGGACAGCGCGATGATGGCCGTGCAGCGTCTAAGGCATGCGGCACTGGCACGTCCCGACTATCCCGAGGGCCGCGACCAAGCCGAAAAGATGCGCGGCCTATCGACGTTTTATCGGGACCTACTGCCGATCGGTAAAGTCTCCGCTTTCCCACCGTTCAAGGCCTATTTTTTGCCGAAACGCATCAGACCTTTTCATCCGGCGACCGAGGATGCGCAACTGGCCGACCAACACCTCGGAGCCGCGCTACAGCAGACGGCCAGCGGCTTGTTCAATGCCACCGATGCCACGCCGAACGAATACTTGTTGCCGGATCGCCTGACCGAAAGCCAACTCAGACTGATCATCGACAAACGCGACTGCGCCGACAGACACTTAAAGCTCCAAATCGACCAAGCCGAGCCGCTCGACGTCTGGTTAAATTGTAAGCCTGCCCTGCAAGACGACGAACAGCTGGCCTCGCTCGCCGGCGCCGCCATGGAGCGTTTGCAGGAAGGCCCCAGCCGGGAAAGCTTGCGGGGCGTGTTCAGTGCCTACCGGGAGCCGGGACCTCTGATAGCCGCGGCCAGCGTGGAAATCATGCTGCCCAAGTCGGCCCGGGCGATCAAAATCTGGGCCAGCGATGCGCTCTCCGAAAAGCTCAACGTGGCGCTGCAGTACCGGGCCTCCAAGCCCTCGCAATTATCCGAGCAAAGTTACCTTGCCTTGTTGAAGGATGTGAACGGCCCGGAACAATGGTTCGAGAAGCTTCGCCAACCCCCCGGCAGCGCAGCGGAAGAGGCGCTGCAAAACGACTGGCTGCCTTTATTGCGGTTGATCGAGGTTGAACGGAATCTTTTTAGCGCTTCGGTTGCCGGCCGATTGCCGTCGGTTAGCGAAGAAAGCGCCGCGCAACTGGCGGCCTGGTCCGCCGCCGCGCGTCAGTTTGAACAGCGCCAGCAATGGCAAGCCGCCCTGGCCGAATGGAGCAAAGTGGTATTACACTCCAATGGCGACACCCAAGAACGCGCGCGTCTTGCGCAAGCGGGCTTATTGATCAAGCTCGACGAATATTTCCTGGCCGAAAGCTTATGGCGTTACCTGGCCTTATACGCGGGAGAAGACATCGCGCAACAAGCGACCGATCGTTTGCTTACCCGCCTTACGCTGCAAAACGACCGATTCGGCTTGCAATCGCTTCGGGCCGCCCGTTTCTCGATACTTCCGACCCATCAACGCGCCGCCGAATTGGCCGAAGCCTTATCGGCCAATGGCGAGTACCGGTTTGCGCTATTGCTGTCGCTGGCAACACCGGACAAGACACCGCTTACGCTGGCACTCAAGGCGGCTTACCAACTCGACTGGTGGCATAGTTTCGCCGCATTGTTAGACCGATTACCCGCCGATCAGCGCAATTTCTGGCTGGGCCTGAAAGCTCAGAAGGCCGGCGATTACGAGGCGGCGGCAAAATTTTGGCAGACCGATGGCAAGCCCTGGCTGGAGCATCTGCGGGAAGGCCGAGATTTACCCGCGCCATCGGTCGACGGCGGCTCGCAGAACCGGCAATCCTGGGCGAATTGGTTGGACCGCCATCCCGGCGACAGGGTTTGGCGAGAAGCACCCGGCTTGGTCAGCGGCTACGCCGCCAGCAATCTATACTATGCCATCGAGCGTGATCTTTACTCGGCGGCTTTTCGCGGCACTCCGGAACAGCCCTTACGCTTGACAGTGCAAGGACCGAGCAAGCTCAAACTGCAAATCAGGCCGCTGCATCCCAAAAACCAACCACACTCGGCCATCGATGGCTGGATACGAATCAGCGACAACGGCCGGGAACTGGTTTACCCCTTCGGCAACAATATCCCTTCCCAAGGACTAACGCTCGCAGGTGACGAACAATACCAGCCGGGTGTGCTGGAAACGCTGGAGTACCAAGTCGGCGCCGGCGAACATGACATTCAATTGTTTTCCATGCAAACGCCGCTGTCGGTCGGCGTCGAGCAATCCCAACCGGAATTGCTGTTGACAGCTCAGCCAGCATTGACTGCCGAACAGGCTATAGTCGCGCCCGATCTCCAAAGCCAGGCCACCGCTGATGAAACTTCGGCGGTAACGGCGACTGCGTCGCAATCCTTGGCGATCGACATTAACACGCTCTCCGATAAAAACGACAACCCGAAATCTCCAGTTACCACGCTGGCCGACGCTCAACGGCGAATGGTCGAAATTGCCTGGCTACAGGAAGCCGACCCGGACAGCGAACAATTTAATGGCTGGCTACTTTCCGCCAGTCGACTACACGAGCGATTTGCGGACGACGATCTGATTCAGCAACTGTGGCTGCGTATCTCCAGTTACAGCGAATGGCAAAATACGTTCAGCGTCATCAGCGAAGCCGGCGTGCGATTCGTCAAGACCTCCGCTTGGCAACCCGAAAGCCCCGAACAACAATTGCGCAAGTCGCTGATGCCGGCTACCGCCGAAAACGACTACCTGTTGTCCGACGAGGAGCAGCTGGTATTTTCCTTGCTGAATGCCGGCGGCAAGACCTTGGAATTTCGGTTGCGCTTGTCCGACATCGATTTTCTACCCCCGACCACCGCCAAGGTCGGCTATCAAATCGACGACCAACCCGAACGGCAGATCGAAATCAGCCGGGAAGACGGCTGGCTGCCGTTGACGCTGCATACCACACCCGGTAATCATCAATTGCGCTTTCACGTCGACACGCCAGTCAGCAATCAGTTTCTATTGCTGCGCGTGCCTAAGGAAACCTTGGATTTTACCCAGGAAACGGAACGCAGCTACTTCGTCAGCACTCGTCAAAATCCGGTGAAGGCCTATGTCAATGGTCCCGCGGAAATACGGATAGACGAGTGGTCGCAAGGTTCGACGACTTCTCGCACCGAAACGGTGGACGCCGGCTGGCATACCCTAAGCCTGCCGCCGAGCGCCGATAAAGCGGAAAGCCTGCTGCGCATCAAACAACGCAGCAAACGTTACGAAGGCAGACGGCCCATCGACAACCGCTGGATAGCGCGTAGCATAGAACCGGTACCGGCCGCGCAAGGTCCAGCTCCGCAAACCCAGGCGCCGGAGAAAGTATTTCTGAAAGACGCCTTTACACTGGGCCGACAGCAGGACGGGACATGGAGTTTCGGCGCCGACTTGGTCCGCCGGAACAATGTTCAGGAAGGTACCACGACCGGGCCAGATCCGGAACAATTCGCCAACTACCGGATCAATCACCGTTATTTCGACGACGCCACCAACACCTGGTGGAATAGCCAGGCATTTGCCCGCACCCGTGAACACGGCAATCCGAGCTGGGGTGTCAACGAAGCCATCTATTTCAACCCCGACGCCATCCCCGTCAATTTCGACTTAAATCTGGGGGCATATGTCCAGACCGTTAATAACGATACGGAGTGGTTGGGTTACGTAAATACCGGCGCCTCGCATAAATACACGTTGACGCCAAAGACGGCCTTGATCCCTAAATTGTCCTTTTTTGCGCGCGAACTCAGCCTACATGGCAACCCCTTGCTCGGGGACAGAGAATTCAACAAGAACGTAATCGATCAGGACGTCTATACATCTTATAAAGCTGATCATACCTCGGGGCTGAACCTATCCCTGACGGGCCAACACCGGCCCTGGCTGGATACGCTGTGGACCGCAAACCTAGGCACGATCTCCAATGAAGACCTGGACATCTTCAAGCCGGATCACTTGCATACCGAAGTGCACTGGAAACAATTGCTCGGCGACGTCGTAGCGGATTTCGGCTATCGCATTAACCACTTTCAGACCGATGCCGACCGCTCGTTTAACGCCCAAACGAGCAACATGCGAACCCGCAGCCAATTTACGCTGGATCTCGATTGGCACCACTGGCTGCCCTCGCAGCAAATGCTGCAGATCTCCGGACAATATATGTACGACGTCGAACGCCAATCTCATCTAGCGATGTTGTCGTTCACCTTCCACTTGAGCGCGGGCCGCGGTTATCTAGACTTCAGGCCCGGCGAATTCGATTTCGAGAATATCAGACAGCGCCCCCTAAGTAATGGCCAAAACAATCAATTCGAAGATAGCAATTTCTGATTACCGCGAAATCGGGCGACTGTTGCAAGCTAATCGCAATAGCTATTGGTGCCGGCTCAATGGCGGGCTAATCAAACAACTGGGAAACGATTATCAACGCTGGCCGAAGCCACCAGTCTCGGATCTGGAGTCGGAGCGCGCTCGCAGCCAAACTGGCCGCATAGCGGAACATGCCGTGGCATTCATGCGTTTTGAAATCGATCAGATTCGGGACCAACTGCATGAGTTGAATGTGAGGCATGCCGAGTATCTAAAGCATATCAGCCGCGCCGTGAGTCTCGAACAAAGACAAAAGGAAATTCTGGATTACGCCAAACAGCTGGGCGCGAGCAAGCGACAACTTAAACAAGATAGACAGGCATTCGGACGCTGGTTCGATCACGACGCGATGCTGGACCGTTACAACAAACGCTACGCGGAGCGGGAACGCTATTTGAGTTTCGTGCTCGACTGCCTGGGCAGAGTGGCCGCGATCGGATTAAGCGCGGATGGCGAAATCATAGGTTATCAAAAGCTTTGGGCCCGCTTCGCGCTGGAATCTCAGTTAGGCCCGTTATTGAGCTACGGCGGCGATAAGCGCATCGTGACCAATAGCTTCCATGCCTTGTCCGAGGCGTTGAAGGCGCTCCCTAAAAAGCTACAGCGCAGCAGCCTATCGGAGGCGTCGGTGCGCTTTGTCTATCATGCCTGCCTCAGAAACAGCCCATTTACCTGGGTACAATGCGAAGCCCTGCGTCTATTGCAAAACGCGGCACCTAACGATTTGTACCTGGTCATCAAGACCCGCCTCGCGCATCCGCAAGGCGAGTCCGACCTATTCGTGCGGCGTACCGTGGTTCAAATTCTATGCGAGCAATTGTGCGAGGATGCGCGTTTAGAGGAATTGCTACCCTTGGCGCTACGCGATCCCAGTCCCGCGGTTCGCCAAAAATTAGCCGAAGCGCTAGCTACGGCCGAGGCAAAAACCATTGCCCGAATCTATCCGCCGTTATCTAAGGACGATGCGCGCGAAGTGAGGGCCTCAGCCATTCATCAACTGGCTCTTCTAATCGGTCAAGCCTCGCATTCGGCTTTGGCGATCGATTTCTTGGCCGATAGCCTCAAGAACGAAACCGATACCTTCTGCCTGCGTGTCGGACTGTTGAGCTGCAAACAAGGCTTCGAAGCTCTCGCGCGATCGGACGGCGCCCATTCAGTCGAGGCGTTCTTGCAAAGACTGTTGCCGATAGTCGAGGAATTACACCAATCGGCCCCGGACCTGAGCGTCAGACGCTGGGCAGCTCAAACCCGAGAATATTTGCTGTGCCATAAAACCCCGGAGCAACGCGCTCGGATCGATGAACTGAGACGATTCGTCGCCGGGATTCCGCCGGGCAAGACTCGGCGCTTGCCCAAGTCGCTGTCGCTGAATAACCGGCAATTGGGGCGCTTATTGGCCATCCTCGCCGAGGATGATTTCGGGTTCGATGTCGAGCATAACCGATTTGGCCGCTTCGTTACCCGTGGCCATTGTTTTGGTTTCAGGTTTTGGCGCTTTTTGCACGAATTTCGCCATCCTTCGTCCGATAAAAGACAAGCCTTTTCGCACACCGTCGGACGTCTGTTTTGGGGGGCGCATCGGGTGCCGTCCGGCATTTTGGCGGAATTAGCCGAAACCAAAGTTCCCGGCGAACCCTTATATTTTGAATCCGAGGGCGGTTGGCGAGGCTATTTGCCTTTGGTCGACGAAGTACTGTCGGCTTTGGCGCTAGGCGATAGGACCAGCTATTTTTATCACAGCGAAGGGGTCACGCAATTGAGGCCACCGAGAAATGCCTTGAAGCGCTGGTGGGCAAGTTGGTGGATCAGTTGGCATTTTGCCGAATTTGCGCATTGGCGCAATTGGCAGGAAAACAGCCAGCTTTCTCCTCGTCATTATTTGGCCAAATTGGCCGATCTCGATATCGAGATCGGCATCGACGGTCATCGCAGCGAAACGGGTAAAATTTCGGCCGACCCCGCCGTGTTGCGATTCTTCCCTGCCTGGGTACCGATGGCCGACGGCCAAACCTGGGTGCAGTTTAAACAATATTTTGTGTCGGTTTATGAAAACTCGCTGACTGAACTGGCGTTTTTCATGGCGGCGGCAATCGGCCTATTCATCGGCAAACACATCATCGCCTATCAAAAAATCCGCCGCGCGCGAAAACATATTCCGTTGGTGATGGGTGGCTGGGGCACGCGCGGCAAATCCGGGAGCGAACGGCTAAAGGCCGCGCTGATCAATGCCCTGGGGCACGGCCTAGTTTCCAAAACCACGGGTTGCGAGGCGATGTTTTTACAGGCCCATCCCTTTCAACCGCTACGCGAAATACTGCTGTTCAGATCCTTCGACAAGGCAACAATCTGGGAACAGTACAACGTGACCCGATTGGCCGACCAATTCGGCTCGGAAGCGTTTCTATGGGAATGCATGGGCTTGAATCCGGATTATGTCGAGATCTTGCAACAGCAATGGATGCAAGACGATATTTCCACGCTGACCAATACCTATCCCGATCACGAGGACATCCAAGGCCCTGCAGGCATCAATATTCCACAGGTCATGACGCGCTTCATCCCTAAACGGACCGCGCTGATTACTAGTGAAGAACAAATGCGTCCTATCTTGCAAGCCGCCTGCCAAGTTAAAAACACCCGTTTCAAAGCAGTTGGCTGGCTGGATGCGGGCTTATTGCCTAGCGATATGGTGGAGCGATTCCCTTATGATGAACACCCGAACAATATTGCAATGGTGCTGGCTCTGGCGGATGAATTAGGCGTGGACAGGGACATTGCCATCAAGGAAATGGCCGATCGCGTGGTTCCTGACATCGGGGTATTGAAGATTTTCCCCCCGGCTAACATGCGAAGCCGTCGCCTCGAATTCATCAATGGCATGTCGGCCAATGAACGCTATGCCTGTTTGAGCAATTGGAAACGCTGCGGCCTGGACCGTCTCAGTCTGGAGGCGCAGCCGGATACCTGGCTCACCGTGGTCGTCAATAATCGCGCCGATCGCGTGCCTCGCTCCAAGGTTTTTGCCAGCATCCTGGTCAAAGATATTAATTTCGATCGTTGCGTGCTGATCGGCAATAACTTACATGGTTTGTGGGCCTACGTTCACGATGCCTGGTTAGAATGGATAGCCGAGATCAATTTACCTGACGATAGGCAAGCGGCAGAATCAACGCTGCTGGACATGGCCAAGCGCCTTCGCGTGCCTTACAGCGAGGAACTGTTGAAAAGCCGTTGCGTGGCGATGATAGTCAAACAAAATGCCGACTTGGATCGCGATGAGATCGAAGGCTGGCTGGAAAACGAGACCACCCTCGAACAAGCGTTGCTGGAAAACGGCATAAGCCAAGCCCAGGCTATCTTGGCTTTTGGGCGCAGGGACAGGCAATTGTTTTCGTCCTATCAAAAATGGCGCGATACCCTTAGGTCCGCCGATCGCATCACCGGCGAGTTGCAAGTGCAGTTTCACGAACAGCTTTGGCGCTGGTTCGAGGAAAAATTAGTGATCGTCGAAAATTATCATGCTAGCGGCGCACAGATCATCGAAACGGTGTGCGATGCGACTCCGCCAGGCTTTTATAATCGAATCATGGGCATGCAGAACATCAAGGGACCTGGCCTCGATTTCGTCTATCGCTGGCAAGCCTGGGAGGTTTGCCACAAAGCTTGCCAACAACTCTCGGGCTCTTCACAAACCGAGTTTAGCAAAGGCTTACAGACCTTAGATGCGTTTAAAGACTTTGGCTTTCTGGAAGAAGATACTGTGAGGTCGACGATAGAAATGGCCAAGACGCGCGATCTGGGTCAAACCGAGCTCCACCAAGCGCAAATACACGTGATCGCAAACAATCTGGAACAATCGTTAAAACAACTGCGAGCCAGCGGCTCTACGAGCGTCCAATCCCAAGGAAAATGGTTGGACGGGTTCATCAATGCTATCGAAGCATTTCTGGATGTGGGGGACGCCGTGAAAAGACGTAAATTAGCCGACCGAATCTACCAGGATTTGATCGCACAACGCATCAGTTACGAACGCGCCGTCGTCGAATTGCAGAAACTGAATAAACGCCAGAAGGGAAGATGGTTATTCACTGACACGCATTGATTTAAGCGCTCTTCCCTACAGAAGATACTTCAAACCTTAAGGATTCCGCCCAAAATAACTTCCCTATTTATACCTTTCGCACTTCAAATTTCGGCTCATCAGTTCCCTCGCCCTCCGGGAGAGGGTTGGATGAGGGGTTCAAAAAACCAAGATTTGAAGGGCGATGACAATATATCCCTGTCCCTAAGCCTCTCGGCAATAGCTCCTGCTTTCCACCACAACCTACGTCCATGTAGGCATCCCGGAGGGAGAGAGAACAAAATGCGGAAATTGTTTTCGACGAAATCCTTAGATTTTTTGAGCAGAGTCCATGCTTTTACGCTTGCCTATTCCGATTCCCAGCAAACCCGTACTTAATAAAAGCCAAGTCGCGGGTAGCGGCACTGCCGCGCTACTGAGATTGCTTGTGGCAGGAGCGATATCTCCGCGCAATGTGTAGGATACATAATCCGCTCCGGCAATATCAGGATAAGCATTGGTACGCGGGCCGTTTTTCCAGCTGATCCTTAGAACTTCATCGGCAATCAAAGATCGCCACAATTCGCTGCTAATGGCGATGCTACCAGTCAACGTATAGTCGTTAAGGGCGGAATTAGTAGTTACATTGATGTCCGGTGTACCGGCATTCCATTTGGCGAGGACAATGCCATCGATCGCAAACTGAATATATTCGTTGCTGACACGGTCGTAGTCGCCCTTCGCAGTCAAATCCAGAAACAAATTCGAATAACTGTCGCCATTCTCTATCCCTACTTTCGACTTATATTTTTGGGCGATGTGGGTAATGTAGGTTGTATCGCTGGTAATGGTTGCCGCTTGAATAGCGAAAGGAAACAGCGCCGAAAGCAGGGAAAGCGATATTGGTTTGATCATGATAAATCCTATGCCGATTAACTAAAAACAGAAAGGTCCAGAGCCTGTGTATCCATTTAAGCACGTGAACAAAACTGACAATAGAATCGGCCAAGCAAAGTTAATGCCAAACAGATAGGACATACATTCAGAAAGCATCAAACGAAACCGCTTCATTTGGCGCGAAGCCCACCATTTCTCCTTTCCGGCGGGCAAGGGACAAGTATTCGTTAATTTTCAGACCGCCTGATTCGCCGGACAGTCGCGGATAACATTAGCCACTAAAGCTGCCAAAATCCTCGACCAAACGCCAAGTTTGTCAGACGGACTGTCATTTGTGACAGTCCGTCGCTAGCTAGCGCTATTCTCTCCGTCGCCATTCTGTATAAAGCGCATTTATCGAATGGTATCGATTCCGCCCATATAAGCGCGCAACGCTTCCGGAACCGTGATTGAGCCATCCTGGTTCTGGTAATTTTCCATGATCGCGATCAATGTCCTGCCGGCCGCCAACCCCGATCCGTTCAGGGTGTGCACCAGTTCCGGCTTGCCGGTTTCCGGATTGCGCCAACGCGCTTGCAGGCGGCGGGCCTGAAAATCCTTAAAGTTACTGCATGAGGAAATTTCCCGGTATTTCTGTTGGCCGGGCAGCCAGACTTCCAGGTCGTAGGTTTTGGAGGACGAGAAACCGGTGTCGCCGGCGCACAGCAAGACCTTGCGGTACGGCAGATTGAGTTTTTTCAGGATATTCTCGGCGTGTTGCGTCAGTTCTTCGTGAGCCTGATCCGACTGTTCAGGCGTGACGATCTGGACCAGCTCGACTTTTTCGAACTGATGCTGGCGTATCATGCCTCGCACGTCGCTGCCGTAGGCGCCGGCTTCGCTGCGAAAACACGGCGAATGGCAGACGAATTTCAGCGGCATCTGCTTGGCGTCGACGATCACGTCGCGGACGATATTGGTCACCGGCACTTCGGCGGTCGGAATCAGGTAAAAGGTCGGATCGTTCTTGACGGTGAACAGATCGGCCTCGAATTTCGGCAACTGGCCGGTACCGCGCAAGCTGTCGGCGTTGGCCAGGAACGGCACGTAGGTTTCCTGATAGCCGTGCTCGTTGATATGCGTGTCCAGCATCAACTGGATGATGGCGCGTTGCAAGGTCGCCAGTTTACCGGACAACACCACGAAGCGGGCACTGGCAATTTTGGCGCCCAGTTCGAAGTTCATGCCCAGGGGCTCGCCGAGATCGACATGATCCTTGGGCGCGAAATCGAATTGCCTAGGCTCGCCCCAGCGGCTGATCTCGAGATTATCCTCATCGCTCTTACCGGCCGGCACGGATGCATCGAGAATATTGGGAATGCCTTCCATCAAGGTATTCAACCGGGCTTGAATCTCGTCCAGCTCGGTTTCGGCTGCCTTGAGCTGGTCGCCCAGATCCGCCACCTGATCCAGCAGAGGCTGGATGTCTTCGCCCTTGGCCTTGGCCTGGCCGATGGCCTTGGAGCGGGTGTTGCGTTCGTTCTGCAACTCCTGGGTCTTGACCTGGATGTCTTTACGCCTGTCTTCCAATGCCTGGTAAGCGGCGGCATCGAATTGAAAATTACGTCTTTGGAGCTGTTGTTGAACTTGATCCAGTTCGCTCCTGAATAAACGAGGGTCTAACATGGCAATGGGTTACCTGAATTGAGAAAATGAAAGATGAAATGTGGGTTGTTGTACCGACTCATAAGCTCCCGGCAAAAAGTCTCGTAGGTCGAGCCCATGTCGGGTACGCTCTTTAAATTTAACGCCCGCTCCCGACGTTACCCAGGTGCTTACATCCCTGCGGTCGCGACCTAAACTTTTAAGACAGCCGGTGTCGAGATCAATATTTAAAAAAATGTTCCCGGTAATAGCGCAATTCTTCGATGGATTCGATAATATCGTCCAAAGCCCGGTGTGCGGCCTTTTTCTGGAAACCGTCCTTCAGATGCGGCGCCCAACGCCCAGCCAGTTCCTTGACGGTCGAAACATCCAGATTGCGGTAATGGAAAAAAGCTTCCAGTTTTGGCATGTAGCGGTACAAAAAGCGGCGGTCCTGACCAATGCTGTTGCCGCACATCGGCGAGGTGCTGGCGGGCAGCCACTGCTCCAGAAACGCGATAGTCCGGGCTTCCGCCTCGGCATCGGTTATGCTGGAGTCCTTGACGCGCTGAATCAGCCCGGATTGGCCGTGATGGGTCTGGTTCCATTCGTCCATCGCCGCCAGCGCCGCATCGGATTGATGCACGGCCAACACCGGGCCTTCGGCGAGAATATTGAGATTTTTATCGGTGACTATGGTTGCAATTTCGATAATCAAATCGTTATCGGGGTCGAGGCCAGTCATTTCCAGATCGATCCAGATAAGGTTGTCAACATCCTGAGCCATTTCGTTTCCGTAGTATTTATAATGTTGCGGCAGATTGTAGCATTAGCTAATCTGTGCCGCTAATTGTTAACCCTATTCCAGCCTCATTGATGAACACATTTACTGTTATTTTTCTAATCGCGTTAGTCCTCTCCTACGGCGTTCAATTCTGGCTGTCGATGCGGCAAAAAAACTATGTGCAGCAACACCGCGAACAGGTGCCGCAAGCCTTCAAGGACAAGGTATCGCTGGCCGCCCATCAGAAAGCCGCCGATTACACGGTCGAGAAAAGCAAACTGGGCGATGTCGACAGCGTGGTGGGCATGCTGTTTTTGTTGGCGCTGACACTGGGCGGCGGCATCAGCCTGGTGTTCGAGTTCTGGCCGACCTTCGATCTTTCGCCGATGATGGCCAACCTGCTCTCGGTTGCCAGCGTTTTTCTGCTGATGACGGTGATCGAAATTCCCTTCAGCCTCTACCAAACCTTCGTGATCGAGGAGAAATACGGCTTCAACAAGAACACCCTGCCGCAATTCGCCAAGGATCAGCTGATTTCCATCGGCCTGACGCTAGTCATCGGCATGCCCATCCTGGCGCTGATCCTGTGGGTGATGGACAGCATCGGCGACCTATGGTGGCTGTATGCCTGGGCCATCATCATGAGTTTTTCACTGCTGATGAGCTGGCTGTTTCCCACCGTGATTGCCCCCTTATTCAACAAATTCACGCCGATGCAGGACGGCAGCCTGAAAGACCGGATTCAAAGCCTGTTGCAACGTTGCGGCTTTAACAGCCAAGGGATCTTCATCATGGACGGCTCGCGCCGCTCCGGCCACGGCAACGCTTACTTCACGGGCCTCGGCAACAACAAGCGCATCGTGTTTTTCGACACATTGGTCAACTCGCTGGACGAGGAAGAACTGGAGGCAGTATTGGCGCACGAGCTCGGCCACTTCAAATGTAAACACGTCCTGAAAATGTTGGCCGCCTCGGCGGTGATGACCTTGATCAGCTTCGCGGTGCTGGGCTGGTTGATCACCCAGGACTGGTTTTTCGACGGCCTGGGCGTCAGCACCCACTCCAATGCCGCCGCCCTGCTGCTGTTCATGCTAGTATCGCCAGTGTTCACCACCTTCATGCAGCCCATCAGCGCCTATTTTCAACGCAAATTTGAATTCGAAGCCGATGAGTTCGCCACCCAACACGCCCAAGGCAGCAAAATGGTCAGCGGCCTGGTGAAACTCTACGAGGAAAACGCCAGCACCCTGACGCCCGACCCCTTGTATTCCGCGTTTCATTACAGTCATCCGCCGGCCGCGATCCGCATCGCCCACATCGAAGACAAGATGCAGACAGCCTGATGTCGGTAAAAACCGCCGGCATAGCCCCTTATGCCCTAGAGGGTATATCCTCCGCATCTTTGCAGGCGCTCAAAGAAGGTCTGGTGGTCGCCCATCTAGGCAAAGGCATCGCCGTCGAGGTGGACGACGACTGTATGGATGCAGGAGGTAGGGCAACGCAGGGAGCAGTTGCCGGTAAAATCGTACTCTGCCAGACCTTGCGCAAGCTCGATACCGTGGTGGTCGGCGACCGGGTAAAGTTATCCCTATCGTCGCCCGAGCAAGGCCGCATCGAACAATTGCTGCCCAGGCGCTCGGTATTGCAACGCCCCAGCCGTAGCGAACATCCCCGGCCGGTTGCCGCCAACCTCGACACCATCTTCGTGGTTTTCGCCGCCGAACCGGAATGCGACTTTCTACTGCTGGACCAATATCTGGCGATCTGCGAGAACTGCAATATCGATGCGTCGCTGGTGTTGAACAAGATAGATTTGAGCCACTCGGCCACCGTGGAACAGGAGTTGCGATACTATCAAACCCTGGGTTACAAACTGTACCGGGTCAGCGCCAAGCAAGGAATCGGCGTAGACGAGCTGCAACAGGATTTATGCGGACAGACCGGCATGTTCGCCGGCCAGTCCGGGGTCGGCAAGTCCTCGTTGACCAATGCCTTGCTGCCGGACAAGACCCTGAGAATCAACAGTGTGTCCGAAACCACCCGCCACGGCCGCCACACCACCACCGCCGCCACGCTTTACCATCTGCCGAGCGGCGGCGACCTGATAGACAGCCCCGGCGTGGCGATTTTCGGTCTTGCTGGATTGTCCGAAGCGCAACTGGCCTGGGGATACAGGGAATTTCAGCCCTACATCGGCAAATGCCGCTTCAACGATTGCCGGCATGTCAACGACAAGGATTGCGCGGTGCGCTTGGCCGTGGATAATGGCGCAATCGCCGCCAGCCGTTATCAGCGTTTTTTGAAACTGCGCGAAAAGATGCCGCCGGCGAATCGGCACTAGGTTTGCGACATTTACCTTCCTACACTCTGCGTCAATGCCGTTAAGTTAAGCCGTTCGTGGTGAGCTTGTCGAACCATAAACGGCTTAACCATTCACCCTTCGACAAGGCTCTCCTGAGCAAAGCCGAAGGGCTCAGGGCGAACGGTTAATCCTTAACTTAATGGCATTGACGCTCTGAGTGGCAACCCTGAACAGACTGACTACAATCTTGAGGCTGAACCCATGATTCAAGACTATCTATGCACCAACTGATCGCCATCGCCCTGGGCGGCTCCGCCGGCGCGGTGACGCGCTTCCTGGTGGCCAACGGCATTTACTCGGTATTGGGCCGAGGCTTTCCGCACGGCACCTTGTTTATCAACGTCTCCGGCTCGTTCCTGATGGGCTTTCTGACCGAACTGATGCTGCAACGTTTCGCGCTGGCCGTGGAATATCGGGCGGCGATTCTGGTCGGCTTTCTCGGCGCCTACACCACCTTCTCCACCTTCGCGCTGGAGACGCTTTACCTATTCGAGGAAGGCAGCCTGCTCAAGGCGTTTTTGAACATCTTCCTGAGCGCGGTGCTGTGTCTGGTGGCCTGCTGGTTCGGTCTGGTTTGGGGACGTACGCTATTCAGCAATGATATTTATCCCTGGCTGGGACATGGTTTGCCTTATATCGAATTGGTACTGAGCTTTGTTGCCGCCTTTCTGCTGGCTATCCTGGCGGAACTGCTGCTGCAACGCTTCAGTACCGGTGCCGAAATACGCGCGGCCGTTTTCATCGTGCTACTGGGCATACTGACGATTTCGTCGACGCTGTGGCTGACGTTTAAACTTCCGGAAATCCGGCTGGAATTTCACGGCATTCTGAGCATTTTTGCCATTAACGCGCTGTTCGGCGTGGCAATGGTCTGGTTAGGTTCATCGATAGGGAATTGGTTATGGCAACTCAAACTGTCACAATAGCACGCATCTATCTGCGCGAAGGCGAACATCTGCTCGCCAAGCTCATCAAGTTTCTGCACGACGAGGAAAAGGTTTCCGGCGTCACGGTGCTGCGCGGCATCGCCGGTTTCGGCCCGGACGGCGACATGCACGTGGCATCGCTGGTGGATCTATCGCTGGATTTGCCGCTGATCGTCGAGTTTTACGATGCGCCGGAACGGGTCGAAACCATCCTCGAACATCTTGAGACGCACATAGGCTTGTCGCATGTAGTCTGCTGGCAGGCCGTAGGACGGTTGAGGCATTCCTAGCGCCATTAAGCGTCCGATTGGGATTTCGGCCCAAACCCGCTACACTCAAAACCGCTCCCAACGCATAATTCGGAGGCCCACCATGTACGTCACCTTCCTGAGACACGCCACCGCCGAAGACCGAAGCCTCGCCGGCCCCGATGCCGAGCGGGCCCTGACCGAAAAAGGCGAAAAGCAAGTCAAGCGAGTCGCGGCTTTTTGCCAGGCCAATCAATTGCTGCCAGCGGCGATTTATTGCAGCCCGCTGCTGCGCGCCCAGCAGACCTCCAGGATTTTGCATGAACAATTAGCCGAATCTCCGGCACCGGAAACCGCAGACTGGCTAAGCACGGCCACCTCCCCGCAGACGATCATTGCCGAACTCGGCAAGCTGGCCGACCAGGGTCTGGACGATGTATGGCTGGTGGGACACGAACCGGATTTTTCCGAAACGATAGGCCAGTTGCTGAATACGGCCGGCAACAGCATCGTCGTCAAAAAAGCCTCGCTGATCCGGCTGGATGCCGATTTTTCCGGTGCTCCCAATGCAACATTGTTGTGGAGCATACCTTGCTCGATGATGCGTTAAACTTATATGGGCGGATTTTCCTGGTAATCAATAGTTAGGCAGCGAGCGAGAAACATGATTGAACCACAAATTGGCGAAATCTTTTATCGAGTGTATTTTGCTGACTCCGCGTTAAAAGTTCCGTGCTTGGAACCCATGAAATTCATAGGCACAAATCTATTTCCTGAACACGAGGAATCTGGCGTTGTTGTGTACTATTTCCAGCACCCAACAGAAGTTCCGCAGGATACAGAAGGAGAGCAATCTTCACCTGAATACCTTAGTTGCTCACGGGAAGAGCTTTGTAGGTTTTTAACCTTAAATGAAGCAGTTGCAAAATTAAGTTTAGTTGCAGCAGGCGTTGACCTAACTAGGCCGCCGGGGTTGCGAGGGCTGGGTTTGTGATCCTAATTATGTCGCAAACACCACTGATCGTAGGTGAAAAATTCAGGCCTTCGGTTTTATTGGCGTCAACTTTTGTCTGGCCTAACATGGCAGGACCGTAGGCTGGGTTGAATGAAATGAAACCCAGCATCGACAAGGCACGGAAATTTTCTCTGGCGGCAGATCGCCCGACGGCATCCGCCCTACCCGGCTATCTCTTCATCATCCAGATAACAGCCCGGATCCTCGGCCCAGAAATCGCCGGTCAATTGCTGGGCGCGGACGCGGGTATTGCCGTTGCAGATAGCTTGATAATGGCAGGTACCACAGCGGCCTTTCAACGGCCGGGGCGAGGCTTTCAAGCCGGCCATCAGCGGATCGGACACGTCCTGCCAGATATCGGAAAACGGCCGCTGGCGGACATTTCCCAAGCCATAATGCCACCAGAAGGTGTCCGGGTGGACGTTGCCGAGATTGTCGATGTTGGCGACGTTGACGCCGGAGGCATTGCCGCCCCATTGCTGTAATTTGGCCCGGATATGTTCGGCGCGCTCCGGGAAACGGCGCTTCACCCAATGCAGGAAATACACCGCGTCGGCGTCGTTGTTGCCGGTGACCACTTCCCGGTGCAGGCCTTGTTGCTCCCAGCTCAGGGATTTTTCGAACAAGGCATCCATCACCCGCCGGGTCAATTGAAACTCGGCATCGTCCTTGCGGTTCCTGTTGCCTCGGCCGCCGTAATTCAGATGCGAGAGGTAGAATTTGTCGATGTCCTCGTCGCCCATCAATTGCAGCATCGCTTCAAAATCGTCTGCGTTGTCCCGCGTCAACGTAAAGCGGATACCGGCCTTGATGCCGTGGTCGCGGCATAATCGAATGCCCGCCAAGGATGCATCGAACGAACCTTGTTTCTGACGGAATTTGTCGTGAGCCTCGCGCACGCCGTCCAGGCTGACGCCGATGTATTGGTAATTGATCGCGGCGATTGGTTCGATGTTGCCTTGGTTGATCAAGGTGCCGTTGCTGGACAGCGCCACGTAAAAGCCCATGTCGCGGGCGCGCCGGGAGATGGCGAAAATATCCGGATGCAACAATGGCTCGCCGCCGGACAGGATCAGCACCGGCACCTTGAAGGCTTTCAGGTCGTCCATCACCGTATGGATTTCCGGCGTGCTCAGCTCGCCCGGAAAATTGATGTCGGCGGAGGTGGTGTAGCAATGCTTGCAGGTCAGGTTGCAGCGGCGGATCAGGTTCCAGATCACCACCGGACCCGAAGGTTTACGCGATGGTGTCAGAGGCGTCGGATGCAGCACTTCGCGCATGTATTGGCTGAGTCTGAACATCCCTACCCCGCTATCCGCAGGCCGGTTTTCTTCAGGATTTTGGTGCTGTACAGCACCGTGTTCCGGCGAACATCCGAGCCCAGCAACTCGGCGATGATGGCAATCTGCCGCTCAGCATCCTGCTCGGTCTTGCCATGCACCATCGCGAACAGGTTGTAGGGCCAATCTGGAAGATACCGGGGGCGCTGGTAACAGTGGCTGACAAAGGGTAGCTCCGCAACTCTTTGTCCAAGCGCGTCGACATGCTTATCGTCGACATCCCAAACAGTCATGCCGTTGTAACGATAGCCTAGTTTGTAATGATTGGGTACGGCGGCGATGCGGCGGATCACGCCGTTCTGCTGCATGTTGCTGATGCGTTGCATGACTTCTTCCGCGCTTAGATCCAGTTGCTCGGCAATAGCCTGATAAGGCTCGGCGACCAGCGGCAAGCCGGCCTGGGTAGTCTGGATGATTTGGCGATCGATGGCTTCCAATTGCATCAGGCCTCCAATTGTAAACCAACGTAGTATTCGCTGATTTTCGGCATGTTGTAGACGGTCAAACCGGTCTGTTTTTCGATCTCGGCAATCACTGTTTGTACCTGTTCCGGCTGTTCGGTCGCCAGCACGAACCACATATTCAGCACATGGTTGCGAGCATAGTTGTGGGCGACTTCCGGAAAGGCATTGACGATTTCCGCCACTTTATCGAAACGCTCGTCCGGCACTTTCAGCGCCGCCAACGTCAGCGCACCACCCATCTGTTCGGCGTGATACATCGGCCCGAAGCGCGACAATACGCCGTCGGCCAGCAGTGCTTTCAACCTGTCCAATAATTGGATTTCGGTGATGCCCATTTGCTCGGCAACCGCCCGGTAAGGCGATTCGCAAATCGGAAAACCCTGTTGTAGCCGATTGACGATGGCCTTGTCGATGTCATCCATGACAGGCTTCCAATTCCAGCGGCTCGGCTTGCCGATAAAGTGCGCCGCGCTGTTTGAAACAACGGCGGCTAAACAGAACCTCATGCGCGCAAGCACTCAAGCCGCAAGCATCGACCAACTGCGCCAATTGCCTTAAAACGGTGTCGCGGCTCTTGCCGTGTATCATGCAATACAGGTTGTAGGGCCAGGCATCGCCCTGACGCGGACGCTGGTAGCAAAGGTTGACGAAACTGTAGCGGCCGATTTGTCGGCCGATTTCGGCGACTTTTTGATCAGGCACGTCCATCACGATCATCGCGTTGGCGCGGTAACCGAGCTGGCGGTGCTTGACCACCACGCCCCAGCGCTTGATCAGGCCTTGACTTTTTAAATCTGCCAGCCGGGCTATCACTTCCTGCTCGGTCATGCCCACTTGCTCGGCAATTGCGGCATAGGGTCTGGCGACTATCGGCAAGCCCGCCTGTACCGCCGCGATCAGTTGGTAATCGAGTTCGTCAGTCATGCAGTTCCAGCTCGAAACCCAGGTTGATGTAGTAATCCGCCAGCATGGGCAGCAGCATGGTTTTATATCCGGTCCGGTGTTCGATGTCTTCGATGACCGCCCGCAAATGCCTCTCGTCGTCGGCTACAGCCACAAACCACAGGTTGAAGCGGTTCTCGCGTTCGTAGTTATGATTGACTTCAGGATAGGCGCTGATCATTTCCGCTACCCACTCCAGATCATAGTCGGGCACCGCCATCGCCACCAAGGCGCTGCTGCCTATGCTGTTGGGCGCGATCACGGGACCGATGCGGCTGATCAACTGCCGTTCCGACAGCTCACGAAAAGCCCGCAATACTTGATCTTCGGTGACGCCAAGCTGTTCGGCGATGTCGCGATAAGGCGTCGGACTGAGCGGAAAATCCTGCTGGTAATCGTTCAACAGCTGTTTATGCAAGGGCGACAACATCAATCAAAGGCCCAATTGGTTGGCGCGGGAACTGAAGAAAATGCCGCTGGGTTTATCGGCCGGCAAACGCGCGGTTTCTGTCAGGGTTTCGGTGTCGTAGACCATCACCCTGTCTTCATCGCGCACCGCCAGCCATACTGCTTCACCGCGCGGGGTAAATTCCATGTGCAAAACGGCTTTGCCGGGTTGCAGGGTCTTGATCACCGACAGGTCCTTCACATCCACAACCTGCACTTGCTGGTTATCCGGAAAGGCGAAATTGACCCAAACCTGGCGGCCGTCCGGCCTGGCGGTGACGAACACCGGCTGGCCAACCACCGGGATGCGTTTGATAAGTTGCCAGTTGTGTTTGTCGATGACCAATACTTCATGCTGGCCGACCGCCGGCACGAACAGCCAGTCGCCGCTGCTGGTCCAGCCCTGCAGATGCGGCATCTTGTAGACCGGCAGTTTCTCGTCATGCTTGCCGTAATCCGGCAACACCCGCTGCACGCCGGCTTCCGGTTGCCACATATCCAGCTTGGCCAAGCCGCTTTCACCGAACAGGCCGGCCAGATAATAGCGGCCGTCCGGCGTCAGCAAGGCGTCGTAGGGCTGTTTGCCGATGTTTTTGAATTTTTGAATGGCGGGTTGTTTGGGATTCTTGACGTCGGCGATCCAGATTTCGTCGGCATCGAACAAGGTGAACACGAAACGGTGGTCGCTGGCATCGGCCAATCCCACCACTTTCGACAAGCGGCCGTCTTCACCGTACACCGCCGGAATGTCGGCAATTTGTTCCAGGGTTTCCGCCGAGAAGATCTTCACGCCGCCCGGCGTGTAATTGGAAACCGCGATCAACTTGCCGTCCTGGGAAATCGCCCCGCCTATGCTATTGCCGGCCTGGACGATGCGTTTTTCCAGCTTGTCCTGCAGTAGATCGATCTTGCTCAAACCGCCGTCGCGGCCGAATATGTAGGCGTAACGCTGGTCTCGGGAAAACACCACCGAGGCATGGGACAAGTCACCGAGATCGCTTATCCGGCTCAACGGCGAGGGCTGACTAGTGTTGACAATCTGCACGCTGCCTTTTTCACGTTCGATCACCACGCCAAGATCGCCGCTGCCGCGCAGTTCCGTATGACTGCACGCTGTGGACAGCAAGGCAAGAAGAGCAGCAAAAAAACGAAAATATCGAGGATTCATAAATCAAGTGTGGTTTGACTAACGCCGTTTGAAATGCCAAGTCATCGATGAAGCCGGACGGCATGCCTGATCCAGCCTTTGGCGACGCTCATCTGACTTTGTATTTGAAAGTCGCTACGACACGTATGGTAGGCGGCGATCAGGAGTTTTTTCATTGGCATGAGGGAAACAAACTAGATTGATTGATTGTTTAAGGCTGCCGCAAAAGCCGAATCAGCCAATTGGTTTCATCGACCGTTAAAAAACTCTTCCACGGCGGCATCGCCGTACCCGGCCTGCCGTTTTGAATCGTATCCAACAACAAAACATCGCTCTTATCAGCCAAGGCTTCCGGCAACAGGGGCGGCCCCAAGCCGCCTTTCAGCTGCAGGCCATGACAAGCGCCGCAATCGTGCTTGAGCAGGTTGCGCAGTTCCTGTTGCTTGGCCGGCGCAGGCTCGTCGGCGCTAACGCTGCCACATAGCAGCATTAGCACGACAAACCACGCCCACCTATTAAGGTTTGACACTACCGTAATAATGGGCAATATCGTTGATTTCGGCATCGGTCAGGGAACCTGCGATCGCGTTCATGATGTCGGATTTACGGGTCTTGTCACGATACTGCTGGATGGCTTTTTTCAGATACTCGGGATCACGGCCTGCCAAGGGCGGAAATGGCGCATCGGCGCTGGGGTTGCGAATGCCGTGGCACTGCGAACACACTGCCGCCGCTTTCGATTGCCCCGCATAAAGACTGGTCGCCTGACTGCTGCCGGCGGCCATCAAGCCGGCCAGCATCATCACAGTATGTGTCAGTTTCATTTTGATTGCTCCATCTCGTCGGGTGACAGGCCACGGGTCATGTATTTAACGCGTCCTCTGGAGAAGATACCGGCCGGGCTTTCCATAGGCACGGTTGCGACTTTTTGCAGAGAGTTGGAATCGTAAACCACCACTTCGTCGCCATTGTAGCCGGCGCTGATGTACAGGAATTTGCCGTCGGCGCTATATTCGGGAAAATAAGCATGGCCGCCGACATCCAGGGTTTTCACGACTTCCAGCGATTTCTTGTCGATCAACTGTACGGTGCGGGCACGTCTGTCCTTGCTGATGATATCCACCGCCACATAGGGCGCGTTGGCGTGGGCCGCCGGCGATTCGGTGCCGCCAGAAACCGGGATTTGTTTGACGACTTCCATTTTATCCAGGTCCCAGACGCTGACCACCATCTTGTCGCAATCGCCGAAGTTGGTACCAAAGCCCAGGGTACGCCCATCGACCACTACCGCCGAACCGCCGCCTACATGCGGTACGCACCCGGCAGGCAGTTTTTTGATGATTTCGCGTTTTTCCAGATCGATGGCGGCGACGATGCTGTCGTCATAGGAAGCGATCATCAGCTTCTTGCCGCCGTGAGTCAGGAAGGCGTCGTGCAAGTGATGACCGACATTCTCGATACGGGTGACCGGGAAGCCTTCTTTCTTGTAATCGACCACCCAGACCTGGCCGGCGTTTTCCAGTGCAATCGCGAAAATATCGGCATACGGCGTGCCGATAATCATGCCGGAGTCGGAGGAGACGTGTTTGCCGTCGGGATCGGTGCCTTCAAGTTCAAAGGTCTTCAAAGGCTCCAGCGTATCGGCATCCAGGATCACGGCGTTATGCGGCACGAAGGATCCGGCCATGATGTACTTGCCGTCGCGCGACACCCCCATGCCGGGGCCGTTCCAGCCGGTTTTGATACTGCGTACGGCTTTCATCGAGTACAGATCCACCTTGAAGATTTCGGCGGTGTCGGTTTTCACATAAGCCCAACGCGGATTGGCTGGATTGAAGTCGATGATGTGTGCGGCGGTGCCGGTCGGTACTTCGCCGACTTTTTGATGGGTTGCGCTGTTGATGAAGATCGCTTTGGAACCTTCACCACGGCCGTATTTGCCGCGCGCCGCCACCCCGATCAAATTTTCAAACTTTTCGTCGATTTGGAAGGTCGGTTTCGCCGGCAAGCTGCTTTCGTCCTTGACGTAAACTTTCAGCGACTTTTTCATGTCGTCGATGCTCCATTCCGGATTCGCTTGTTTCGGCGTTTCCTGCAGATGTTTGATCACACCGCGAATCTCGTCGTCGCTCAATTTACCGTAGAAAGGAGGCATCAAAGTGTCGAAGCTGCCGGCCATGACGATAGTCCGCAAAGCCGTGGGGCTGCGGCCTTTCAGTTTGTCGGCGTTCAGCGCCGGAGCCAGATAGCCGCCGTAATCGGCGCCATGACAGCTGGCGCAATTGTCCAGATAAAGCTGGTGCATGTCGCCGGTTTTTGCCAACGCAATCCCGGATGACAGCGCCAGGGCGATGGAACTCGCTACGAGGGATTTATTCAGTCGTCTTCTATTAGTTATTTTCATTTATAATTCCTGTCATCCGCATGATAAAAAAAGAGCCAACTTGGTGCATTAAACCATAAAAGATCGGGTCTAACAGCTACCCAAACCTTTATGATCAAACAAACACTTGTTGACTCTAGGCCGAATGTTATAAAGTTTCGATTCGCTATCAATATAGCCCCGACAATCCTCGCTGTCAACCAGAGATACAATCAGGCAGACAATCAAAAGAATGCAGGCCATGCAACAGACTGATATTTACGAACTTATTGAATGTATGACAACGCTGATACGCTCGGAAGAGCGTAAAAAGTGTACCGAACTCGGTTTACAACCGGTCCATTTTCAGGTGTTGAATTACCTGTCACGCTGCAATAAATACAGCAACACGCCCGCCGCCGTCGCCAATTATTTGGGCATGACCCGCGGCACCGTTTCGCAGTCCTTGATCATCCTGGAAAAGAAAGGCTATATAGGAAAGACGCCCGATACCGCCGACAAGCGTGTCGTGCATTTGCACTTGCTGCCGGATGGAGCGACCGTACTCAAACAAGCCCGTCCTTCCGACCTGTTCCACACCGCCACCGCGATTTTGCAAACCAGCGACGAACCGCTGTCCGATGCCAACGTTTTCCAGCAAGCGCTAACCGCTCTGCAGAAAGCCAACCAATCGCAATCGTTCGGCGTTTGCAAGACCTGCCGCAATTTCAGCGAAAAAGACGGCGAGTTTTTCTGCCAACTTACCCAGGAAAAACTT
>JAJRDU010000264.1 GCA_028748685.1 Methylococcaceae bacterium
CTTTTGCTTGGTCTTCATGTGCGCGAAACGGACTTTGTACAAGGTGGTGGCGCCGCGCGAGGTGGGGTTGCGTACATCGATTTTTTTGACGATATAGGGTTCGCCGTTGATTTCGATGGCGGTTCCCTGTTTGAGTTCGTTGGCTTTGGGCACTGGTTTTTTCCTCTTAAATATAGATGAATGATGATCAAGAAATCGGCTGCCACTGTTGGCCGATCAGGCCTTGTAGCGGTTGATATTGGTTTTTATAACTCATTTTACGACAGTCTTTGATCCAGAAGCCCAGATAAACGTAATCAAGATTAAGCTTTCTGGCTTGCTCGATTTGCCAAAGTACCGCGAAAACGCCGGGGCTGTAGTCGTCAAACTCGGGATCGAAAAAGGTGTAAACCGCGGACAAGGCGTGATCCAGTACGTCGACGACGGCGATCGCCGCCAGTTCGCCGCTTATCGAAAATTCGACGAACCACGTATCGCACCAGCTGCTGCCCAGAAATTGCAGGTAATCTTTCGGGCTGATGTCGGCCGTCTGGCCTTTGTCGTGGCGGGCGGCCTGGTAGCGCCGATAGAGGTCAAAATGGCGGGGATCGAACTCGGCCGGTTTGATGCTGACTCGTGTCTGTTCGTTGCGTTTCGCACACCGCTTCTGCCTGCGATCCGCTAAAAATTCCGCAACCGGAATCCGGGTCGGCACACAAGCCTGGCAGCCATCGCAATAGGGTTTATAGACTTGGTCGCCGCTGCGCCTAAAGCCCTGTTCAATCAGTCGCGAGTAGAATTGGGGATTGAGCATAAAGTCGGGATCAACCACGGCGGACCTGGACTGACGGTCGTCGAGATAGCTGCATGCATGTTCGGCGGTCAGCCACAAGGGTATGGAAATCATCGTTGCCAGGCTTGTGGAGACTGAGATTGCGGGCACAGCTGTTCCAGTCGCGCCAGGAAATCCGCGCGGCGAATATCCTCGGCGCCCAGACTGAGCAAGTGTTCGCTACGGACCTGGCAGTCTATCAGTTGATAACCCCAGTCCTCGAGCCGTCGGACCAGATGCACGAAGGCCACTTTCGAGGCATCGGTCTGGGTGTGAAACATCGATTCGCCGAAGAAAACCTTGCCGATGGCGATGCCGTACAAACCACCGACCAGTTCCCCATCCCGCCAGGCTTCGAAGCTATGGGCGAAGCCTAGCCTATGGAGGTTTTGATAAGCCTGCTTCATTTCCTCTGTAATCCAGGTGCCGCCGTCTTCACGGCGCGGCGCGGCGCAAGCCGCCAGCACTCTAGAAAATGCGCGGTCGTATTGAATCTGAAAAGGTTGTTTGCGCAATGCTTTATTCAGACTGCGCGAGACCTTCAACTTGTCCGGAAACAACACCAGCCGGGGATCTGGCGACCACCAGAGTATCGGTTCGCCGGGATTGTACCAAGGGAAAATGCCATGCCGGTAAGCGTTGATGATGCGTTGCGGTGACAGGCAACCGCCGAAGGCCAACAGTCCGTTGGGTTCGTTCAGCGCCTTGTACAGCGGAGGAAACGCTTGCTCGGGGCGATCGGGGTCAAGCAGGGTTAGTTGCATGCGGGGCGGTCGGTTGGCTCGATAGGGGTCGGTAGCTTGCAAATCAAGCCGTACGACATTGTAAGGCTATTTGGCGGATCTGGTTGGGGGGTGGCGCTTCGGCGTCGTCCATTAGAGTCGATTTTTATCAGACATTTCGCGTAGAGTCGTTAATGGCGCTGGATTTTATCAGATATGCGGCCAGCGGTTTGTCTTCCAAGATGTGCGAGAGCAACCAGTCCTTCAGTGATTGCAATACCAGCGGTTCATCGCCCTGGATAAATTTCCCCCGCAGATATCCTGCCTCGCCGAGCAGCCGCCGATGGCCTTGCTTATGCGCTTCGTTCTCGGCGTAGCCATATTGTTCCATCAGATGCTCTTCGGTTTCGAAGTGCGAACGGGCAAAGGCAATCGTGTCGTCGAACTGATGAGCGGCTTCTTCCACCGAAAGAGAACGTTTTACCGCATCATTTAATCGATTAATCATGTCCGCCATTTCCTGGTGTTGGTGGTCGAGTTCAGATACTCCCAGAACATAGGCGGCATCAAGAATGATCCATGCCTGCTGTCCCGTTTGCCCATTGGGTAAGCGCTTGAAAAAGGTATAGCTACTCTTGCCGGTGGCCTTGCTTTCGTACATGGCGCAATCCGCGGCTTTCATCAATTTATCCAACTCATAAGCGTCTTCCGGGTAGCTCGCGATCCCGATACTGACGCCGACTTGGCATTGGCAGGCGTCATTCAGGAGTATAGGCTCTGATACTTTTCGTATGATCTTCTCCGCAACGCTAGCCGCATCCTCGGGTTTCTCCAATTCGCTCAAGATGATGGTGAATTCATCGCCACCCAGGCGCGCAACGGTATCGGCGCCCCGCACGCAGGCCTGCAAGCGGCCCGCCACGGCCTTCAACACTAGATCGCCGGCCTCGTGGCCATAACGGTCGTTGACGGATTTGAATCCATCGAGATCCAGAAACAGCAGCGCCAGGCTGTCATGCTTGCGTCTGGCTTGGGATATGGCCTGGGATAGGCGGTCATAAAACAATTCGCGATTCGGCAGTTCCGTCAGTTGGTCATGGTAGGCCAAAAAACTGATTTTCGATTCGGCTTGTTTGCGCTCGGTGATGTCGCGTACGAAAGCGTTGAAAAAATAATGCTGTCCCTGCCTTATGGTCGTGACCGAAAGTTCGGCGGGAAACTCGGTTTTATCGCTACGCATCGCGGTTACTTCGACACGTTCACCTACGAAGGGGCCTTGGCCCGTCTCGCTAAATTGTTTCAGCCCCCGCAGGTGCGCATCCCGATAGGCGGGTGGAATGATCAAGCCGGACAGATTTCTCCCTATCACATCTTCACGCGAATAACCAAATAGCCTAGCGGCTTCGGCATTCCATCCCGTCACCAGACCGGCACTGTCTATGCTGATGAAGGCATCCAGCGCCGTATTCAAAATGGTCCTTATACGGATTTCACTTTCCTGAAGCGCGGCGGTGCGCTCTTGAACTTTTTGATCCAGGCTTTCATTCAACAAATTGAGTTGAACACGGGTGTTCAGCATCTCGCGGTTCTGGGCAAGCGTGTTACGGTACACCGACAACAGCAGATTCAGTATTTGCTGGTTGTCGGCCTTGATGGCGTGATGCCTGCCGTTATATTCGATTTGTTCGGTCTGAGGCTCTTCCCTGCGCGGACGGTTGATCGGGTTGATCAGCATAGACCGGACATGTTCCAGCATGATGTCTTCGACAAAGGGCTTGGTCAGGTAGCTGTCGGCGCCGACTTTGATGGCCTCGATAATATCTTCCGGCTCCGACAACATCGTCAGTAATATCACCGGGATATTCCTCAATGCATCGTCTTGTTTGATGGCCCGGCATAACTGGAAGCCATTCATCAGCGGCATCTGGATGTCGCTCATCACCAGCGCGCTTGGATGTTCCCGCAAGGTTTGCAAGCCGTCCTCGCCGTTACGTGCCAGCGTTACCCGGTAGCCTGCCCGAGCAAGGACGCGGCGCAGCAATTCGGCCTCCACTTGGCTGTCCTCGACGATCAGGATTTCCGCCTGTTTGCCACCGTGATTATTGTCCATGCCGCAGACTCCGCTCGGGGTTTTCGTCGCC
>JAJRDU010000265.1 GCA_028748685.1 Methylococcaceae bacterium
TGCAGGGTGTAAAAAATGGTTCGGGCCAGCCCGTCGTAACCGAAATCGCCTTTCACCAAATAATCGGCGGCGCCCGCTTTCAGCGTGCTCAAGCCGAATTCGGTATCGCTCTGTCCGGTCAACACGATGATAGGCGTAATACCGGCTACAGTCCTTACCCGTTCGACGGTAGCTAAGCCGGTGGAATCGGGCAAAGTCAGGTCGAGCAGGATGATGTCATAATTTTCGGTGCCAATATTTAAGGCCGCGTCCGCGAGGGTTTGTACCCACACCACCCTAAAGCGGGCGTTTCGAAACCCGCGCAAGGCCAGTTGAGCCAGACCGGCGTCGCCCGCCTCGTCCTCGACCAGTAAAACCCTGATAGCCTCGACGTCCCGCTCGGTCATAATTTGTTTTCGCGCGGCAAGCGGGTCAACACAAACCAATAATCGCTCAATTGGGCGATAGCAGAACTAAATTGTTCTATGTCCACCGGTTTGGTGATGTATCCGGAGGCTCCATGCTTATAACTGGCTTCGACATCGCGTTCCACTTCGGACGTCGTTAGGACCACGACCGGTATGTCGCATAAGGCTTCCTCGGCTTTTACCACCTCGAGAAACTCACGTCCGTTCATCCTCGGCATATTCAAATCGAGCAAGATCAAATCCGGCCGTGGCGCCTCCTGGTAGGGTGGTTTGCGATGCAGAAAATCCAAGCCCTCGCGTCCATCCAGTAGATGATGAAGATTACAATGCACCCGCGCCCCGGTCAGCGACAGCCGCACCAGATGGGCGTCGGCCGGCTCGTCCTCCAGCAGCAAAATCTCAAAAGGCTTGATATTAAGGCTCATAAAATGTCAGCTCCGGTTGGCAGGTCGAATACCACGGCAATGCCGCCCTGCGTTGAGGTTTCGATCCAGATTTTTCCGTTTCGGCTCTCGACGATGCGGCGCGCAATCGCCAGACCGATGCCGGTTCCCGCCGAGGGATTCGGTTTGAGTTGCTCGAACACGCCGAATACGCGCTCCCTATATTCTTCGGCTATGCCGGGACCGTTATCCTCGATTCTAATCCGCACGGCCGATTTTTGGTCTTGCGCGGAAATTTCTATCCTGGTCTCTGCATCGGATTTAGCATGAACCAAGGCATTGGCCAACAAAACCTCGAAAAGATCGGTCAATCGCGGCAAATCCAAGTATACAGGCAATAGTGGCCGGATTTCGATGTGTGCGTTTCGATCGGCGATCAATTTCGACAGGCGCCGCCTGACTTCGGTTAATGCCGCAACGGGATCGGTTGGCTGCAACTGACCACGCGGAATGCCCGCGGCCAGATAACGCTCGATGTCCCTGATCAGGTCTCGCATCCGCGCCGCGCCTTGTTCGATATATTGCAGAGACAAGCGCGCATCGTCGTCGAGAAGCTGACTATCCACTCCCCCCCGCAGCCTCTGCGCGTAGGACAATAAGCGACGCGCGGGTTCCATCAGGTGATGGGCGGAAATATTGGCAAAATGCGTCAATTCTTCATTGGCGCGCTGGATCGCTTCATGTTGCCGTTGTAGTTGTGCATCGATGACTATTTTTTCCCGTAACCGACGGCGCGCCAACAAGCTCCAGCTTACTATCCCTACCATGCCTATCAGCCAAATGGCGGCAAAAATTATTAGTTTTTGGCGAATCGCCGTATCCAGTTCTTGTAAATAAGGCCGCATGGGCACCGAAACACCGACTCCTCCACGTACTTCTCCAACCTTGTAACCCTGGAAACCGTGACATTTAAGACAGCCCTGTTGCACCAACATCACGCCCATCAGGCGTAAATAAGGTTCGCCGCCGATGTCTGTAACCTCGAATACTTCTTTACGGCCTTGCTCGAACTGATGCATGGCTTCGGCTTCCCAAGCGTCTGGCTCGTTATTGGGATTCATCAATTTGAAACTGGTGATTTTGCCCTTGATTCCATAAAGTTCGCCGAATTCGTCCATTAGCTGTCGCAGCATGTAAGCGGGATTCATCAAGGTTAATTTTTTTCCGGAAGGCGTCTGAATGTCGCGCTCGGGAATTTTGGACAAAGCCGGATTAGGTGGCGTCTTGTCGTCGATCGGCACATAGACTCCGCCGTGGCGGGTAGCCCACAAGCGGAAGGCCTGGTCCTTATCGAAGTTGGCTCGCGCTTCCTTACGCGCCAGCTCATTCATATGCTGCCGCGCCAACGTCACGTCGTAATACAAAAAACCGCCCAACAAGGTGCTCCAAACCAAAACCGCGGCAAAACTATTTAGCTTCAGATAACGCATTTCTTTCATGACGCCTCCTTTTTACTTTACGGCAGCCAATGGCAGCTCCACCCAAAAGGTACTACCCATGCCTTCCCCTGCGGACTCCACACCGATGCGGCCGCCATGGTGTTCGACTATCTTGCGGCACAATGCCAAACCCACGCCGACACCTTCGAAACGCGCTTGGGCCTGCAAACGTGAGAATACCTGAAACAGCCGGCCTATCTGAGTGGGGTCGATACCGATGCCCTGGTCGCGAATTTCACAGCGCCAGACCTTGGGCTGAAGGTTACCGCAAATACTGACCCGTGGCACCTGATCGGCTTCGTGATATTTGAGGGCGTTGCCTACCAGATTCTGGAACAAACGCACCATTTCGTCGCGACTGGCGACCAAGCATGGCCATTCACCGGAAATTTCGATACGACCAGTCGTGGCGATACGCTCGGGCCCCAGGAAAGCCAAGGCTTCATCCAGCGCCTCCCTTATTTCCAGACGCGCCATCGGTTCTGTCTTGCGGCCCACCCGCGAGAAATCCAACAAGGCCAGGATCATGCCGTCCATGCGCCGAGCGCCCTCGGTGGCAAAATTCAAATATTGGCGGGTATCGGCGTCCAGTTGGTTATTTAAAGCCTTCTCTATCAGCTGCAAGTAACTAGTGATCATGCGTAGCGGTTGACGCATGTCGTGAGAAACGGCGTAGGCGAATTGTTCCAGCTCGGCATTGGAACGCTGGAGCTCTGCTTCGACGGCTTTACGCTGGGTGATGTCCTCGTAGACGCCCAGCAAGCCAAACACGCTGCCGTCGGCATTTCTGAGGGGTAATTTGCTGGTACGCACCCAGCCCTGTTGGCCATTCGGACGAATAATCGGTTCCTCGTAGCCAGTCTTGGGAATGCCAGATTCCATCACCTGTGCGTCGTCGGCCCGATAGCGATCGGCGGTCATTCCCCATGACAGTTGCTCGTCGGTCCTGCCTATCAATTCCTCTTGCGACGCCACGCCGCTATCCTTCAAAAAGGGCTGGTTTCCGCCCAGATAACTGAGGTCGCGAGCCTTCCAGAATACCCCTTGCGGAATCGTATCGAGCACCAGTTGCAGCATTTGCCGGGATTGAAATAGTTCCTGGGTGCGCTCCCGCACCCGTTGTTCCAGTTCGGCCTGCATGGCTTCCTTGCGTTTTTGCGCCAGACTGGTCGTGACCACCCAGTTCGCGAACCCGGTCAGGAAACGCAAGATAGCCGGCAACCTGGCCTCGGCTATCACCGGCACTTCGCCCAACGCATCCAGATAAGCCGCTTCGTCGAAACCGAATTCCGCCGCCTGCCGTTTGAAATATGCGAGATCGGGCGGCGCCAACAAAAATTGGCCTATGAACAAATTGGCGATATGCCGGCCTTCGATAACGATGGGAGAGGCGCAATCGGTCAAGCCGTTACGGCAACGGTAAATCGCATAATCGCCACCTTGGCGCATCGCGCCGGACAGCGAAAGGTCACTTTCGATGCAGCGAGCGCAAGTATCGGCATTAACCCGGTGAAATTCCATGCAAAGCCGCTGCCAGCGGCTTGATGCCAATACATGGGCATTCAGATCGACAACGCATACCGGCAGGCCAATCACCTCCAGAAAATCGTCGAACATCTGATTCAATTGGCTGAAGTCTATCAGTCGCGCCAATTCGTTATCGTCTTTGAGTAACGCGGCATTCCAGTCGCTGATCAGCGGATCGCTCATCCTTGGGATTTGCGGGGGACTGACGAACAATGGATTGTTCATCGCCGTGAGCTTAGTCGAATCGATGGGTTCGGTCGTCATCGGCTGTCCTCCTCGGGAATGCCGCTACGTTTTCAGATTTTGTCGGAGCGTTTACCTACTTTCGGCTGCCGGTGACCGCCGAACCATGGACGGCGGGTTCGGATTATCAAAAGGGTAAAATCCGTTCCTTATAGCGATATGGATCGCTTCATTCGAAAAACTTGGGAATGGAATAGCCTTTTTCCTCGAACAGCCGCAAACAGGCGGCGGCGACATCAGCGTCGTAAATACTGCCGGCTCCGCGCCTTATTTCCGCCAGCGCCCGCTCCAAGCCAGGCGCCGGGCGGTAAGGCCGGTGCGAAGACATCGCTTCCATTACGTCAGCCACCCCGATGATTCGAGCTTCCAACAGAATTTCATCGCCTTTCAAGCCATGAGGATAGCCACTGCCGTCCATGCGTTCGTGATGCTGCAAAATCATATCCGGCACCGGCCAGGGAAAATGCACGTGATTGATAATGTCGTGACCGACTTGCGGGTGGGTTTTGACCAACGCAAACTCGACGGGGGATAAAGGTCCTGGACGGGTGAGGATATCGACCGGCACGTAGATCCTACCGATGTCATGCACCATGGCTCCCAGCCGCAAGCCTTCGATGAGCTCGCCGGCCGTGCCCATTTCTTGGGCGATTTCCACGGCTATCAGCGAGACCCTATATTGGTGTCCCGCGGTAGAGGGATCGCGTTTTTCGATGGTCATCGACAGGGCTTGGATGGTGTCTTCCAGAACGCCGGCGTATTGTTTCTGGCTTTCGCTCAAGGATTCCAGCGTTAAGCGCAAATCCCTGGTGCGTTCATCGATGATGGTTTGCAAATCGCGTTGCAAGCGATAAAGTTTCAAGTGAGCCTTCACCCTGGCCAACACTTCTTCCATCTGGAATGGCTTGGACAGATAGTCTACCCCGCCGGCCCGGAAAGCAGACAGTTTATCTTCCATATCCTGTAAGGCGCTGATAAAGATGACGGGGATATCGCGAGTTTGTTCGTCGGCCTTGAGCCGCCGGCACACTTCATAGCCATCCATTTCCGGCATGCGGATATCCAGCAAGACCAGATCGGGAGGGCTGGATTTGATGGATTTCAAGGCCACGTCGCCGTCCAGCGCCGGGCGTACCTTGTATCCCGCTTGCTGCAATATGCCGCTCAACACGCGTAGGTTATTGGGCTGATCATCCACAATCACGATATTGCCCTGTGTGTCGATTGAATTATTCATATCGATGTATCCTGATTTAAAGCGCTAGCCAACGAAAGCATCTTAGCTTAAATTCCGAATACCGGCATCGGCACATTTACGGACAGTGGGAAGTTGTTTCGACTTACCACTTCCAGCCTATCCCCATCGCGCCAGCCTAACAAAATCCGCCAGCCAAATAAGCCACTGCCACCGCGGGCGCGCAGTCCGCTGTCCCGGCAACAGTTTCATCGTCCGCCGCCATGATAAACTCGGCAAAATCCCGATACGGGAAACCCAGTTCGCCGGCCAATTCCCTGACCACAAACCGCCCAACCCCAGCACCGATCAGGCAGAGTTCCGTAGCATCCACGCTACGCTCGATCTGCTTCAAACAAGCTTGGCTTATGGTGTGTTTTTGACGCTGTTTCAATTGCCGGGCAAATTGCAGCCACATAGGCCAGTCGGCCTCTGTAAACTCATAACCCGTCAAACGCGACAAGCGACGGGCGCTGGCAAGAGGCGTTTTCTCCGCGCCGTCGGCGGTTTCGGCCTGATCATGAGCCTCGTTCAAGTCGCCGGTCAAACGGTAAACGTCGGCCATGGTGGCGAAATATTCGGCCATCAAGCCCATCTCTTGGCCATTGAACTCGGCCCGCTGGGCGATAGCCATCACCGCAGTCCTAACGATGCCGGTATAGAGCAATTCGCCGGACACCAGCCGTTGATAATCCGTGTAGCCCAAGGCTTGCAATGCATGATTTTCGATCAACAAAATATCGGTGGTGCTGCTGCCGATGTCGACAAATAAGCCTGTTCGGCATCGCTCGGCGGCCAGCTCGGCGCTGGCCAGCCAGTTAGCCGAGGCGATTGCCATATAATGCGCCTGCCGAATGCCGTCCACGTTCAAAAAACCCTCCCGCCCGGCAAAAACCAGCAGTTCTTCTCCGCATATCTTAGCTTGCATGGTCTGAATAATAGCGTTTACGCCGTGCTCCCGTCCGGGAAAACAATCCACCAATTCGCCGGTCATGGTCATCACATGCAGATGTGGACCCGAACCTAAGGATCGCAAGATGGTGGCCAATGCGTAATCCAAGTGATCCATGCCTTTCCAAAGCGGACACGGCTCCTGGATAACCCGCAATACCTCGCCATTGCCATTCAGCAATGCAGCCTTGACGTGAGCACCACCTATGTCCCAACCGATGATCTGTTTTTGCATATCTTATTTCTTCAAGTGATGGCGATAGGAATCATCTGATTATTGCTTGGCCTCAAATCCGGATCGGTGTCCAGCAACTTCAATACCTGCTCGGCAACATTGATACCGGTTGCTCGGCGAATACCCACGTACGACGTCGTCAAACGCGGATTGATTTCCAGCACCAAGGGACCGACTTCGGCGGTCTCTATGACGTCTATACCGACATAGCCCCACAAACCCGGCATGGCTTCGGCGATCGCCGCGACCAAATGTTGATAAAAATTGCGTTTGGGATTATCTACATTGACCTGGCAGCCTTGCAAGCTGAATCGGCCATGATCCAGAACGATTTGCTGCTGATTGCAGCACAACAGCCAGCCCTGCCCTCGCTTGAACAAACAGGACAAACTGGCGGCTTGTCCTGATTTATACGGCTGCAATATATATCGCCGAGGCTCCGTCAGTTTGGCAAGGGCTGCCGGCAAGCTATCGGCGGTGACGACGAAACTATCCTGACAACCCACGCCATCGGCAATTTTGACAACCACATCGCCCACCCAGCCTTCTATGCCTTCATTGAGCAAGCGGGTTTCGACGGCCGGCAGACGATGTTTCGCCAACTCGCCATAGGTCGCCCATTTGTCGGCGCATATCTTTAGCGTGGCCGAATCGGATAACAAGGTTTCGGTATAGCAGGCGTCGGCTAGTTCGGCAAAACCTTGCAAAATACCGTCGCTCTCCGGCGCAATAGGCCAAAACAAGTCAACTTCGTCCAACAAATCCGCCAGCATCGCCATGATATCCTGGCCTGGGCCGACCCAGATAATCTCGTTTTCGGCCAATAACGCGGGTTTCGCGCAACGCATATCCAAGGGTACTGACAACTGAATACTGGGCAAGGACTTCAGCTCGTCGATCAAAGCCTGTAACATCATGCCGCCTTCGGCCGCCAAAGACGGCGGCAATGCTTGTCCGGCCAGACCGCCGCCAGTGACATATTCAAAAACCAGGATTTTCAATCGTTCATCCTTCATGCAGATTATTCCAGTCATCGATTTAAAAGACGGCTTGGTCGTCCATGCCGTCCGCGGCGACAGAAGCCATTACCAGCCTATTCATCTTCATTCCCGGTTGACCGCCAGCAGTGAGATCAATGAGGTACTGGAGGGATTTTTAAAACTGTATCCGTTCGAGACATTTT
>JAJRDU010000266.1 GCA_028748685.1 Methylococcaceae bacterium
TCTTATCATTTACGATCTGTGCGAAAATCAAAAGGGAGTTGATGAAAGAATACTTAGCATTGCACCGGATACGGCTATAACGGAATACGCGTATATAAAAAATGGAAAGCCTCAAACAATTAGAGAGACCATTTATACTAGATTGAGAAACGAGGTTAACCATAGGGCAAATGTCAGTCCCGAGGGTACGAGGAACGAGATAATTAATAATCGGGATTGCTTTAGGTCGATTGTGTATAGAATCTTACAGGCAGGGGAGTAGGGCGGATAAGCTTGCGCCATCCGCCAAAGCCCCAACCAAAATCAAATCAAAACCAAATTATCCCGGTGTATCAATTCGTCATCGTCGGCATAGCCCAGCAAGGCTTCGAATTCGCTGCTGGATTTGCCGGCGATTTTTTTAGCGTCTTCGGCGCCGTAATTGATCAAGCCGCGGGCGATTTCATTGCCTTGCAAATCCAGGCAGGAGACCAGGTCGCCGCGTTTGAACGAGCCTTGCACGGCCTTTACTCCGACGGCCAGCAGACTTTTGCCGGCGCCGTGCAGGATTTTCACCGCGCCGTCGTCCAGCGTCACGCTGCCCTTGAGTTGTAATTGTCCGGCCAGCCATTGTTTCCTGGCGGCGAGGGGTTCAATATTGGGAATCAGATAGGTGCCCAGTTCCTCGCCCTGAAATACGGCGGGAATGACGTTTTCGATCTTGCCGGAGACGATTACCGTTGCCGCTCCCGAGCGGGCCGCCAGACGCGCCGCACGTACCTTGGTATACATGCCGCCGCGTCCCAGGCCACTGATGCTGCCGCCGGCGACTTCGTCCAGCAAGGGTTCGTTGACGCTGATTTCGGTAATCAGCTTGGCGTTGGGATTCAAGCTGGGGTTGGCGTCGAACAGGCCGGTTTGGTCGGTGAGCAGAATCAGCAGGTCGGCTTCGACCAGATTGGCCACCAAGGCGCCCAAGGTGTCGTTGTCGCCGAAGCGGATTTCCTCGGTGGCGACCGCGTCGTTTTCGTTGATGACCGGTACCACGCCGAAATCCAGCAGAGTCAGCAGCGTGCTGCGGGCATTCAGGTAGCGCTGACGATCGGACAGGTCGTCGTGAGTCAGCAGTACTTGGGCGGCCAGCAGGTCGTGAGTCTGGAATTCGTCTTCAAAGCGTCTGACCAGGCCCATCTGGCCCACCGACGCGGCGGCTTGCAGTTCGTGCAGGGTCTTGGGTCGGGTCTTTAATTTCAGTCTGGACATGCCTTCGGCGACCGAGCCGGATGAGACCAAGACCACGTCGACGCCTTGGCGCTTTAGGGCGGCCATTTGCGAGACCCAGCCGGCGATAGCTTGTTTATTGAGGCCGCGTCCACCGTCGGTCAGCAGGGAGCTGCCGATTTTGACTACGACGCGCTGGGCTTGCGAAAACTCAGAACGACTCACTGGGCAACTCCTGTTGCGGTGTCTCTCGTTGGGCTTTTTGCTCGTCGAGGAAATCCATGATGGCGTACATCAGGGCTTGAGTGCCCTGGTTTTTCAGTGCGGAAATCAGATACACTGGGCCGGTCCAGCCCAGTTCGTCGACGATGCTTTGCTTTAGCGCTTCGACTTCGTCGTCCGGCACATTGTCGATTTTGTTCAACACCAGCCAGCGCGGTTTGTTGGCCAGTTCGTCGCTCCATTTTTCCACTTCATGTATGATTTTACGCGCGGCGCTGACCGGCGTTTCGTCGCTTTCGTAAGGGGCGATGTCGACCAGATGCAGCAATAGTCCGGTTCTGGATAAATGTTTCAAGAACTGCAGGCCCAGGCCCGCGCCTTCCGCCGCGCCCTCGATCACGCCGGGAATGTCGGCGATCACGAAACTGCGCAGATCGTCGACACGCACCACGCCCAAGTTGGGATGCAGGGTGGTAAAGGGGTAGTCGGCGACTTTAGGGCGTGCTGAAGATACTGTGCGTATCAGGCTGGATTTTCCGGCATTGGGCATGCCCAGCAGGCCGACATCGGCGATCACCATCAATTCCAGGCGTAGCATGCGATGCTCGCCAGCGGAGCCTTTGCTGGTTTGCTGTGGCGCTCGGTTGATACTGCTCTTGAAACGGGTATTGCCCAGGCCGTGGAAACCGCCTTTGGCAACCAGTAATTGTTGGCCCGGTTTGGTCAGGTCGCCGATTTTTTCGCCGGTATTGGCTTCGTAAATGATGGTGCCGGGCGGAACTGGGACGAAGCAATCGTCGCCTTTCTTGCCGGTACAATCCTTGCTGCCGCCGTTTTCGCCGCGTTGGGCTCTATGCACCGAGTGGTAGCGGAAATCCACCAGAGTGTTGACGTTTTCGGTGGCCACCAGATAGACGCTGCCGCCATCGCCGCCGTCGCCGCCGTCAGGGCCGCCCAATGGAATGTATTTTTCGCGGCGGAATGAGGCTTTGCCATTTCCGCCGTCGCCTGCTTCTACGCGGATTTCCGCTTCGTCAACAAATCTCATAATGTACCGGTATTGAGGTGATTTCCCGCGAAAAATATACTCAACTGACTGGTCTTTTTGTCCATCTACTGCGTTGTAAAAATGGTTTCATAGCTTGCTATGCGCCCATTTTTACGCCTTCTAGCTGGACAAAAATCCTGCGCCATTTGTGTATATTTATTCTTGGCAATCCCCTAAACAAAAAAGCCCCGCTGAAGAACGAGGCTTTTCGTGTCAGATGTGCCGTAAAGCACAGCCAAGAGAATTACGCTGCAGCGATGCTAACGTATTTGCGGTTTTTGGGGCCTTTTTCTTCAAAAACCACTTTGCCGTCTACAGTCGCGAACAAGGTATGGTCTTTGCCGATACCTACGTTGGTGCCTGGGTGAAACTGGGTGCCGCGTTGGCGAACCAAAATGTTGCCTGCTTTAACCACTTGACCGCCGAAACGTTTGACGCCCAGTCGCTGAGCATGAGAGTCGCGGCCGTTACGAGTACTGCCGCCTGCCTTCTTGTGAGCCATGATCTAACCTCGTTATGTTATGCAGAAATGCCAGTGATCTGGACTTCTGTGTAGTATTGACGATGCCCCTGTTGTTTCATGTGGTGCTTACGTCTTCTGAATTTAATGATTCTGACTTTTTTGTGTCTGCCTTGGGAAACCACGGTCGCAGTGACTTTGCCGCCTTCAACGAAAGGTTGGCCAACTTTTACCGCGTCGCCTGATTGAATCATCAGCACTTTGTCAAACTCTACGCTGTCGCCTGCGCCCAACTCAAGTTTTTCGATTTTTAAGGTAGTACCCTCTGCGACTCGATACTGTTTACCACCTGTTTGAATTACCGCATACATCAGCGTAAGCTCCATCAAGCATGATCTGTTAAATGAACAGCGAATTATATTTTTAATCTAGCTTGCAGTCAAATATAAAATTGATTCGCCGAGTGAAAGTTGCTATGCCGAAGCGTATTGTCACTTTCCGATACAGAAACTGGAGAAAATTTCGCCCAGCAGGTCATCGGAACTAAATTCACCGGTGATTTCCGACAGGCTGTTTTGCGCCTGGCGCAATTCTTCCGCGACCAGTTCGGGTGCTTGGTTTTGCAATTGCGCGCCGGCATTTTCGAGCGCTTGCTGGGCTAGGCTCAGTGCCTGGATGTGTCTTCGGCGGGCGATGAATACGCTGGCGCCGGTTTCCGTGAAGCCGACGCTTTGTTTGAGATGTTGTTTCAGTAAGTCCATGCCGGTGCCGGTTTTGATCGACAGATAAATGGCCGTGCCCTGCTCGGATTCGACGATTTTAGGTTGCTCGCCCGACAGGTCGATTTTGTTAAAAATTCGGGTGATATTGACGGATGGCGGCAAGCTTTCGATCACGTCGATGCTTTCGGCTTCAGTGCTGTCCAGTAACAGCAACACCTTGTCGGCTTTTTCGATTTCCCGGTGCGCGCGGCGTATGCCTTCCCGTTCGACGACATTGTCGCTGTCGCGCAATCCAGCCGTGTCGATGATGTGTAGTGGCATGCCGTCGATTTGGATGCGTTCCCGCAGCACGTCGCGCGTGGTGCCGGCGATGTCAGTGACGATAGCCGCCTCATGTCCGGCCAGCGCATTTAGCAGGCTGGACTTGCCGGCGTTGGGCTTGCCGGCCAACACCACGGTCATGCCGTCGTGCAACAATCTGCCTTGTTGGGCAGTGGCGTGAATTTTTTGGATTTTATCGTGCAGGTGTTGGATTTTATTGGCAACCATGCCATCGCTGAGAAAATCGATTTCTTCATCGACGAAGTCGATCGCGGCTTCGATATAAACCCGCAATTCGATCAATTCGTCTATCAGTTCGTTGATCTGCTCGGAAAATACACCTTGCATGGATTGCTGGGCCGAGCGCGCGGCTTGCTCTGTGCCGCTGGTGATCAGGTCGGCGATCGCTTCAGCTTGGGCCAGGTCGATCTTGTTGTTCAGAAAAGCGCGCTGGCTGAATTCGCCAGGGTTGGCGGGACGTGCGCCCAAAGCTAGAACCCGCCGCAGCAGCATGTCCAGTACCACGCCGCCGTGGCCTTGCAACTCCAGAATGTCTTCGCCCGTGAACGAGGCTGGGCCTGGGAAGTAAAGCATCAGACCGGAATCGATGATTATGCCGTTATCATCCAGAAAGCTGGTAAACACGGCATATCGGGGTTTGGGAGGTTTGAGGGAGATGCTCAGGGCAATGTCGTTAACGGCGGGCCCGGAAATTCGGATGATGCCCACGCCCCCGTTACCCGGCGGCGTGGCGATGGCGGCTATGGTGTCGCCCGTGTTTATCATCTTGGCTTAATGGTGGGCGTGTGAGTCGCCTTCAAGCACGTGCTTGGTGATATACCACTGCTGGATGATGGACAAGCTGTTGTTGCAGATCCAGTACAGTACCAGGCCGGACGGGAAGAACAGGAAGAATACGGTGAAAACGATAGGGAACATTTTCATCACCTGGGCCTGCAATGGATCGATGGGTGCGGGATTCAAACCTTGCTGGATTTTCATGGTGATGCCGTACAGGATTGGCAGCAGGTAGAAAGGATCTTGCGCGGACAGGTCTTGTATCCACAGCGCGAAGTCAGCCTGGCGCAATTCCACGGTTTCGATCAACACCCAGTACAGCGAGATGAACACCGGAATTTGTACCATGATGGGCAAACAGCCACCGAGCGGATTAACCTTCTCGCGCTTGTACATGGCCATCATTTCGGTGTTGAACTTTTGCCTGTCGTCGGCATAACGCTCTTGCAGTTCCTTCAGGCGCGGCTGAATCTTGCGCATTTTCGCCATGGACTGAAAGCTGGCTTTCGACAGTTTGAAGAACAGCAATTTGATGAACAAAGTCACGCCCAGAATCGCCACGCCCCAGTTGTCGACGAAGCCGTGAATTTCGTTCAGCAGCCAGTAGATGGGTTTGGCAATCACGGTCAGCCAACTGTAGTCGACGGTCAGTTCCAGGCCGGGGGCTAATGCTTCCAATACCGGCTGAATTTTCGGGCCGGCATAGAGTTGGGCGTTGAATACGCCTTCGCCGTTGGCTTGGATCGTGGTGTCGGGCGAATAAGAGCCGATCACATAACGCGCGTCGTTCAGCGCCTTGGTGTAGAAATGATTTTCCTGATCCGCGGGCGGAATCCATGCGCTGGCGAAATAATGCTGAATCATCGCGCTCCAGCCGCCTTGCGAGGTGACATTCAGGTTGTCGCCCATGTCTTCGTAATTGATTTTTTTGTATTTATCCTTGTCGGTATAAACGACGCCGCCGGAAAAGGTTCTGATGAAGTTGTTGCCGCTTTTGTCGCTGTGCTCGATCCTGAGTAACTGGTCGTATTGGCGTCCGGTCCAGGGTTTTGGGCTCTGGTTGCTGACTTTATGCTCGAGGCTGATTGCGTAGCTGCCGCGTTTGAAGGTGAAGGTTTTAGTGACGCGTAGGCCTTGGTCGTTGGTCCAGGTCAGAGGGATGCTTAGTTGCTCCTGCCCTTCCTGCAATACGTAAGCGGTTTTTTCGGCGCTAAAGGTGGCGTGATGATCGGGGCCAGCCGCCGAGTTGTCACTGGCGACCAAACCGCTTTGCGCCAAAAACAGGTTTTCCGGGCTGTTATCGAACAGGCGAATCGGCGATAGGTTTTTCTCCGGCGCGTCCATGCCGATCAGGGCGTAGGCTTTATCAACAACAGTGTTTACTTTTTCGTGAGCGTATTGCAGCAGGTCGAGGTTGCGTAGCGTGCCGCCTTGGGTGTCTATTTCCAGTGCAAAAACGTCGGTTTTGACGGTAATGATTTTATCGGTCGGCGCTGCGGCTACGGGCGTTGCGTTGCTGCCCGATTGGCTTGCGGATGGCTGGGATGGGGCGGTGGCGGTCCCTTTATCGCTGTTACCGGCAACAGTAGGTTTGTCGGAAATGAATGCCTGCGGTTTGGGGCCATAATCAATCTGCCATGATTCCCAAAGCATATAGGAAATCATCAACATCGCCATGACAAGTACAAATCTAATGTTATCCATTGTTATTTACTCAATTTTTCTGGAACAGGGTCAATGCCGCCCTCGTGAAACGGGTGGCATTTTAATAATCGGCGAAGCGTGAGGTAGGAGCCTTTGGCGGCACCATGCAACTGGATTGCCTCCAAGCCATAACTTGAGCAACTGGGATAAAACCGGCAATGCGGCCCCAGCAACGGACTTATGAAATATTTGTAAGCCTTAATCAGGGCTATCAGCAGGAGCCGCATCGATCTACCAGTTTAAGCCAATGCCTTTCCAATGACTTCCTCAAAACCAACGAGGGTGCACTTGCTGCGTCCCCCCGTGCCAATACAACAATATCAATGTTGACGATATGCTGCCGATGCAGTCTAAAGCTTTCCCTGGCAGTCCTTTTTATGCGATTCCTTGCGACTGCTTTTTTTATTGTTTTTTTTGCGATCGCCAGTCCCAACCGAGGGTTCGGCAAATGATTGGGGGTCGCTAACACCGTAAAATATTTGTCTATTGACTTTACGGGGTTGGTAAATACATTTTTATAATCAGCGGGCGTCCCTAGCCGAAACTGAACAGGAAAGCCGAAGTTTTCCGCCGACAATTAAACCGTCAACGAGGCGCGGCCTTTGGCTCTGCGCGCATTGATGACTTTGCGGCCGCCGACTGTAGCCATTCTGGCACGGAAACCGTGAGTTCTGGCGCGTTTGATTTTGCTGGGTTGGTATGTTCTTTTCATGATGCTACTGCCTGTTTGAGAAACGGATAAAAAAGGCTGCGGATAATACGTGAAGTGTGGCTAGGCTGTCAATTTCAGGTGCTTATCAAAAGTCTGGATTCTGGTGTGGATGCCTGAAATTTGGGCTATGTTCCTAGGCATTAGGTTTGCGGGTGACAATACTTGCCATGGGTTTGCGTAAAAATATTCAGCATGGCGACTAACAACTGAACAGCTTGATGCGTGAGCGCTATTGACACTGTTCGCTATTATTCATAGCATGGCGGGCTATTTAATTCTACGCTATGTGCTACCGAACTTCAGAATAATACCCATGATAGCCAATGATTCAGCGACAGCTTCGGTAACCATCGATTTCGATTCCATCAAAAATTTAACCGTCACGGAAACGCAGGCTGTCGATCAGCTGATTCTCAACGAGTTAAGTTCGGACGTGGTGTTGATCAATCAAATCGGCCATTACATCATCGGTAATGGCGGCAAGCGATTGCGGCCGATGTTGCTGTTACTGGCGGCCAAGGCACTCGGCAAGGTTGACGACCATCATTTGATCATGGCGGCGGTGATCGAATTCATTCATACCGCCACGCTGCTGCATGACGATGTGGTTGATGAATCCGTGTTGCGCCGTGGCAAGGAATCGGCCAACGCGGTCTGGGGCAATGCCGCCAGCGTTCTGGTTGGCGACTATCTCTATTCCAGTGCTTTCGAAATGATGGTGCGCACCAACAATATGCGGGTGATGGAAATTCTGTCCAAGACCACCACCGCGATTGCCGAAGGTGAGGTATTGCAGCTATTGAACTGCAATAATCCCGATACCACCGAGGAAAAATATCTGGAAGTCATCGCCCGCAAGACCGCGATCCTGTTCAGTACCGCGACGCGGCTGGCTGCGGTGATCGCCGGCGCCGATACGGCGACCGAAGCCGCTTTGGCAATCTATGGCCAACAACTGGGCGTGGCCTTTCAGCTGATCGACGATGCGCTGGATTACAAAGCCAGTACCGAAGATTTGGGTAAAAACCTCGGCGACGATCTGGCGGAAGGCAAGCCGACTCTGCCCTTGATTCATGCGATTCAGCACGGCAACGAGCAACAGGCGAAGATCGTCATCGATGCGATTCGCCAAGGTTCGCGCGAAGCGTTTAACGATGTGTATGCGGTGGTTAAAGCCACTCAGGCCATCGAGTACACCGAGCAGTGCGCCGACCGCGCCGCGGCAAAAGCCATTGACTCTCTACAATGCTTGCCGGATTCCGAATACAAACAGGCGCTGGAAACCTTGGCGCGCTTCTCGGTGCAGCGGGATCATTAATGGGGACTAGGATGTCTAAAGCCACTTCCCACTATCTACTCTCTACTTTCCATTCTCTCAAAAACTATTCCTCTTCCAGCAATGCACTCAATTGCTGGATGTTTTCGACCATCTTCGTATAGCACTTGTCGATTTTATCCAGCAATTGCTGTAAAAATTCGCCAATGTCGCTGTCGGCTTGATTTTGCAGTTCGGCAAAAAAGCGGTCTTCCAGCGCGCTGATCGCGTCGATGTCGACAATCTCGTCCAACTGAGCCAATGTCTCGGCGTCGGCAATGCCCTCACTAAAATTTGCCTTCTTTAGTTTTGATGTCTCCAATCTTAACGCTTCGCAGGCCTTTGAAACCTGATTCGCCATTCGCCGTATTTCGCTCAATAGCTCTAAATCGGCGCTGAGCACGGCAAGTTCGCTCGCCGACTGCTCGATTTCGGCCAATAACTGCTTGAAACGTTTTTTGATGGATTTCATAGACGATTACTCGTTGTTAAGGGCCAGTAGTTTGTCGGCGAGTCCGCTGTCTCGCTGCACTTTATGGGCGATGCTGGCCAGGAAGGCGGCAAGATCGGCGGCGATTTTGACTTGGGCTTTCGCGCGGGTGACCGCCGTGTACAACAGCTCCTTGCTGAGCACCGGGTTAATCCGTTCCGGCAACATGATCAACACTCGCTCGAATTCCGAACCCTGGCTCTTGTGTATCGTCATCGCAAACACCGTTTCGCAAGCCAGTACGCGGGCCGGCAGCAGTTTCTTGACGCTGCCGTCGCCGCGTAAAAAGAACACCCGCAACTGGCCGTCGCTTTCGGCATCCGCCATACACAAGCCGATATCGCCGTTGTAAAGCTGAATGCCGGGATTATTGGCCGTGATCATCACCGGCCGGCCTGGATACCATAGTCCGCCTGGCCTTATTTTGTTGCGTCTGCACAGTTCCTGTTCGACGCGGTGATTGATGTCCGATACCGAGTTTGGACCGCGTAGATTCGAACACAACACCTGAAAACGATTGAAAGCCGCAAACACGTCTGGAAAATCGGCGCCGCTATTCATTAACGCCAGGTAATCGAGGTAATGTTCGACGCTAAAATCGACCGGATCGGCTGTCAGCAACGACGCGTCGGCAGCAGGGTTTTGCAGCAACTGCCAAGCCTGTTCTCCCAGCTGTTGATTGACCGCATCCGCCAATGTCTTGATATCGCCCTGGAAACGATGCGATCTCAACAATTCCACGGTTTGCCGTGGCAGGCCCAGGGTCAAGTCCGCCAGTACCGCGCCGGATTCGACCGACGCCAGCTGGTCTTTATCTCCCAGCAAAATAAGCCGTGCGCCCGGCTTCAACGCGTCGACCAATTTGCTCATTAGCGCCAGATCGACCATCGAGGTTTCGTCGACAACCAGCAGATCGTAAGGCAGGGGCTGATCGGCGCAATGCCTGAAATAAGGGGAGGGCGGCCGCGCGCCCAACAGGCTATGCAGGGTAGTAACTTTCTCCGGGATACGGTTCTTGATATCTTGCGAGCAAGGCAAGCCGTCCTTGTTGATGGCAATCGCTTCCTGCAGGCGCATCGCGGCCTTGCCGGTCGGTGCCGCCAAGGCGATATGCAAGGATTGTTCGGCGATTTCCTGCAGCAAGGCCAGGATTTTGACCACCGTAGTGGTCTTGCCGGTGCCGGGGCCGCCGGTGATGATGGTCAAGGCCTGCGTGGCCGCACTTTGGGCTGCCCGTCTTTGCCAGTCGACGCCGCCGTCATTGCTGGTAAAGTAGCGATTCAAAAATTCATCAAGTCGCGCGGTGGCAAAATGCCGATCACACAGCGCCGAAAGCTGTTCGGCCAGGCGCTGTTCGTACCGCCAGTAGCGGTGCAGGTAAAGTCGGCTGTTTTCAATCACCAGTGGCATGACCCGTTCGCCGCCGGTAGTCAGCCCGGATGATTCCACCAACGCCAAATCCTCCGTGGCCAGCGACACGCAGCTGTGTCCAGCCGCTTGCCGAGCCGACAATTGCATCAACAACCTCTCGAAACGGGATTTACGTTCGCCGCTCAATGGGCAACGCTCGCTTAAAAACCGGGCAAAACCGATATCGAGACGGCTGAATGGTTGTTCGTCATGCGTTACCAAAATCTGTTTCCCGTTAATTGAAATTTGATCGTTTATCATACCAAGACTAAGGTCGAGTGAGGCGGCCGTGAGAAAATCCGCTTGGTTGGAGTTCTAATAAACTTGTAAGGGTTTATCCACCATAAACGACTCATCGGTATTTCGTGGAACGGCCAGGAGAAATGATGGTCATCAGCTCTCCATTACCATCCGTTTTTCCGGCCCATGCCAACGACGCCTTAAAAACGGTTGGAGAGCTTGTAGGGCAGGGATTTATCAATATTACGGTATCCATAAATAATTAAAATCACCGAGGAAAGCCATGAGCACCAGTATCGAAATCAGTGAAACCGTCCGCCACTATTATGGCGAAGTCCTACAATCCAGTGATGACTTGAAGACCAGCGCCTGTTGCAGCATCGATGCGATGCCCGGCTATCTGAAAACCTTGCTGGCCGGTCTGCATCCGGAAGTGTTGGAGCGTTTCTACGGCTGCGGTTCGCCGCTGCCGCCGGCTCTGGAGGGCAAGACCGTGCTGGATTTGGGCTGCGGTACCGGCCGAGACTGCTATCTATTGTCGAAACTGGTCGGCCCGACCGGCCGGGTAATCGGCGTCGATATGACACCGGAACAGCTTGAAGTGGCGGTACGCCACCGCGACTGGCATGCCGAACGCTTCGGTTATGCGAATGTCGATTTCCTGCATGGACATATCGAGAATCTGGCTGCGGTCGGCATCGCCGATAACAGTATCGATGTGGTGGTATCCAATTGCGTGATCAACCTGTCGCCGGAAAAAACCCGGGTGCTGGCGGAAATTTTCCGGGTGTTGAAGCCCGGCGGCGAACTATATTTTTCCGATGTGTTTGCCGACCGCCGGATTCCGGTTGAGTTGCGGCACGATCCGGTGTTGCTGGGCGAATGCTTGGGCGGCGCCTTATATTGGGAGGACTTCCGGCGCATCTTGCAGGCGCTGGGTTGCCCGGACGTACGCGCGGTCAAACAGAATGCCATCAGCCTGGACGATCCGGAGGTGGCCGCCAAGATCGGTATGGTCAAGTTCAAATCGGTGACCGTCCGCGCCTTCAAGATGGCGCTGGAAGACCGCTGTGAAGATTACGGCCAGGTAGCCTGTTATCTGGGCACGATCGCGGAACACCCACACGCTTTCGATCTGGATGACCATCATCATTTCGAAACCGGCCGGCCGCTACGTGTTTGTGGCAATACAGCCGATATGCTGGCTGCTAGTCGCTATGCCGAGCATTTTCAGGTCTTGGGCGACAAGTCCCGCCATTTCGGCTTGTTCGACTGTTCGCCAGGTCCGCAAGGCGAATCGGCGGCGGCAGGGGGATCGTGTTGTTGATTCGTTCGGGATTGGCTGCTGCTAATTGTCAAAATTATAAGGAGCCCACGTCAGAAGATGCTTGGCGAGTGGTGGAATTCGTTCAGCGCATTCAAGGAGCCCCGTAATCGTCATGACGTTGCGCTGTCCAAGCGTTGCCGAGAAAGAAGAGTGCTTAAAACCTGAGATGATTTGCGGCAATCAATAACAACAAAAAAATGTTGGCATTTGAATTGCTGAATAAGAAATCGCAATACATCAAAGCACCTTAACTGAACGGGGAATCCAAAAATGGAAATAAAAACCTTAGCAGTCGCAACAATGCTTTTAAGCGCACCACTTTCGCAAGCCTCAACATACACATATGAAATACAGCAAAACTGGACCTATTCTGATAATGCAACAGTATATGGAAGCATGGCAGAACTCTACATTACCGTAGACAATGGCAATTCATCTAACCAGTTGCAAACATACACATGGGCCGATATAACCGGTTTAGAGGTAGAAACAAACGGAACATTCTCCGCAATATGGGATTGGCCATTACATTACTTCGGAGGTACATTGGCTGACACGTTGTTCACGACTGACGCGACTGGGAATCAGGCGAATTTTCTGTGGAATGGTGACCATTATCTAAATTCCAATTCGGGGCCGTTTCTCCAATTTGGATCTGGAGTCTATACCAACCTAAATGTATCCGATAAGATCCAGGGCCATGGACATGCCTATATTCAGCCATGGTCTGGAAACACGGTTGGAACCCTTGAAGGCAAAGTCCCTGAACCCGCGTCTATCGCATTGGTCGCCTCGGGTCTTTTGGGTTTTGGTGTTGTGCGTAGAAAAAAGCAGCAAGCTTAATCTTGCTCCAACTAGTTGCATATCAAAGCAGTCAATGATGAATTGACTGCCTTAAAGCCACCTCCGAGGAGGTGGCTTTTTTTTGTCCTGCAAATTATAAAGCGAACATAGTTTGTTCATGTACTTATCGACCGTCAATGCCACCAGGGTTGCAATGACTGCTTCGAAAATAGGGGGAGCCATGACCCCAGGGTATTGGGTGATGACAAAACACGTACAAACTGTCAGGTTTTAATACAGGCCTTTCGTGGCGGTGAGAATAGTTAATTCGCTCTGTTGATACCCGAAAAGTGTGAGATTGTTCTCATTCCTGTATAGCCGAAACGACCGGATATTGGCGTTATATTGATAGTTAAGTCGTTGTTTAAATAGATAACCATAAGGATTGGCGGGGTGCGCTTAACTGGGCGTGCATAACGCATGGCAATAGCTGAGAATCAGGGGTTGGTTACTTAAATTCCATGAAATTATCGTCAGGTTTTTTTACAGTATTTTTAGGCGGATCGAGTGGGTTTTTTAACGTTTTTGACAAAAATGCCTGTATTAACTTACGTAGTTTCACGTATCTACTGGTCAGCCTTTAATGGCCTGACAGATTTGTCAGTGTCGAATCTTTTTACAAGGTTGCTGAAATTCGAGTAAGGCGGAACCGCTGACGCGTTCAGCCGATTATTGGTCTTCACCTAGATTTATGGAGTAACAACCGGATTACTGGAGGCTCTATAGGGTATCGATCCATAATTGAGTTTTTGGGATTTGTTTCGGAGTTAAATAAAAGCCGAGAAGTTTGGTTCTGGGAGGTTAAATAGAGTGGCTCTGGTAAACAAAAACATACTTGCCGCAAGTTTTATATCAATCGCCAGTTTTATATTAAATTCCGGGTGTTCGTGTTTACTTACAATCGGGTGGCTACGCCTTTCCTCACGGAAGAACAACGCGTCTTAAACGCCGATTTCATCATGAGCGTAACCCTTGGCTCCTCGCCATTTTAACTGGCTTCGCTATCTACTGGGTGTTACGTCAGCGATAGCCAAGAGTGAGTGCGCCTAGGTACCAAGCGTGTTCAACCACGAACGATGAGCTTCCGTAGTCGCCATATCCTAATTTGACCGGTGTTTAGCTGTACGAAGACGCGGGAAAAGTTGGATGAGATTGATGCCGGGACCCGGCACGGGCCCATGATAAGAACGGTGGGCAACAGCTCTTGCCCACCCAGTCGCCGATTATTTTTTGGTCATGAAGAAATAAACCGTTTGGCACTTCAAAATCATTTGATTGCCGTTTTTTTCGATGGCTTCGCAGGCTTCCATTTTCGAACGGCCCGGTGCGGCCTGTTTGACCAATTTGCCGTCTTGAATTGAATAGTTCAGCACCGCTTTAAGGTTATCGATACGGGCGTGTGAGTCGGATTCGTGAGTTAAACCTTCTATGGTGCCATCTTGCTTGATGGTCCAGGTGGTGTTTGAGCTTCTAGCGTTGCTACCGTCTTTGTTGGCTGATTCTTTATCGATTTGCCAGGTTCCCAGCACATCGGCTTGAGTGAGCTTAACTTCCGCTGCGGCGGAAAAAGATAAAAGCATCAGGACGAGGGCGGGAAATTTTAGAATTTGCATGATTAAAGCCTTATTGGTGTGGTATTTATAGAGGCTCGGATTGTAACACGGGGCGAGGGTTGGCCTTCGTTAAGCAATATACCGTGAAACCCATTCAAAAGTCGTTCCGGGAGGTCTTTGACATGAACCCGATTATCTTTGAATCCACGCTAAGCTGCCCACAGTGCGGTTACCGCAAGACCGAACGGATGTCCGCCGATGCTTGCCTATGGTTTTACGAATGCCTGGGTTGTCATAGTCTACTCAAACCCATCCCCGGCGATTGCTGTGTGTTCTGTTCTTACGGCGACATTCCCTGCCCTCCCTTCAAATTCACGGTAAACAGCCGGGTTATTGCGGATAAGCTGGTATCGTCCTATACTCCCTACATGCGTCTGATAAACCTGTTTCTCATCACCTTGCTATGTTTTGCGATCCCGTTTCAGGGTATCGCCGGCATGGTTTTGGTTAAAACTTCATGCTCGGCGGAGTCTGCTGGCGCGATGGCGGTAGATACGGACGATGAGCATGCCTGCTGCAACGATGCCGAAACCGTCGCCAAGACCGGCAAACTTTGCAAGGCCGAGAAGGATTGCCAACCGGCCAGTCCGGGAATGGTTAATCCGACGGAAACATCCATATCCGCAGTCTTCGGCGGCGAAAAAATCACTGTCCCAGGCATTTTTGCGCGGGCTTTTTACCCTTCCGCCACCTGGCGACCGCCAACCCCGATCTAACTCCGAAATCATCCATTCCGTGCCGGAATAGTTCAACCCAGAAAGACCAGTTGTCGCACCAAACAGACCGTTCGCGCGAACGGATTTTGACTACATCGACTGCACTCTTAAGGTTTAGCTATTCGTTACGGTTCGAGACGTTCGTTTAATCCGCGCTTGCGCATGACCGTATCGAATCCGCTCATGCGTCACAAGGAGTTAGATCATGTTTATTTCATACCTTTCCGGAGCTAACCCGGCTTGGCGGCTAGCTATCGCCATGCTGTTGGCCGTGCCGTGTTTCGAGGTTTCGGCATCCGGCTTGTCTTTCGATGAAGCGCTGAAGCTGGCCTTGCGCGAAGCGCCCATTCTGACCTCCAACGAGGAGCAAATCGACGCCGCCCGCCAGGCGGCGATCCCGGCCGGCGCGCTGCCCGATCCGCAACTGGCGCTGGGCGTCGACAATCTGCCGGTTCAAGGCGCCGACAGTTTCAGCCTGTCCAGGGACTTCATGACCATGCAGCGCGTCGGCGTGATGCAGGCTTTTCCTAATCTTGGCAAGCTGGATGCGCGCACTGCGGCGGCGGAAGGCCGTGTGGCGCTGGCCGAAGCCCAGACCCGGCTAGCCAAGCTGCAGGTCTTGCAGGAAACCGCCGCGGCCTGGATAGAGCGTGAGGCTGTCGAACGGCAGCTGGCGCGGATATCCGAACTGGAGGCCGAAAACCGGCTATTCGAAAGGGCAGTGCAAGCCCGCTTTGCCGGAGGCGCTGGCATGGCCGGCGAACTGGTGGCGCCGCGCCAGGAAGCGGCTCTGATTGCAGAGCGCCGCGACGAACTTGACAGCCGACGCTCCCAAGCCATCGCCCGCTTGAAACGCTGGGTCGGTGACGCGGCGTCTCAACCCTTGACTGGCGAATCGCCCGATTGGCCGATCAACCCCGACGCCTTGTCGCATGGCCTGCACCGACATCCGGAACTGGATTTGTTCGATCCCAAGACCCGGGTGCTGAATGCCGAAGTGAAGGAGGCCGAAGCCGAGAAGATCCCGGACTGGACGCTACAACTGGCCTATCAGCGGCGTGGCTCGGCCTATAGTGACATGGTGTCCTTGCAAGTCAGTGTCGATCTGCCGCTGTTTTCCGGTTCCCGGCAACAACCCAAACTGGAAGCCAAACTGCACGAGCGCAATGCGCTGCAAGCCGAACGCGAAGCCGCGTTGCAGGAGCATACGGAGATGCTGGAATCGGCTTTGGCTGAACACCGGCGTCTGGCCAATGCGGTCAAGCGGGCCCGCGAGGTGTTGATTCCGCTGGCCGAGGAAAAAGTCGAGCTGACGCTAGCCGCCTGGCGAGGTAACAAGGGTGAGCTTTCGACGCTGATCGCCGCGCGTCGGGAACGCATCGACGAGGAATTGAAAGCCATCGCCCTGGAAGGCGAACGCCGGCAACTGGCCGCCCGCCTGCATTACACCTATAGCCAACAAACCCTGCAAGACTCGGAGCAGCAACCATGAATTTACCCAAACAAACGCTGCCGATGGCTCTGATGGTCTTACTGTTGCTGGCTGCCGGCGGCGGTATCGGCTGGTGGCTGGCATTGCATAATCAACCAAGCGTTGAACAGGCAACTGAAAACCATGCCGTGGCGGAAACGCCGGAAAGCTCGCGCAAAGTGCTGTATTGGTACGACCCGATGCAGCCGCAACAACACTTCGATAAACCCGGCCCCTCACCGTTTATGGATATGCCGTTGATTCCCAAATACGCCGAGGATGCCGGCGAGGAGTCCGTGGCCGGATTGAGCATTGATGCCGCAATCAGCCAGAATATTGGCATGCGTTTGGCGGAGGTGGCCCGAATCCCGCTCAGCCATCGTATCGAGGCCACCGGTTTGATAGCTTTTAACGAACGAGAGGTGGCTGTGGTCCAGACTCGTAGCGGCGGATTCGTCGAGCGGGCTTCGCCGTTAGCGGTGGGCGACGTGGTCAAGGCCGGTCAGCCGCTGGTGGAGATGCTAGTGCCGGAATGGGCCGCCGCGCAGCACGAATTACTGGCGGTGCGCGATTTTGCCGACGGCGCCTTGCTGAATGCGGCACGCGAACGTTTGCGCCTGCTGGGCATGCCGGAGTATTCGATTCAGCAACTGGAACGAACCGGCAGTGTGCAAAACCGTTATACCGTTAGCGCGCCGGTAGCCGGCGTGATCCAGGACTTGGAAGTGCGTAACGGCATGACATTGATGAGCGGACAGACCGTGGTGCGCATCAACGGTTTGGCCAGCGTCTGGCTGGAGGTGGCGGTGCCGGAAGCCCAGGCCGCTTCGGTGCGGATCGGCGACAGCGCTCAGGTGCGGTTGACCGCGTTTCCCGGTCACGATATCGAGGGCCGGATCGCCGAGATTCTGCCGATGTTGAAAGACAGTAGTCGTAGTATTCGGGTAAGGATAGAGCTAAAAAATCCGCAGCAGCAACTGAGGCCCGGTTTGTCGGCACAAGTGACTCTGAATAGCGCCGACATGGATTCCGCGCTGGCGGTGCCGACCGAAGCGGTCATCCGCACCGGCAAACGCAATCTGGTGATGCTGGCCGGCGAGTCGGGCCGATTCATGCCGCAGGAAGTGGTGTTGGGCGCAGAGATCGGCAATCAAACCATCGTCAACGCCGGCCTCGAAGAAGGCCAGCAAGTGGTGGCCAGCGGCCAGTTCCTGCTGGATTCCGAGGCCAGCCTGAACGGCCTGGTGGCGCGTCCGGTAGAGGCCGAACCTATTCCGAATGAGCATCCGGGGGGGCACGAAGGGCATGACATGACACCGGCTCCCACTCCCACTATGGAACATCAGCATCACATGGGAGGTGAACAATGATTGCCGCGCTGATACGCTGGTCGGTCGCCAACCGTTTCCTGGTATTGCTGGGCACGCTGTTTGTCGCGGCCTGGGGCGTTTGGTCGGTTAGGACTACGGCCATCGACGCCTTGCCGGATTTATCGGATGTGCAGGTCATCATCCGCACCAGCTACCCCGGCCAGGCGCCGCAAGTGGTCGAAAACCAGGTCACCTATCCCTTGGCCACCACCATGCTGTCGGTGCCCGGCGCCAAGACCGTGCGCGGCTTTTCGTTTTTCGGCGATAGCTATGTGTACGTGCTGTTCGAGGACGGCACCGACCTATATTGGGCGCGTTCGCGGGTGCTGGAATATCTGAATCAGGTGCAAAGCCGACTGCCGGCCACGGCCCGCGCCAACCTGGGGCCGGATGCCACCGGTGTAGGCTGGATTTATCAATACGCGCTGATCGACCGCACGGGCCATCACGATTTATCGCAGCTGCGCTCGTTGCAGGACTGGTTTCTGAAATACGAGCTAAAGACCCTGCCCAATGTCGCCGAAGTCGCCACGGTCGGCGGCATGGTCAAACAATATCAGGTGGTGTTGGATCCGATCAAGCTGGTTAGTCTGGGTATAACTCACGAGCAAGTTGGCTCCGCTATCAAACAAGCCAATGCCGAAACAGGCGGCGCGGTGCTGGAATTGGGCGAGGCGGAATTGATGGTGCGGTCCAGCGCTTATCTGAAGACGCTGGACGATTTCAAAAGCATAGTCCTTAAGCTGGAAGGCGGCGTGCCGGTGCTGTTGGGCGATGTCGCCCATATTCAGATCGGCCCGGAAATGCGGCGCGGCATCGTCGATCTGGACGGCGAAGGCGAATCGGTCGGTGGCGTGATTATCCTGCGTTCGGGCAAAAATGCCCGCGAAACCATCGCCGCGGTACGCGACAAATTAAACGCCCTGAAAGCCAGCCTGCCGCAAGGCGTGGAAATCGTCACCACCTACGATCGCAGCCAGTTGATCGACCGCGCGGTGGAAAATCTGACTCATAAGCTGGCCGAGGAATTCATCGTGGTGGCACTGGTCTGCGCGGTGTTTCTCTGGCATTTGCGTTCGTCGCTGGTGGCCATCGTCGCCTTGCCCTTGGGCGTGTTGACCGCGTTCGCGATCATGCGTTACCAGGGCATCAATGCCAACATCATGTCGCTGGGCGGTATCGCCATCGCCGTGGGGGCGATGGTCGATGCGGCGGTGGTGATGATCGAGAATGCCCACAAAAAAGTCGAGCTGTGGCAGCACGCCCATTCCGGCCGGGTTCTGAAAGGCGACGAACATTGGCGGGTGATGACCGAGGCGGCGGTGGAAGTGGGGCCGGCATTGTTTTTTTCGCTGTTGATCATTACCTTGTCCTTCCTGCCGGTGTTTACGCTAGAAGCCCAGGAAGGCCGGCTGTTCAGCCCGCTGGCGTTTACCAAGACCTATGCGATGGCCGCTTCCGCCGGGCTGTCGGTGACCTTGATTCCTATCCTGATGGGGTTCTGGATACGCGGTCGATTGCCCAGCGAAACCGACAATCCCCTGAACCGCTGGCTGATCCGCGCCTATCGGCCGGTGCTGGACGCCGTGTTGCAACGTCCCAAGACCACCTTGGTCGTGGCGGCGTTGCTGTTTTTGACCTCGTTCTGGCCGCTCGGCCGTTTGGGTGGGGAGTTTCTACCGCCGCTGGACGAAGGCGATCTGCTTTACATGCCTAGCGCCTTGCCCGGATTGTCCGCCCAAAAAGCCTCCGAGCTCTTGCTGCAGACCGACCGGATGATCAAGACCGTGCCGGAAGTGGCGCGGGTGTTCGGCAAGGTGGGGCGGGCCGAAACTGCCACCGATCCCGCTCCGCTGGAAATGTTTGAAACCACCATCCAGTTCAAGCCACGCACCGAATGGCGGCCGGGCATGACGCCGGAGAAACTGGTCGAGGAACTGGACAAGGCCGTCAAGGTGCCGGGCTTGAGCAATATCTGGATTCCGCCGATCCGCAATCGCATCGACATGCTGGCCACCGGCATCAAAAGCCCGATAGGGGTCAAGATCACCGGCAGCCAACTGGCCGAGATCGACAAGGTTGCCCAGCACGTGGAACACGTCGCCAAACAAGTGCCGGGGGTATCGTCGGCACTGGCGGAACGGTTGACCGGAGGGCGTTACATCGATGTAGACATCGACCGGCTGGCCGCCGCCCGTTATGGCCTGAGCATCGCCGAATTGCAATCGGTGGTGTCAGGCCTGATCGGCGGCGACAATATCGGCGAAACCGTCGAGGGCCTGGCCCGCTATCCCATCAACCTGCGCTATCCGCGCGAATGGCGCGACACGCCGCAGCGTTTGCGGGAACTGCCTATCGTCACCGCCAACGGCAGCCAAATCACGCTGGGCAGCGTGGCGCGGATACAGATTAACGACGGCCCGCCGATGCTGAAAAGCGAGAATGCCCGCCCCAGCGGCTGGGTCTACATCGACGTGCGCGGCCGCGACCTGGCCTCGGTGGTGGCTGATCTGAAGTCGGCGGTGGCGCTCGAGGTCAAACTGCAACCCGGCATCACGCTGAGTTATTCGGGCCAGTTCGAGTTTCTGGAGCGCGCCAATGCCCGGCTGACGCTGGTGGTGCCGGCCACTTTGCTGATCATCTTCGTGCTGTTGTATCTGACTTTCTCGCGATTCGACGAGGCCTTGCTGATCATGGTCACGCTGCCGTTTGCGTTGACCGGCGGCGTCTGGTTTTTGTATCTTTTGGGTTTTAACCTGTCGGCGGCCACCGGCGTCGGTTTCATCGCGTTGGCCGGGATTTCTGCCGAATTCGGGGTGATCATGCTGCTGTACTTGAAACAGGCCTGGGCCGAACGACTGACTCACGATCGACACGGTGAAATCGAGCTGCTGGCGGCCATCCGCGAAGGCGCGGTGCTGCGGGTACGCCCCAAGGCCATGACCGTGGCGGTGATCATCGCCGGCCTGTTGCCGATTTTGTGGGGCAGCGGCACCGGCAGCGAAGTGATGAGCCGCATCGCCGCGCCGATGGTCGGCGGCATGGTCACCGCGCCGCTGTTGTCGATGCTGGTGATACCGGCGGCTTATCGGTTGATGCGAAGGAGGGGTGTAGTTTGAATGGGTAGGGATTAGCGGGTATGATGATGGGCAAATTTGCCAGCTAATCAATTGTTAGCCAGCTTATTCACGGAGTATCCAAATGACCTACTACATGAAGGACGGATTTACGACCAACCAGATAACTGGAGCAATTGCGGCCGCTGCGCTACATGACCTTCATGTTAACAACTTCGCGTTTCAAGGCTTTCCTTCTGTAATAGCAGAAGAGAAAGGCGAGTCATTCGATGTTTTCATTGCGCTTGGCGATCACACGGTCGGCCCATTGAGTGTTCCCTTTCAAACAGGGAAGGCGATTGCGAAAGCGTTTCAGCAGAAGAAGCAAATTGATGGTGAGTGGTTTCAAAAAATCCAAGACCTTCTGGTTGCTCTGGAAGCAGTCTGCTCCGAACATCCGCGAACATGAGGGCCATGAGCCTTGTAGGCCGGAATAAGCGCAAGCGTTTCCGGCAATCTTATTCCGCCAGAAACGCCTATCGGCTTATTCTGGCCTACATCTGAAAGGGATTTCTTAATGGGTATCGTCAAGAGTACGCGACATCAGAAGATCATTGGGGACTGCGGCGAGCTGACTATATGCAACTGGCTGTCACGCTCAGGCTGGGAAGTAACGATAGTAGATCATACTGGAATTGACATCGTGGCCTATAGCCCTTCCACTCGCCGCCGTCTTGGCATCACGGTCAAGTCAAGAACTCGCACCGTGGGCAGGGAGGAATCGTCTGTAAATATCTTCTCGTACCAGAATGGGAAAGATGACCGCCAGAAAACAATGGATGCCTGCGAAGCCTTCGCCTGCGAGCCTTGGATAGCCGTCTACGTCGAGGGAACGGATCAGGCAGACATATATATGACGAGTCTCGAGAATTACGACCTCAACTATCGTCGTAACGGAAGAGCTATAGACGATTGGAAAATGGGACCAATGAAAATATTCGGTGCTTGCCGGATGCATATTCGCTTGCTACGCTGACGAGGTCTTATTCGAGGCTGCCCATGATGAGCGATTACCGGCGTTTATACCTTCCTGGGAGTACGTACTTTTTTACATTGGTAACCTACGGCCGCCGGCCGATTTTCGCCGATGAGCGACTGGTCGAATTACTTCGCCAAGCATTTCAAACGGTGAAATCCAAACGACCTTTCGATTTACAATCCGCAGTGATTTTACCGGATCATTTACATTGTCTATGGCGGCTACCTGACGGCGACAGCGATTTTTCCACGCGTTGGCAAATGATTAAGACGGCATTTTCCCGGCGAGTTCCGGCAAAGGTCAGGCGCAATGGCGCCAAAACCATTTGGCAATCGCGATTTTTCGAGCATTGTATCCGTGACGAAGACGACTTTCATAAGCATCTGGATTACATACATTACAATCCGGTCAAACACGGTTTGTCCGCTTCGCCGGCGGCATGGCCATACAGTTCTTTTTGGCGCTTCGTCGCGGCGGGTTGGTATGCCGCCGATTGGGGCGAAAACCTAGCCGCCGATTTTGTTGATATGGATCGCGAATAAGTATCTCATTCATCGTTACCATGCTTCGCCGGGAACGGTGAAATCCTTCAAACGTGGCAAGGTATACTCCGGACGTCAATAGACGATAGCCGGATGTTAGCCTTTAATCGTTCAGTGCTTAACGCTATCGCGCAGGCGAATTTCAATAGTTGGTCCACAACGACACTCATCTTTTTACTCCACAGACACCATGATCGTTCCTTCCTACTGGGCCGAGGCCCGAAAGCAATACCTTCAAGACCGCAAGCAGATTACCGTGCGCAGGTTCGGGTGGTCCGATCTCAGCCAGGAACAAGCCGAGGAGATGGCCGAATCCCGTGCGGACGAAGCGCTGCGGCGGGCGATTTCCGGCGACAAGGTATCGAGGCGCGAGCCCAAAGTCGCCTACAACGGCGCGGAAGGCGTCCCTATTCGAGAGGAAGTCATTGCCCGACACGGAGTTGTGGTGATCACGCGTAATGCCTATGGCGCCAAGTGCCTTAATACCCCCGATGTGTTGTTTGCGGACATCGATTTTCCAGTCAGCGGATCGCTCAAGTTCAAGTTTGCGTTCTTCGCCATGATGCTCGGGCTGGCCGCATTTCTAGGTTGGCAATGTGAATTCAGGGCCTGGGGTATTGCCGTTGCCGTTTTGTCCATGTTCATCTCTAGCCCGCTGGTGGACTTCATCAACCGTATCCGAATCAAAGCGTTAGGCGGCGCGGAGCGATTGGCGAAAAAACGTGTGCTCCGCTTCCTGGCAAAGAATCCCACATGGAACATCAGGCTTTATCGCACTCCGGCGGGACTGCGCTTGCTAGCCACCCATCAGCCGTTTCAACCTGGCGATGGAATGGTTCAAGAGTTCTACCGAACCATAGACGCTGATCCGATCTATGTTCGGATGTGTCTTAATCAACAGTGCTTCCGTGCGCGGCTCACCGCCAAACCCTGGAGAATCGGCATTTCCACCCACATGAAACCACGCCCCGGCGTCTGGCCGGTCCGACCGGAACGTATTGGCGAGCGAGCCGGCTGGCTAGCGGTTTACGACGCGCGAGCGGCCGGATTCGCCTCCTGCAAATTCATCGAATCGATTGGGTCGGGCATTACCCATCCAAAGGTCGCCCCCGTCGTCGCGCTGCATGACGAAGAGTCCAGGGCCAGGGTGAGTGGCGCAACAATCGCATGACGACGCCCTTGTTGCTAGAATCATTGGAGTTGTAGCCTTGTAGGCCGGAATAAGCGCAGCATTTCCGGCTAAATTGTTCCGCCAGAAACGCCTATCGGCTTATTCTGGCCTACAAAAAACTGAACGATGCCGTACTCTGTAAAGAAAATCAGCCACTATACTTGTAGCGAGAAAGGCCAGGACTTGGATTAAAACGGAAAACCATGAACATACAGCAAGACTTCGACTTGTTAGCAAGAGAATTTAATTTGAAAGAGGCGGATTTTTATTTCCTCGAACTTATACCGCTAATCGAAATGATCTGGGCGGACGGTCATAACCAGTCCAATGAACTGTCGCTACTCTACAAATTCACCATAGAGCATATCGCGGCGCTCGACAGGTCTTCGGGTTTTCCATTCGCCACGGTAGCGGACGCCAACGATTTTTTGGATCGCTTTACGCAGCAAAGACCTTCGCGGCATTTGCTGGAAAGGCTGTCGGAATTGGTGGCTCGTTCGGCGATTGCCGACGAATCAAATCGTCATGAAACGGTTTTAAATTACTGCATGGATATTGCCGCCGCGTGTACCGTTCGATACCCTTTTGGCCCACAAGAAAGAGTCATTGAAAGTGAAAAAGCGCTGCTCAATAGATTGTTCTCGGCGTTCAATACTTCGAACGCTAAAACTACGGCCTAGCCTGGTTTCGAGTTAAGGTTGCCGTTCGCTGCACGCTATTTCTCGGTAGACGCGTGTTCATCCAGCCGTGACCGTAGCCAGCGGCCCAGGGCGAAAAGGACGGGAATGGATGCGAGTATTGCCAAGGCCGTGAGCGGGCCCGCCCAGGCAAATGTCATGGGTTGGACGTAGCCCTCGGACAACGCTCGGTACAGAAACATACCGCCAAGCGGCAAATTGAACAGCACGGCGCTTGCGGTGCCCGGCATGTAGCGGCGTAGTGCCAGGGTTGCCAAGACATGAGGCGCCAAGACGTTCGCCACCATCGCCAATACATAGCCGGCGAAAATATACGCGGCGACGCTCGTGGCGCCAGAAAAGGAAGCGGCAACGGCGGCCGCGACGAGGAGCAGCGAAAGCATCAGAACGGCAAAGCGGAATTCCACCTTCCCAACGGCTACATGCCAACGGCCGGCGCCTGCGGACCACTCGGGCAGGAACAGCGCTTCCTCGGTATTGTGAGCCAGGACGCCAAGGGTGAATAGCCAGCCAAGTGTGACGAGTGACATGCGAGGCCTAGAGTGGAAGTAAGCGGGCCGTGCGGCTTTTCGCACTGGCTCGCTTAGGCCTGGCGGCGGAAATGGAAGAAAACATAGGGGGCGACTGCTATCCAGAGCAGGACGAGAACCCAGATTCGCCCAGCCAAAATGTTGTAGTTGGCGAGCAATTCCGACCACGAATGGCCGCCGACAAAGTGAAAGAAGATGAACTCGAATGCGATGGTGAGCGCAGTCCACTGCAGGCCGATGAAAATGGCGTGCCGATCGGAGGATGGCGGATAAAAGCGAACGAAGGTCCGGATCACCATCCCAAGCAATACGATGCTGATGGCCGTGGACAGTTGGTGCGCAGCCATCTCGCTCATGTGTTTGCCATAGCTGAGATCACGGGCGGCGCCATTGGCTACGGAAACCAGCAGCATCACCAACCAAGCGGCGAAATGTTTCCAAGTGATCGAAATGTCCATGGTGGATGGGATGTGAATGGTCACCAATCCCCCCCTTTAATCTTCCGCCGAACATGGTCGAAGATCGCGAAGGGAATAAAAACCAGAATCACGACCGCATACACCCAAATAATCGGCGCCGCCAAAACGATGCCGGCCACCTTTAGCCAGCCGGCATGCAGCCAAAAGCCCAGTGCAATTAGCATCACCCCAATGAGGCCGGGCAACCAAAAGCGGTCCATGATGTGCGAAATCGCGAACGGTGCGAGCAGGATGTGCTTGGTTTTTTCGGAGAGCGGCATGTGAGCCCCGGTTAATGTGGAGTCGAGTCGCGCATCTTGCTCGGCTCGCCTCGAACACAGGATTAGGCTGCATTCGGCTCGGGCTGTTGCACCGCGCTGCTATGGCCCGCCCAAATCTGCCATTCATTATCCGCGACGCGGCGCCAGACTCGCGTGTACCGCAGATCGGCAATGAAGGGTGTCCCATCAAAAGCTCCGGCCAACTTCGCCCGAACCGAAACGGTGGCAAGTTCGCCGCCGACCTTCACACGCATTTCCGAAGGTTCGATCGCCTGAAATTTCAGAATTCCGGAGCGGTGCAGATCCAAGTCGTCTTGCTTGCTAAAGACTTGGCCAAGGTGGTTAGTGAAAATGAGGTCGGGGGAGATCAATCTATCGAGGGCTTCGACGTTCGAATCAAGCATGGCAAGTCGCAGAGTCTCTTCAAGTTCGGCTATCTGGTGTTCTGCATTGGTCGGCATATGTGCGGTTCCTCCGTTGATGTGATCTAAGGTAAAGTTATCACATTCTTGCATCATTACGTGAGACAACACGCCGGTGCGATTGAGAAAGTTTCGTTCGGGAAGGACACGGAATCCAAGACGGAGGTAAAGCCGAAACGCCGGATTTGTTGACCTTACCGCAAGAGAAACCGCTTTGTAATTCTGGCCGGCGATTTCCAGCAGGCGTGTCAAAAGGGATGTTCCTATTCCCTTTTGCCGGAATTCCGGTAGAACGGCCACAGAAATTTCGGGGATTTCCTCGTCAATCCATCCCCATCCCGGTGTTTCCTTCCGAAACAGCCGGCACCATGCTGCTCCCACGGGTTTGTTGTCATGCTCTGCGATGATGCCTATGTCGCCGATTCGTCCCCAGCCTTCGACATACCGCGCCAAAATCGGGTCGCCCTGAACGACCGCCGTTGGGTCTTGTTTCGAGTCAAGGAGGGCTGCGTGATATTGCGCTTCCCATAAGAATGCCTCATCTTCCGAATTCGCGGCTCGTAAGTTCATCGGCTTTCTTTGGATGCATTGCGTTCTAGGTAAGGGGTTAGGCGTCAGTCGGGCTTGATGTTTGGTAAGCGCGGCTTGTCGGCAGTCTCCGTGGAATGGCGGGTTATGCATATTGTTTGCTGGGCGTTGGCCCGAAACAGAGATTTAGACCTACTGTTCGAACGCTTGGCAACCGGGGGATTGGATCGAGAACCTCCATTTCCAGTTGTGCGTAATTCTCCTGGGAGGGATAGGGGTAGCTCGGGGACTTGAGCCAATAGATTAAGTAGATGCCATGTCTTGTGCCGATACGTGCCATGTATTCTGGAAGTTGCACTTGAAGTCCGTGCGCGAGCTGTTGGCTTCCCGCCTTCTTGGCTTCGATGGCGATTTTTGCTAAGCCGGCTCCCAAGATGGGGGCGACAACATAAAAGTCGACATTCCCTCCACCTGCGATTGGCTCGCATGTGACGTCGAAGTTTCTTGCTGCGCCATGGGAGGTCAAGAACGAAGCAATAAACCTTGATATTTCGGGCTCGTCGAATGGTTTTGAAGAGTCCCCTCCTTTTCCCCAGACAAATCTCTCGCCACCATGACGACTGATGTCAGCCATCGCAAAGATGGAGACAATCAAGGACGCAGGAAAATAAGTCGTCGGTGCTGTGGTATGCGGAATTGACCAAGAGATTCTCTGTGCGAAGGATTCGAACAAGTTCGGGAGGCGGAAGAGTGATTGGCGTGTGGACCGCTCGCATGTGTTGATTCACTGAATCTGCTGGATTACCCGAGGGCATGACTCCACATGCAATTGACTCAACGTCCCATTGAATGGCGACATGGCAAGGATCTTTGCCAGAGTATTGCTCGCTATGTTGATGAAGGCCATTGCGGCGAACAAACACCATTCCATCATGGACAGATGCTTCAAGCTCGTAATCTGGATATGAGAGCTTGAAGAGCATTATTGAATTGGTCAGGAAGCCTTCATTTGCTCTGAATTCAATGGTTCCAGCAGGAGGGCAGAAATCAGAAAACGAAATCTGACTCTTCATCTGAGTGAAGATTTGGAGCTTTGCAGGGCCGAGAGTGCGGGAAACATGCATATGCATAACGTGCAGCTCAAGAGCTTGGAGCCAGCTTGCCGGAGAATTGGGCTTCAGGAGCGCTGGGTTGGGCGTGCAACGTCTTGCCCATGTAATTAACGATGTACTCAACTGGATCGCATGATCGTGGCACCAGAAGAGCTCGGCAAATACTGCAATGGTCATCTCTTAACGTTGGGTCTGGTTCGAATGTAAGTTCAGCACCGGCAATGTCTGACATGGCAAAACCTTCCGAGGTAAGGATGTGTTCGAGTTTTTCTTTCAACCCACGTAGCGATAGCCGGAGCGGTTCGTTCCCAAGAAACAGCACTGGACATGGTTCAGGCTCAAGTAGCTGGATTGTAATGTGGCTGAGACCGGCTGACCGACACGCGCGCAGAACATGTGGATGTAAGTAAGAGAGGCTACTCACAGCATGATGAGCGATGCTGTGACAGACACTCCGCAGTCGCTTTCTACTTGGCATAAGGAATAGGCGTCCAACAATTGATCAGCAGGCAAATGCGCCTGGATATTCAGTAAGCCGCTGACTCTAGCATGTGGTTAGTGTGTGTCAAGTCGAATCGCCCGGCTGCAACGCATCGCATCCGGCTTAACCCCGCCAGCCGAAGATGCGTTTCAACCAAAGCTTTCGGCAGGGCGTCAGTGCCTCCTTGAGCCGTTGGTCGGCGACGCGGCGGTTGATTTGCGCCAGCGTCGGGTAGATGTGGATGGTGTTGCTCAAGTCGGCGGCTTTCATACCCTTGGCGATGGCCAGCCCGTATTCGGCGATTAATTCCCCGGCATGGGGGCCGACGATGCAGGCGCCGAGTAGTTTGCCGCGCGGCGTGGTGATGATTTTCGCCAGGCCTTCGGTTGCGCCTTCCGTCACGGCCCTGTCGATGTCGGCGAACGGGAAGCGGTAAATCTGATGTTGAATGCCTTGCTGCAGGGCCTCGCTTTCCGACAGCCCGACCCGCGCCAGCTCCGGATCGGTATAGGTGCACCAGGGGATGTTGTTGGTTTGCGCCTTGCTGGGCCAGTGAAACAGCGCGTTGCGCAACACCACGCCGGCCTGATGTTCGGCCATGTGGGTGAACAGATAAGGACCTGCGACATCGCCACAGGCGTAGATGTTTTTATTGCCGGTCCTCAGCCGGGCATCGATCACTAGCCGGCTGTTGTTCAATTCGACGCCGGCCTTGTCCAGTCCCAATCCTTCCAGATTGGGTTTGCGGCCGGCCGCGATCAGCAAGTGGCTGCCGCTCAACCAGTATTGGCCTCGTTGCGGATGCTCCAGCAAAACCCCGATTTCGCCGTCTTGGCGGTCGACCTTGATGACCTTGATGCCAAGATGCAAGGCGATGCCTTCCTGTTTGAAGCGCTCGGCCACCACCGCGCTGATGTCTTCGTCTTCGCGCGGCAACAAGCCCTGCGCCAGGTCGAAGACGGTGACCCGGCTACCGAGCCTGGCCAAAGCTTGCGCCATTTCGCAGCCTATCGGCCCGCCGCCCAGGATCAATAAATGCGGTATTTGTTCTTGGACCGAAAACAGGGTTTCGTTGGTCAGATAAGGTATCTGGTCCAGTCCCGGCAGCGGCGGAATCGCCGGGCGGGTGCCGGTGGCGATCACGAAGTTTTTGGCCCGCAATTCCCGGCCATCGACCGAGAAGGCGTCTGGCGCCGTGAATTGCCCCGCGCCGAAGATTAACTCCACCCCCAACTCGGCGAAGCGTTCCGGGCTGTCGTTGGGTTCGATTTGCCTGATCACGCTTTGCACCCGCTGCATCACGGTGGGCAAATCGATGGCCGGTGCCTGCGCCGGGATGCCGAACCGTTCGGCATCGCGCAGGGTATGGGCGACTTTGGCGCTGTGGATCAGGGCCTTGCTGGGCACGCAGCCATAATGCAGGCAATCGCCGCCCAGGGCGTTTTTTTCCACCAGCACCACTTTCGCGCCCAGCGTCGCCGCGCCGGCGGCTACCACCAAGCCGGCCGCGCCGCCGCCGATGATGCATAAATCGTATTCCGTAGAGCTGCCCATGATTGCCTCCCGTGATGCTAAGGTCGTTGGTCGTCATGCCTGGTAAAACCTTACAGGCAATTTAAGTTTAGTATCGTTCCCTCGGCTCGAATCACTGGCATTATTTTGTCGGGCGTGGTGAGGATTGCAATGAACCATTTGCCAAGGCCGGAAATCGGATAAGGGTCTTCAATTCCTGTTTGTTTTTGATTGAAGCAGTTAGGTCTTGAAAAATCCCGCTCCCCCTTCGACAAGCTCAGGACGAACGGGATTTTTCAATCACCCAATGGGTGGGTGTGTTATAGGCCGTCCATGCTTCGACTTTGCTCAGCACGAACGGCCTATAACACACGTCAACTGCATTTTTAGGTTGATCGCGATGGAAGAAACCGCAGCCATCGCCGGGAGGTTTGCCATGTGTATTAAGAATACTCTGAACACGTTGATTCCGGTCTTGGTCGTCATTCTCGGCTTATTTTTTCAAGCCTGTGCCGGGTGGAAATCACTTCCTACCTTGGGAGCGGAGCAAGCCGATTGCGAGCGCCTTTTCCAAGAAATGGACCAGCGAGTGGCCGAGTCCAGTGTGGCGGACGCCGGCACGGCACGGATAGCGGGTTTTCCGGAACTCCGCGTCGATCGCTTCCTGGCGTCTTTTGCGAAGGAAAATTTGACGGGAGAAGCTTATGCCGCCTGGCTGGAGCGTCTACGGCAATTGGGTGAAACCACCCGAATGATCGAATGGCGCAATCTGCCGCCCGAAGCGAAATCTCATCTTAAAACTCATTCCGGCGCTAATGTCGAAGAGGCGGTGAATGTCTGTGGACACATCCTGGCCGAGCAGGATCTGATTTATCCGAGTCGGCGCGCCCAGTTACTCGCCGAAGTCGAGCCGCCCGATGCTTATTCGAACTGGCAGAGGGTTTTCGGTTTGTATTTTTTCAGCCGCTGGGCCATCGTCGAAGGCGTCTGGCGGGTGCAGCGGGAGATGCGCGAACCCTTCGTCAAGCCTGATCAGAATCAGTCAGCCGCCGGCCAATTGATTCGCTATACGCCGCCAACGCGGAATGTTCTGGGCACTGACGAGGTCGCCAAGATACTCGAATATTCGGCGGACAATCCGCTGGGCATTCCGGAGCCTTCCGAAGACCAACTCGGGCGCTTATTTTCCACTTTTGCGCCGGTCTGGGCCGTCGATACCGCTGATGGCGGCGATCGCATCGGTATGGTCCGAATCGGTGGGGATGGCGAGGCCACAATCGACACCAACGAAGCCAGCGTTTACCGCCTGGTTTCACATACTCGCTTCGGCGGCCAGGTCTTGCTCCAGCTCAATTACATGGTCTGGTTCCCGGCAAGATCGCCGGAAGCTTGGCTGGATATTTACGCCGGTCGTTTCGACGGACTGATCTGGCGCGTCACTTTGGGGATGGACGGCAAGCCGCTGGCGTATGACAGTATTCACTCCTGTGGCTGTTATTACCAGATTTTTCCGGGGGAAGGATTCAGGGTCGCGCAACCCATGGATGGTTCGGAGCCGATCTTGTCACCGATGCCGATTCTCGGCCCTAAGCCCGGAGAATCGCTGGTGGTCACGCTCAGTTCCCGAACCCACTTCATCCAAGGCATCTCAGAGGAAGCGCCAGAATCAGGATCGTTGACGTATGGCTGGCGCGATTACGACGACCTTCGCTCGCTGTCGTTGCCGGACGGCAGGCATCGAAGTTTGTTCGATACCGACGGCTTGGTGCCAGGCAGCGAGCGCCCCGAGCGATTTCTGCTCTGGCCCATGGGCGTACCCAGCGCCGGCGCGATGCGGCAATGGGGAACTCATGCCATTGCCTTCCTAGGCAAACGCCATTTCGACGATCCCAGGCTTTTGGAAAAACTCCTGCGGCCGCTTTGGGAATAGCAGGGCTAAGCCGAAAGCCCCGCCTCAAACGGAGACAAATAACGGTTCAATTCACCGATCTCAAGCCCGAGATCAGCTTTTCAATCCGAGCCCGCTGAACGGCAATATCTTCGCATAGCTGAAACTGCGATTCCGCCCGCCTTAAATTTTCCTCGGGATCGCTGACCCTGAAATAGCGGTTGCCGGCCAGATGATCGCTGAAAAATCTCAGCCCCAGTTCGAAGGGGATCAGCAAAATGGCGGCATACAGATAATCGTAATCGGCCGGCGCGAAAAAATGGCCGGCTTCCCGCAGGTAGCTGCTCAATAGGGTCTCACAGCAATCGAGATCGAAGCGATTGCCCTCCTGAATATGGCAGCAGGAACGCAGGCAGTCGCCGATGTCGTAATGTACCAATCCGGGTTTGACGGTGTCCAGGTCGATCAGGCTGACGATGCGGTCGCTGCCCGGTTCGAACAGGAAATTGTTGAGTTTCGGATCGCCATGGATGACGCGTTCGACCAACAATCCCTGCTGTTTGGGGTCCTCCAAAACAGCGATATGGTCCGCGAAGGAGGCTATAAACGTTTGGCAATAGTCGAAGCGGTCGCAGGCTTTAACCCTTAGCGGCTGTTCGAGCAGGGTTTGATAATCCCGGAAATAGCCGGGCGTGATGTGGAAGCCGGGCAGGGTGTCGTACAAGCGGTCGGTGGGCAAGTCGCTGCACAGGCGGTGAAAGTGGGCCAGCGCGAAGCCGACTTGTTCGGCTTCTGTTTGGCGGCTGATTCGTTCGCGGCTTTCGGCCGGCGTTATCAGTTGCAGCGCCCGCCAGAACTGGCCGTCTTCGGCATGGAAAAAAGCTTGTCCGTCGATAGTCGGCAAAACGGCCGGAATTTGCAGAAGCACGTCGCCGGCGGGTTGCTGATGGATATGCTCGCCGAGCAATTGCAGGTTGAACATCACCCGTTCTGGCCGGGGAAACACGTGGGTGTTGATGCGTTGCAACACAAACCCGAAACTGTCGGTCGTGATCCGATAGCTATCGTTGATCAGGCCGTTACCCAGTGGCGATATGTCGATAATCGCATGACTGCCGGCGAATTGCCTGGCGATTATTTGCAACGGCCGATTCACCGGGTTGCGAGTTGTTGGCTCAATATTTTTAGGGCCTGGCCGCGGTGACTGAGGGCATTTTTCAGCTCAGGCGCCAGTTGCGCCGACGAGCATTGGTATTGTTCCACCCAAAACACCGGGTCGTAGCCGAAGCCGTTGTCGCCGACGGCATGATGCATGATCCGGCCTTCCCAGACGCCCTGGGCGATGACCGGCGTCGGGTCCAAGGCATGGCGCAGGTAGACCATCACGCAGATGAAGCGGGCGCTGCGCTCTGCTTCCGGCACATCGCGCATCTTCAGCAATAACTTTTCGAGATTGGCCTGGTCGGAGGCGCCAACGCCGGCATAGCGGGCCGAGATCACGCCCGGCGCGCCGTTCATCGCATCCACCACCAGCCCGGAATCGTCGGCTATTGCCGGTAGTTGGCAATGCAGCGCGGCGTTGCGGGCCTTGATGATGGCGTTTTCGACGAAGGTGGAGCCGGTTTCGTCAGGTTCGGCGACGTCGAATTGCGATTGAGGCAGAATCTTGTCGTTTTGCAGGATGGCCTGAATCTCCCGAATCTTGCCGGGATTGCCGCTGGCTAAGACGATGGAACTCATGGCCTTAAAAAGCGATCGGTTTGGGCGCCGGTTTTTTGGCGGCTTCCAGCGCGGCCCGTTGTTTTTCCAGCAACTGATTGATGCCGAATTCGGCCAGTTCCAGCATGGCGTTGAGCTCGTCCTTCCTGAAGGCGTGGCCTTCGGCGGTGCCCTGTACTTCGATGAAATGGCCGGCTTCATTCATCACCACGTTCATGTCGGTCTCGGCCTGGTGGTCTTCGGCGTAATCCAGGTCCAGCACCGGTATGCCGTTGTAGATGCCTACCGATACCGAGGCGACCTGGCCGTGCAGCGGATTCTTCTTGATCTTGTGGGTTTTCAACAGGTGTTCGATCGCAATCGACAAAGCCACGAAACCGCCGGTGATCGAGGCGGTGCGGGTGCCGCCGTCGGCCTGGATCACGTCGCAATCGATGGTGATGGTGTTTTCGCCCAGCGCTTTCAGGTCGATCGCGGCGCGCAAGGAGCGGCCGATCAGGCGCTGGATTTCCAGCGTCCGTCCGCCTTGCTTGCCGCGTCCGGCTTCCCGGTCCATTCGGCTGTGGGTGGAGCGCGGCAGCATGCCGTATTCGGCGGTGACCCAGCCTTCGCCCTTGCCTTTCAGGAAGCGCGGCACGCTGTTGTCGACGCTGGCGGTGCACAACACCCTGGTGTCGCCGAATTCCACCAAAACCGAGCCTTCGGCATGCTTGGTGTAATGACAGGTGAAGCGTATTTCGCGTAATTGATCGGGATTGCGTCCGCTGGGTCTCATATTGGTCTCGCCGGAAGGAAAATCGCGGCATTATACCGGCTTTGTATGTTGAGTCGGTAAAAGCCTACGTCTCGATCAGGCTGAGTGGCAATTCCCGCACGGTTTTGGCGGCATGTGTTCCCGACAAATCGCCGCACTTCCCACTTCCCTGTGGGTTGGCCACGATGCGGAAGGCGCGCAATTCCAGTACGCCCTTGGTGTTCAGGGAAATAATCAGGTGCAGCGCTTCCGGGTAGGTGGCTTGCTCGATGTCGGTGGACGAGGGTATGGCAGGGGTGTGGGGATGGGAATGGTAAATCGCGAATAGGTTTTCGCACTTGTCGCGCATCTGTTTCATCGCCGCAATTTGCTGGCTGGCATCCAGCAGGAAACGGTTTTGCGGCGTGTCGGCGCTGTTGGCGATCGGATAGCAACTGACCGGCATGCCGCCGGTGTCGGCGCCGACCAGTCCGCAGACTTCCGTCTCGGGAGAGAGTTGTGCCAGATGCAGCAATTGATTGGTGAGTTTGCGCGGTAAACAAATTTCGTCGGTGTTCATGTCGGGTTCCATAATCCTGATGTGACGCGGGGATTGCCGGATAGGTCGGCGTGAGTTTTGACTTGCCGGTAGTTTAAGGTCTCGAAAATGGCTTGTACCCCGGCCTGTTGATTGTAGCCGTGTTCGACCAATAGTCGGCTGCCGATTTTCAGATGACTGCGGGCCTGTTCGGCGATCAGGCGAATATCTTTCAGGCCGTTTTCGGCGCTGACCAGCGCGCTATTCGGCTCGAAGCGGACATCGCCTTGTCGTAAATGCGGGTCGCTCTCGGCGATGTAGGGCGGGTTGCTGATCACGAGGTCGAAGTCATGATCTGTTATCGCGTCGAACCAGTGGGATTGCAGAAATCGGACATTATGGGTGGCGAGCCGTTCGGCGTTTTGCCTGGCAACAGTCAAGGCCGCGGGGCTAAGGTCAGTGGCGATCACGTCCGCCAGTGGCCTCTCGGCCGCCAAGGTAATCGCCAAGATCCCGGAGCCGGTGCCGAGGTCGATGATTTTGCTGGCTTGGCCAGCGGGTAGCCATTCTAAACTGAGTTCGACCAGCAATTCGCTGTCAGGTCTGGGTATCAACACATCGGGGCCGACAAGAAAATTGCGCGACCAGAATTCGCGTTGGCCGGTCAGATAGGCGACCGGCATTCCTTGCCGGCGTTGCTCTATCAAGTGCCGGTAATCGGCAATTTGCCGCGTGGTCGGCCGATGATCAGGCCAGGCTCTCAGAAACGAGCGGTTTTTGTTTAGGCAATGGCATAGCAATACTTCCGCGTCCAGCGAGGCGGTTTCCGATACGGGGGTTAGGGTTTCAATCGCATCGGCGAGCAGGATTTGAATCGATTCGGTCGCCAACTCAGACATTGCCCAACTGTGTCAGCAATTCCGCCTGATGTTCGTGTATCAGCGGCTGAATCACGTGCTCCAGCCCGCCCTCCATGATTTCTTCCAGCTTGTAGAGCGTCAGATTGATGCGGTGGTCGGTCAGCCGGCCTTGCGGGTAGTTGTAAGTGCGGATACGCTCGGAACGGTCGCCGCTGCCGACTTGCAATCTGCGGCTTTCCGATTGTTCGGCGTGCTGTTTCTCTTGCTCGGCGGCGAGTAATCTCGCTTGTAGAACTGACATGGCGCGGGCGCGGTTCTTGTGCTGCGAGCGTTCGTCCTGGCATTCCACCACCACGCCGGTCGGGATGTGGGTGATGCGGATCGCCGAATCCGTCCGGTTGACGTGCTGGCCGCCGGCACCCGATGCTCGGTAGGTGTCGATGCGCAGGTCGGCCGGGTTGATTTCGATCTCGTCTACGCTATCGACTTCCGGCATGATGGCCACGGTGCAGGCCGAGGTATGCACTCGGCCTTGGGATTCGGTTTCCGGTACGCGCTGGACGCGATGAGTGCCGGACTCGAATTTCAACTGGGAATAGACGTTCTGACCGCTGATGCGCATGATGACTTCCTTGTAGCCGCCATGCTCGCCGCGATTTTCGTTGATAATTTCGGTGCTCCAGCCACGACGTTCCGCGTAGCGTTGATACATGCGCGCCAGATCGCCGGAGAATATTGCGGCTTCGTCGCCGCCGGTGCCGGCCCGCACCTCCAGGAATATATTGCGGTTGTCGTTGGGATCTTTCGGCAACAGCAGGATTTGTAGTTGCTGTTCCAGCTCTTCCTGTTGGGCTTCGGCGGCTTGAATTTCTTCCTTGGCCATTTCCCGTAGCTCCGGATCACTGTCCTTGGCCATTTCCTTGGCCGATTCCAGATTGGCTTCGTTGTCCAGATAAGTCTTGTAGCAGGCGACTAAGGGTTCGATTTGCGCGTATTCCTGGCCGAGGCTGCGAAATTGGTTCTGGTTGCTTTGTACTTCCGGTTGCGAGAGTAGGGCGGTGATTTCTTCAAAGCGTTCGCCGAGGTTTTCCAGCTTGGTTTGTATCGAGGGTTTCATCGGTGGTTTATCATAATTTGAAAATTTCGCGCGAGGCGGCGATTAAATCGTGGCGTTCGTTGGCGCCGGCGTCGCGCAATTGCGCGCACGGGGTGTGGATTAATTTATTGGTCAGTGTGTGGGCCAGGCGTTGTAATACTTCATCGGCAGGCGCGCCGTTGTTCAACTGTGCCAGCGCTTTTTGCAGCGCCTCGTCGCGAGTCAGTTCGGCCTGGGTTCGGAAGTCGCGTATGGTTTCCTGCGCGCCTTGCGAACGCAGCCAGGCCAGAAAATGTTCGACCTGGGTGTCGATGATTTCCTCGGCCTGCTCGGCGGCGCGGCGGCGTAAATCCATGTTCTGGTTGACGGTGTTCTGCAGATCGTCTACGGTGTAGAGATACACGTCGCGCAATTGTTCCACTTCGGCTTCGATGTCGCGCGGTACCGCCAGGTCGACCATGAACATCGGCTTGTGCTTGCGTTTTTTGATAGCACTTTCCACTCGGCCCTTGCCGAGGATGGGCAGTTGGCTGGCGGTGGAAGAAACCACTATATCGGCTTCGGCTAGATGATCCGGCAGTTCGGACAGAGAGATCGCGTAACCGTTGAACTGAGTCGCCAAGGCGTGGGCCTTGTCGTAAGTGCGGTTGGCGATAATGATCCGGCCAATGCCGTGCTGGTGCAGGTGGCGGGCCGTCAGTTCTATGGTTTCGCCGGCGCCTATCAGCAGCGCGGTCTGTTCGCTGAGCTTGTCGAAAATTTGTTGAGCCAGCTGTACCGCCGCAAACGCTACCGAGACAGGGCTGGAGCCTATCGCCGTGTCGGTGCGGACTTTTTTGGCGGCGGAGAATGTGTGTTGGAATAATTTGCTGAGATTTCTGCCCAAGGTACCCGCTTGATTGGCGGCGTGATAGGCGGTTTTCATCTGCCCAAGAATTTGCGGTTCGCCGAGTATCATCGAATCCAGTCCGCAGGCGACGCGGAACATGTGTCGGATCGACTGACTGTCTTTGTAACTGTACAAATAGGGTGTAAATTCGACTGGTTTTATTTTTTTGGTGTCGGCAATCCAGTCGACCAGCGTGGATTGATCGTCGCTTTCCGCCTGATAATAGAATTCGGTGCGATTGCAGGTGGAAAGTATCGCGGCTTCGCTGATTTCTCTGATATTCCACAAATTTTTCAATGTGTTATCGAGAATCTCGGCCGGGAAAGCCAGGCGTTCGCGGATGGCGACCGGCGCTGTATTGTAATTTATCCCTACGGCAAGAAGAGTCATCGGCGGTGAATAAGAGCACAAGAAAAGTGGGTCATTTTAAGGAATGTGTGGTTTTTGTCCAAATAGATTAAAACGGCAGTCTGAATCAGTGGCTTTTTCTGATAATCTATGCGGACAACTTTTTTGAAAGTGGGTCGTTTGATTGCATGAACAAATGGATAAACATCGCAATACTTATTTCTTTGGCGGGTTGCGCTGCTACGCCTGAAAAGTCACCGGATGCTCAGAGTGAGTTGATGAAGCACGAGGTGCTTTCCGGTCAGGAGGGGCTCAACACGGAGATTGATGAG
>JAJRDU010000267.1 GCA_028748685.1 Methylococcaceae bacterium
TCGAGGCCAAGCAGCACGAATATTCCAATGTGCCGCTAGAGCCTGACAACCCGGCCTACATCACACTGAAATCACAGATGGAATCCGTCAACACCGAAATCAAATCGCTCGACTATACCCGCGATCAAATCAATAAATAAATAGCCGAGCTTCGCCAGAATTTGCGTGAGTCGCCACTGATCGAAAAAGAATACATCGACATGATACAGGAGCTGGATAACACCAATCTGCGCTATCGCGAAGTCAGTGCCCGCGAAATGGAAGCGCAAATCTCCCAACAACTGGAATTGGAGAAGAAGGGTGAACGCTTTACCTTGATCGATCCGCCACAAGAACCGCTGGAACCGGTCAGTCCTAACCGCATAGCCATCTTGTTCCTTGGCTTTGTGCTAGCAGTGGCTGGCGGCCTCGGCACCGTGGCCTTGGCGGAAATGCTGGACTCCACCATACATAGCGAAAAAGCCATAGCCTCAATATTGGGGGTGGAACCGTTGGCAACCATCCCTTACCTGGAAAGCCGGAAAGAGAGTGAAGACTTGAAAAAGCAACGGAAGACCGTGTTTATCGCTAGCGTGGCGGGTTGTATCGCGATAATTATTGCCTTCCACTTCATCGTCATGCCGCTGGACGTGTTTTGGTACAAACTACTGCGCGTAGTGGGCGCGTTCTAAATTTAACGGGAAATTTCTATGAATTCGATTCAAACGCTTGCGGATAACCAACAGCAACCGGAACGGGCCTCCGACTCAATGGATGGGATTAACATTGCTTATACGCGAACCCGTGTTCATACTCCCAATGAAGCCGTATTAAAGGAAAACAGAATTATCTCCGTGGCACAGCCCGGAAAATGGTTGGAGTCCTATCGCATGTTGCGAACCCGCTGCCTGCAGACCATGGATGCGATGGAATGGAAGACGCTGGCGATTACCAGCACCAGCGAAAATACCGGCAACAGCCTAACCGCCGCTAATCTGGCGATTAGTGTGGCAATGGAACTCGACCGCACCGCATTATTGGTTGATGCCAATTTCCACAATCCCGCCATCAACAAGTTGTTCGGCTTTCAGGCGGAAACCGGGCTAAGCGATTATCTGCAGCGCGACGCGGAAATAAGCAGTATGTTGATCAATCCGGGCATCGATCGACTGGTGATACTGCCCGCGGGGAAACCCATGTTCAATTCGACCGAAATGCTGCGTTCGCCCAAAATGTTGCGTCTGGTGGAGGAATTAAGAAGCCGCTATCCTTCGCGCATCATCATTTTCGACATGCCACCCATCCTTTCACAAGACGATGCCTTGGGCTTTTCGCCTTATGTGGATTGTGTGCTACTGGTGATCGATGAAGGCCAGACCAAAACCGATGAACTTAAACATGCGGCTTTATTGCTGAAAGACATCCAGGTATTGGGTACTGTCTTCAACAAGGCGACCGACAACAAGATTCGCTATAGCGCCTGATGCTGGACTGGGCGATTGAAATCGCCCCTACCCCACCACGCGCTGTGAATGATTGCAAAACCGAGACAGCCTTACAAACGTTGCAAGGTCTTAATAAAAGCCGCGGCATCCTGATAACCCACCACCCGGCTGCCTGTTTTTTCACTGCCATCGGCGGCAAAAAAGATGATGCCGGGCGGGCCGATCAGCTCGAAGCGTTTTAACAAGGCCTTATCATCTTCATTGTTATCGGTAACGTCGGCCTGTAACAACACGAAGTTGGCCAGATGTTGCCGTACCTGCGGGTCGGCAAAGGTATACGCTTCCATTTCCTTGCAGGACACACACCATTCCGCATAAAAATCCAACATCACCGGCTGGCCGTTGGTAGCTGCCTGGCGGATTTTAGCTTCCAGCTCCGCAACCGTATTAATCCGTTGAAAGTCTATGCCTTGTTTAGCTTGCGCCTGGCCACCCAAGGCTAAGCCTTGCAAAGGCTGTAACAGATTGCTGTTACCCGCGCTTAAACCGATCAGCTGCAAAATACCGAACACCAGCATCATTAAACCTAAGCCTTTCCATAGCTTGCGCCAACCGGAAGCCGGTGCAGGTAGCGGGTCGATCGCACTCAGATAAATGGCGGGAATAATCAACAACATTGCCGACAAAAACATAGTGACGGCAGCTGGCAAGATCCTTGACAGCATCCACAACGCCACCCCCAGCATGATCACGCCGAACACCGCTTTGGTGGATTTCAACCAGTCGCCGGCTTTGGGTAACAGTTTTCCGGCGGAAGCCCCCAACAGCAATAAGGGGACTCCCATCCCCAGGCCCATCACGAACAATGCCGAACCGCCAAGCACCACATCGCCGGTCTGGCCGATATAGATCAAGGCCGCGGCTAGCGGCGCGGCCACGCAAGGCCCGACGATCAAGGATGACAAGGCACCCATGATACCGGCCCCCAAATAAGACCCGTCGCGGTGCTTATCGCTGGAGTTGTGCATCAAGGCCTGTAGGGATTTAGGCACCTCCAGGTTGTAGAAACCGAACATAGACAATGAAAGGACAATAAACAGGCTGCTGAATACAGCAATCACCCATGGTTCCTGAAAAGTAGCTTGTAGATTGCTGCCGAACAGGGCCGCCAGTATACCGAACAAGGTGTACATCAAGGCGGAAGCAAACACGTAACTTAAGGAAAGCAAGAATGCCTTGCGCGTGCTGATTTGGTGTCCCTGGCCGACGATGATGCCGGATAGAATGGGGATCATCGGAAAAATGCACGGGGTAAACGCCAGCAACAAGCCGAAACCGAAAAAGCTCAGCAGCGTCAATGCGAATCCGTCCTGCTTCAAGGCATTGACGATTTGGTCTTGTTCCGATACGGCGACGGTAACCTGGGCAGGCTCGGCTGGAGCAACAGACGTGGCGACCGGCAAGGCCAAGGTCACGCTGGATTGCATGGGCGGATAACACACACCGCGATCGGCACAGCCTTGATATTTCGCCGTCAGAGTAATCGTTTCAGCCCCGGGACCCCGGCGCAATAACGGCACATCGGCGGCGATTTCCTGGCGATAAATCTCAACTTGCCCGAATTCCGGATCGTGATGGCTTTCGCCAATGGGTAAGGGATATTGGCCTAAACGAGCCGTGGCCGCCTGATCCAGACTCAATCCCAGCTTATGCTTGTAAAGGTAATAACCGTCGGCCGCCAACCAACTGACGTGGATAGTGTGATCGTCCTTGAGCGTGGCAAAAAACCGGAAAGCCTGTTCGGGTGGCAGTAACTCTGTGGAAAACACACTGGGCGCCAAGTTTTTAAAGCCCTGCACGAATTGATTCAGCGCATTGCCACCACCTGCCGCCGGCTTGACCGGCAAGTCGATCTCCAGAATCTTTTTTTCGGGCGGATAACAGACGCCAATATCGGCGCAACCTTGGTACTTGACCAGCAACTTAATCTGTGGCGCGCTATTTTCATTCGACAGCGGCAAACTGACCGTAATTTTATTCCTGTATACCACCATGTCGCCAAACACCTCATCGTGTTCGATGCGTCCTTCTGGCATCACAGCCGCTCCGAGCTGTAGGGTGTCGGTTTGTGATTGGAATTTGAATTTGTCACGATACAGGTGATAGCCGTCGGCAATTTTCCAACTTAGTTCGACTTTTTCCGTCGAGCTGGCACCGACCGATAATTTGAAGGCTTGATCGGGTGGCAATAAATCCTTGCTATCCAGCGCCGCCGCTGTATGGAAAAATACAGTCAATAATCCAAAGAAAATCAGCTTGAACGCAAACATGAGTCTATCCACTTCAAATAGTCCGATGAGCCGCTTTCGATGGCGACCGCAATAATTTCCGGGAGTTGGTAAGGGTGTGTTTTTTTGATGACGGCTTCGATCGCCGCAAAACGCTCTGAATGACTTTTGATCAACAACAAATGTTCCTGAGCGGTTTCTATTTTGCCCTGCCATTCATAAATGGACGCGAGACCTGGCAAGATGTTGACGCAAGCCGCAAGCTTGTCGGTAACTAGCTGCCTGCCGATGGTATCGGCGGTTTTCTGATCGGGGCAGGTACATAGAATTAGATGGTACATATCGATATTATCCTGTAATTTCGATGCGTATGCTTTAGTATTGCACCCTTGTTTTTCCCGCCGAGCCCGACCATGAAAGCCATACAAATTCTGTTTCTGTTTTTTTTAATCGTCCCCTTCATTGAAATCTACGTGCTGTTACAGGTCGGCGGCTTGATCGGTGCGTTTCCGACCATCTTTCTGGTGGTTTTCACGGCGGTATTGGGCGCCTGGCTGTTACGGAGACAAGGCTTTGCCACTTGGCAGCGTTTTCAAGCCAATCTTCAACAGGGCAATATTCCGGCTTATGAAATGATAGAAGGCCCGATTTTGCTGGTCGGTGGCGCACTGCTGCTGACGCCTGGATTTTTCACCGACATCCTGGGCTTTGCCTGTTTGCTTCCGCCGCTACGCAAAAAAATCGCCCTGTACCTGATCGAGAATTATCTGATCAAAGGCCAGATGGGTGCCGCGTTCGAGCAACGCTCAACTTATCGAAGCGAGGGGATAATCGAAGGTGAATACAAGAAAGAAGGAAACGATAGTAACTGAATCCGCGCGTGGTAGATTTAGCCACTCGCCGCGGATTCAGACCCGACGGGTATGAAATTACTGGCCGTTGGCATCCGCGCCGACATCTGGCGACGCTTCCTGATCCAGGGTACTTTTGCCAAAACCTGAATAAGCAGGGCACCAGCCGAAATAACTGGTCGCAACCAATACCAAACCTACCACCAGCATCAGGATGCTCGCTGTGAACAGCGAAACGAACAGCAGCACCAGGCCGGAATACAAGCGGACTTTTTTATCTTTTGCGCCAATGTTGTACTCAAATTTAATCAAACGTTTATAATCGAAGCTCATATCCAATCCTCTCATTGTTGTGTTTTTATTATCCCGACGCAAAGCTTTCCCTTAGAAGGTGAGCAAATATACACAGCTCGCCGAAATCTGCAAGTTATAAAATAATGGATGCCTCTTCTATCATTAGCCCCTTAAACGATGCCCAGCGCCTGGCCGTGTCCGCGCCATCCCAGGCCATGCTGGTTCTAGCCGGCGCCGGCAGCGGCAAAACCCGAGTCCTGGTGCATCGCATCGCCTGGCATCTCAGGATCAATCGGCTGTCGCCACAGAATATACTGGCGGTCACCTTCACCAACAAGGCCGCCAGGGAAATGCGCAACCGGGTCGAGGATTTGTTGAACATCTCGGCTCGCTCGATGTGGATAGGCACTTTTCACGGCCTGGCGCACCGATTGCTGAGACAACACGCCAAGCAAGCCAAGTTGCCGGAAACCTTTCAGGTGATGGACAGCGACGACCAATTGCGTATCGTCAAGCGCCTGCTGAAAGCCATGAACATCGATGACACCAAATGGCCGCCGAAACAGGTGCAATGGTTCATCAACGCCCAGAAAGAGGAAGGCATACGCGCCCGGCACATGGCCGACAACGGCGATTTTTTCCACCGGCAAATGCTGGCGGTTTACAAGGCCTATGAAGAACTTTGCGACCGCTCCGGCTTGGTGGACTTCGCCGAACTGCTGCTGCGTGCTCACGAACTGCTGCGCGACAACGATGACCTGCTGAACTTCTACCGGCAACGCTTCCAGCAGGTCCATGTCGACGAATTCCAGGATACCAACACCATCCAATACGCCTGGCTGCGGCTGCTGACCGAAGGCAACGACAATCTGTTCGTGGTCGGCGACGACGACCAGTCGATCTACGGCTGGCGCGGCGCCAAAATCGAGAATATCTTCAGTTTCCAGAGACATTATCCGGGCCATCAAGTCGTGCGTCTGGAACAGAACTACCGCTCCAGCGGCCACATCCTCAAGGCCGCCAACATCCTGATCGCCAACAACGACAGCCGGATGGGCAAGGAACTGTGGACAGAGGCCGGCGAAGGCGAATTGTTATCGCTTTACGCCGCCTTCAACGAACAGGACGAAGCCTATTTCGTGGTCGAAAAAATCCGGCAATGGGTCAGGGACGGCGGCTTGCGTAGCGATGTTGCCATTTTGTATCGATCCAATGCCCAGTCTCGGCAATTCGAAGAACGGCTGATGACGACCGGCACGCCTTACCGGGTGTACGGCGGCCTGCGCTTTTTCGAGCGCATGGAAATCAAGAACGCCCTCGCCTACTTGCGGCTGTCCGCCAATCCACACGACGACGCCTCGTTCGAACGGGTGGTCAACACGCCGACCCGAGGCATAGGCGCCAAGACGCTGGACGACATGCGCATTCTGGCGCGCGAGCAGGCGCTGTCCTTATGGCAAGCCTCCATCGCCATGCTGGACCAGAACCGACTGCCGGCCAGGGCCGCCACCGCCTTGCGGGGTTTCCTGAACCTGATCGTCCAACTCGGCAAGGATACCGAAGGCTTCGCGCTCTACGAAACCGTGAAGCATGTCGTCGAAGCCAGCGGCCTGATCGACTTGTACAAGAAGGAAAAGCAGGATAAGGGTGAAACACGGGTAGAAAACTTGGAAGAGTTGGTCAACGCCGCCAAGTTGTTCGATTACGATAGCGAAAACGCCGAAAACATGAGCGAGCTGGATCTGTTTTTGACGCATGCGGCGTTGGAAGCCGGTGAAATGCAGGCCGACTCCGACGAAGACTGCGTACAGTTGATGACGCTGCACTCCGCCAAGGGCCTGGAGTTCAAGCTGGTGTTCATGGTCGGCATGGAAGAAGGCCTGTTTCCTTCCCAGCAGGCAACGGACGATCCGGGCAGATTGCAGGAGGAACGCCGCTTGTGCTATGTAGGCATCACTCGCGCCATGCAGCAATTGTATCTGACTTACGCCGAATCCCGGCGCCTGTACGGCAAGGACAGCTATCCCCGCCCTTCCCGCTTCTTGAAGGAAATTCCTGCCGAGGCGATTCATGAAATCCGGATGCGAGCCAACGTCAGTCGGCCAGTCGCGAGCGTCGGCACGCCAACGACCAAACTGGGTTCGACCGGCAAATACCGGCTAGGTCAATCGGTCAGACACGAGAAATTCGGCGAAGGCGTCGTCTTGCAAACCGAAGGCGAAGGCGAGCAGGAAAGAGTACAGATCAACTTCCGCAATGCCGGCATCAAATGGCTGATGCTGGCTTACGCCAAGCTGGATACCGTCTGAAATCGGCATTCTGTCGGAGGCTTTTCACATCCTTGTGGCCTGAGTCCCGGCAATCGACTTGTGCCCTTGAGGGTATACCGGGATGACGGCCTCGATAGGCCTTGGCGCAACTTTTCCCTAGTTGTTTTTGTGCTAACCTCTTTATATGACCATCCGGCTTAAGCCTTATCAGCCCATGGCTCAAGTACTGTCATGACTGGATAAAGGAGGTTCTGAATGGCCAAAATACCGCATTTCATCTTCAGCCTGGTCTTTTTCCTACTGTACTGTAATGGCGCCAGCACCTTGGCGGATGAACGGGCCGGCGTTCCCGTTCTGAATTACCACCGCTTCGGCCCCAGGGTAACCGATAGCATGACAGTCACCACGCCGGTGTTCGAGGCGCAGTTGAAGTGGCTTAAGGACAACGGCTACACCGTGATACCTTTAAAAACCTTGGTGGACTACTTGCTCGGTAAGGGGCCACCACCGCCCGCCAAATCCGTTGTGATCACCGCCGACGACGGCCACAAAACGGTTTATACCGAAATGCTGCCCATCGCGCAGCGATACCGGACTCCCGTCACGCTGTTCATTTATCCTTCGGCCATCTCCAATGCCTCTTACACCCTGACCTGGGAGCAGCTGAAAGCATTGCAACAGACCGGGCTTTTCGACATCCAATCTCACACTTTGTGGAGTCCCAATTTCAAGAAAGACAAAAAAATACTCTCCCCGGACACCTACCAAATCCTTGTGCGGGACCAGCTAAGCAAATCCAAGGCTATACTGGAGAAGAAGCTGGGAGGCACGGTGGATCTCCTGGCCTGGCCCTTCGGGATCTATGACGACGACCTGGAAAAGGCGGCCGAAGAAGCGGGCTACGTCGCCGCTTTCAGCATAGATCGCCGCCACGCCGAGGTCAGCGAAAATATCATGTCCCAACCCCGCTATTTGATAGTGAACGGCGATGGCGCCAATGGCTTTAGCGCCATCATCACCGGTCGGGCCGCAACAAAAAATAGTAAATAATAAAAAACGTCGTCTGGCGCGACTGGAAAAAATATATAGGGGAAGCGGACATGATAAAGCAAGGAAGGAGTTTTCTAATTCTAATAGCGGCAATGTTGTTGTGGACCACGACTTCGCTGGCCTATGAAGGCAAGGTGACGGACGCCGCGACAGGGTCGCCCATAGCCGCGGCGGTGGTCACACTGGGCGACCGGTCGATACGCACCGACAAAGAGGGCGCATTTCGTTTGGAAGGCGACGGAGAAAAGCTCAAACTTCGGGCCGCGGGTTATGAAAAACGCGAAATCGCCACCACGGAGCTGGGCGCCCCCTCCGTAGACATCGCCCTGACACCGTTCACGGTCAAGGGTCTCTATCTCACCGTCTACGGCATGGCCAGCGCCAAGCTGAGGGGCGCCGCGCTGAAAACCATCGAAAGCAACCATCTCAACGCGCTGGTCATCGACGTCAAGGGCGATAGAGGCTTTATCCCCTTCCCAGTAGACTTGCCGCTGGCCGAACGGATTGGCGCGCAAAACACCATTCTGGTCAAGGACATGAAGTCGCTGTTGGCCGATCTAAAAGAAAAGAAACTCTACCTGATCGCCCGCATCGTGGTTTTCAAGGACGACTTGCTGGCGAAGTCCAGACCCGATCTGGCAGTCAGAAAAAAGGGCGGCGGCATCTACACGGACCGGGAAAATTTGCGCTGGGTCGATCCCTTTAGCCGTGAGGTCTGGGACTATAACATCGCCATCGCCAAAACGGTTGCGGAGCTAGGCTTCGATGAAGTTCAGTTCGACTACGTCCGTTTCCCCGATACGCGAGGCAGCGCGTTTTCCGAGCCCGCCAACGAAGACAGCCGCACCCAGGCCATTACCGGCTTTCTGGAAGCCGCCCACCAGGCGCTTACGCCCTATAACGTCATGGTCGCCGCCGATGTTTTCGGCTATGTCGCATGGAACGCCGACGATACCGGCATCGGCCAGAAGATCGCCCCCATCACTAGCGCGGTGGATGTGGTCTCGCCCATGCTTTATCCCTCGGGTTACCATTTGGGCATACCGAAGTACCGCAATCCGATCAAAAACACCTACCAGACCGTCAACCTGACTTTGAAGCAAGCCCAGGAACGCACCGGCGCTTCGCCCCTGCGTTTCCGCCCCTGGCTCCAAGCCTTCCGCGACTATGCCTTCCACGGCGGCGATTTCAAGGAGGAAAAAATGCGCCTTCAGATCAAGGCAACGGACGATTTTGGGGCCAGCGGCTGGATGTTCTGGAACCCCCGTAACATTTACCCGACAGGGATTTTTTCCGGCACCGGCAAAGGGGAATGAAACTAGATAGAAACTTTTCGGTCATTAAGGCCATTGAACGATACATACTGGTTTTTGGGTGACTTTTACATTTCCTCGCAATACTTCCCGCCGCTTCTTTTCTGCGGCGCTTATCGGAGCCTTTTTGTTGAGTGGTCTGACTAGCTGCGCCCGAGCGCCCTCGCCTGCCGCCGGCTTCAAAACCGCATCGACTGATGTTCCCGTGAAGGCTACAGAACCTCAAACTTTTTCTAGCGAAATCGAGAATCCTCGCCTTGCCGGCCTCGGCGAGGCGGCGAAACAAGAAATCGCCGCCGGCCACCTGGCCGGGGCCGTGATCCTGGTGGGCCATAAGGACCGGATCATCTACCGCAAGGCCTTCGGCCACAGGGTTCTCCAGCCAGCCCCGCAGGCCATGACGGCGGACGCGATTTTCGATCTCGCTTCTCTGACCAAGGTCGTGGCAACCACCACGGCCATTTTACAGTTGAACGAGCGCGGCCAACTGGCATTGGACGGCGCGGCGGCCACCTACTGGCCGGCGTTTGCCCAAAACGGCAAGCAGAACATCACCCTCCGCCAACTGCTGACCCATACCTCGGGATTACGCGCCGAGGTGACTTCCAAAGTTCGCTGGTCAGACTACCCAGGCGCTTTGCAAGCCATTGCGGCAGACCGGCCGGTCGAAACGCCGGGAACGGGGTTCCGCTATAGCGACGTCAACTTCATCGCGCTGGGCGAGATCGTCCGGCGTATTTCGGGCCTGCCCCTGGACGATTATTGCGCCCGGAATATTTTTCAGCCGTTGGGCCTGAAGGATACTTCCTTCAAACCACCCGTCAGTGAGCGCTCGCGCATCGCCCCTTCCGACCTACGCTGGGGAGAAGTCCAAGACCCCACGGCGTACCGCATGGGCGGGGTGGCGGGACATGCGGGCCTGTTCTCGACGGCGGACGACCTGGCCGTGCTCGCCCGGATGCTGCTCGACGGCGGCGAGCTGCGCGGCCGGCAAATTTTGTCGCGAGCCTCCATTGCCGCGCTATCCGCGGCACACACCATTCCCGGCAGTTCAACTGTTCGGGGATTAGGTTGGGATATTCGCTCGCCGTACAGCAAGGAGCATACCGCCTGGTTTCCCAAAGGCTCATTCGGTCACACCGGCTACACCGGCACTTCGCTGTGGCTGGACCCGAAGTCCGACACCTTCCTGATCATTCTGACCAGCCGCCTCAACCCCGATGGAAAAGGCAACGTCAAGCCTTTGCGGGCAAAGGCCGCCGCCGCAGTGGCGGCCGCCGTTGCCATGGGGCCACCCGCCGAAGCTACCGCTTCGGCCGGCGCCAGCCTGGAACCCGTCATGCCTGGCTCGGGACAGGCCGACGGCGTGGAGCGGGTTCAGACGGGACTCGAGGTGCTCGCGGCTACCGGATTCGCCCCGCTGGCAGGCAAGAATATTGGCATTATTACCAATCACACTGGACTCGACAACGCAGGCCGCTCCACGATCGAGCTGCTGCATCAGGCTCCCGGCGTCAAGCTTCGCGCCATTTTCAGTCCCGAGCACGGTTTAACGGGGCAATTGGACGAGAAGATCGCTTCCGGGCGAGACCCCGCCACCGGCTTGCCGATTTATAGTCTCTATGGCGATACCAAGAGGCCCACGGCCAAGATGCTCGAAGGCCTGGATGCACTGGTTTACGACATTCAGGACGTGGGTACGCGGTTTTATACCTATATCACCACCCTGGGCTATGCGATGGAGGCCGCGGCATCCGCGGATCTCGACTTCTACGTGCTGGACCGCCCCAACCCCATCAACGCCGCTATCATTCAAGGCCCCGTGATGGACCCGACATTGAAATCCTTCACCGGTTATTTCCCCTTGCCGGTACGCTACGGCATGACGGCGGGCGAACTGGCCGGGCTGTTCAATCGCGAAAACCACATCGGAGCCAAGTTGCATGTCATAAAGATGCAAGGCTATAGCCGGGAATCCTGGTTCGACGAAACCGGCTTGCCGTGGACCAATCCCTCGCCCAACATCCGATCGCTGACCCAGGCGACCCTCTACCCAGGCGCGGCCCTCGTCGAGGCCGCCAACCTTAGCGTCGGCCGCGGCACCGAAACTCCGTTCGAGGTCGTCGGCGCGCCCTGGATTTCAGGCGACAAGCTGGCCGAGTATTTGAACCAACGAAAAATTCCCGGCGTAGTTTTCACATCGGTGACCTTTACGCCCCAGGCAGACCGCTTCCCATTACAACGCTGCGGGGGTGTACGCCTGCGGCTGACGGATAGGGCCGTATTCGACGGGCCACAGCTGGGTCTCGAGCTGGCGACGGCTCTAAACCGACTGTATCCGGGAACATTCGAGATTGACCGGACGCGCGGTATGTTTGGTTCGTCCGAGGTCCTTGACGCCGTTAAGAAGGGACAAGACCCACAAGACATCCGCCGGCTGTGGCAGTCTAGCCTGGATGGTTTCCAGCTATTGCGAGCCAAGTATTTGCTTTATTAGGAAGACTCTTCCGCTCCCATCCCACAGGGGCCTAAACAGCCCGCTAAACATTGTTACCGCGTTATTGATGCTCAAATTATTAGCAAACCAACTCCGTTACACAAACCGGGATTTCAATATCCTGATCGAAACAAAAAGCGGCTTGCGAATATTGTTTTTCA
>JAJRDU010000268.1 GCA_028748685.1 Methylococcaceae bacterium
CCCATTGATTTTTGCATGCGATAGATGATTAGCCCTATTTGCGCCTGGTTTACAAAATTTTTGGCTGCATAGAAATCCTCCTTGGTTAATCCTTTATGGTGGACGCCTCGGTCGCAATAAATCAGACCCATGGGTTTTTCTTCAGCATAAACAGGAAATACAAAGCATTCTTGCTTGCCAAGCGTCACTTCGATTTGAGTGGTGTAAAGGCCAATGGCCTGCTTTGGGTTAAACCAAAGGCCGTCATGTTCGTTCAGGGAATGAAACAGCAAGTTTCCGGAAGGGTCGTTGTTATAGATATGAATCTTCTTGCTGATGTCCGTTTTTTGCCAACCCAGGGAAATAGTCTCGGTCAGGGATTTCTTATCGGGTCCGAGAAGCAGGAATAGGGTTCTATCCATTTCCACGCCTCGATGTATGCCTTCCAGCACCATTTCGAACAGGGCATTCAAGTCAAATTTACCGCTCATGTGAGTGGTTATATCCTGCAAAATCTGAAATTGGATGAATTTCTTGTCCGGACGAACGTTTTCCTCGATAGCCACGGCCGGCGTCGATGGTTCCCGGCTGATAAACTTAGAAGCATCATGAGCGCCAAACTGCGCGGCTATATCGACCGCCCGCAAAATATTGGCTTTGATTCTGGTCTGAATGACATCGATATCCTCATTGCTCATTTTATTCAGACTACTTAAACAATTTTGCATGGCCTTGGAATCCCAACCCTGATTGACGGCGTGACAAATTTGTTGTCCCATGCGTACCAGCTGTATTCGTTTGTCGGCGGCATCAGGGTGGTTGATCGCATCATTGATAAGCCCTGTCAAACACCAGGCCTTGCTTAATTTTTTGCCAAGTTCGTCCAGGCTGAAGCCGAGCACCTCCTTCTCGGCTGCTGTCGCCTCCAGTTTGCTGGAGGCGATTTGTGCGTGTAATTTGGCTGTGTATTTATTATTCGAACACCAGAAGGCGACTCGGCCGATATTGTGAAGTAGCGCGGCCACGAAAACTTCTTCGGGGGATTGGTCGCGCAAGATAATCGCAAGTTCGCGGGCCTGGACAGCGGAATGAATGGCCTTTGCAATTTCGATATTTGCTTTTTCCTTATTGGTCGACGACAAAATAGACTCGAAAAAAGAGCACGCCAACGTCAATTCGCGAATCAGGTGTATGCCGAGAATCACGATGGCGCGAGTAATGGTGCTGATCTTCTGCCTTGAAGGGTTGTAATAGGGGCTATTGCTTAACTTTAACAGCTTGGCGGTTAGATTGGGATCCTGCAGGATGATGGTTGCCAATTCCATGGCGCCTTTCTGCTTGTCATCGAGTGCCGCGTAGATACGCTGTGCGGTATTGGAAAAAATCGGCATTTCCTCGACCCGAAGCGACTCCGTCCACTCCTCCAGGCTTCGTCTGACGATCGGTGCGGAGTCGCTTGCTTTCATTTGGCCTCTAAAGCGCCTTGATCTTGGTGTATTGTTCGTTGAGATTATTCAGCGAGGATGCCAAGCCGGCCAGTTTTTCACGTTCCTTGGCAATCACTTCCGGCGGCGCTTTATCAACGAATGCCGCATTACTGAGTTTTCCTTCGATGCGCGGTAGTTCTTTTTCGATGCGTTGGATTTCCTTTTCCAGCCGCGCCAATTCGGCGTCTTTATCGATCAAACCAGCCATCGGGATCAGGATTTTCATCTCGCCAACCAACGCAATCGCCGATTCCGGTGTGTTGTCGCCAGCTTCCAGCCAGGTGATATTTTCCAGTCGCCCCAGTTTTAGCAAATAGCTTTCACTGTCTTTTAAATAAGCCTGATCGGCGGCGCTGCCGTTTTGCAGCAACACATTCAGCGGCTTGCCGGGGGCGATATTCATCTCGCCGCGTATCCGGCGAATGCCAAGGATGAAATCCATGGTCCATTGAATTTGGGTCTCCGCCCGGCTATCGATCGCCGCGCTATCGGTTTGCGGATAGGGTTGCAGCATGATGGTAGCAGCAGTCACCCCAGCCAGCGGCGCGACCCGCTGCCAGATTTCCTCGGTGATGAAGGGCATGATCGGATGGGCTAGGCGCAACACGGTTTCCAGTACGCGTAACAGCGTTTGGCGGGTGCCGCGTTGCAGGGTCAGGTCTTCGCTTTGCAGCGAAATCTTCGCAAGTTCCAGATACCAGTCGCAGTATTCGTTCCAGGTAAATTCGTAGATGGCTTGAGCGGCCAAATCGAAACGGTAGCTGTCGATGGCGTCGGTGGTAGCGGCGATGGTTTGGTTCAGACGCGATAGAACCCATAAGTCGGCCTGACTATAACTGCACTCCGCGCAGTCGATACCGTTATCCTGGCCTTCGGTATTCATCAGTACGTAACGCGCCGCGTTCCACAATTTGTTGCAGAAATTGCGGTAGCCTTCGGTACGTTGCAAGTCAAAGCGGATGTCGCGGCCGGTGGAAGCCAAGGAAGCGAAAGTAAAACGCAGCGCGTCGGTGCCGAACGATGGAATGCCTTCCGGGAATTGCTTGCGGGTAGCTTGTTCGATTTTCTTCGCAAGATGCGGCTGCATCATGCCTGATAAGCGCTTCTCCACCAAGGCTTCCAGAGCTATGCCGTCGATGATGTCGATCGGATCCAGCACGTTGCCCTTGGATTTTGACATTTTCTGCCCTTCGGCGTCGCGCACTAGGCCGTGGATGTATACTTCCTTGAACGGCACTTCGCCTTGGAATTTCAAGCCCATCATGATCATCCGGGCCACCCAGAAGAAGATGATGTCGAAGCCGGTGACCAGTACGCTGGTGGGATAATGCTTCGCCAGTTCCGGCG
>JAJRDU010000269.1 GCA_028748685.1 Methylococcaceae bacterium
CCCCTTGGGTAGCAATTCAGAGTTTCTTTGGACACCCTTGCCTTCGCCTACATCTTCCCTTCTCACAGGGCAATGGCTGGACTTCCACCAGCTTGCTGACTACCATGCCAGTCGCACCGGAAACGCCTGTCGGCTTATTCCGGCCTACAATCTGACTATTATCACCCCTTCCGCTACTGGGCAGAACCCAACAACTCAACCTGATGCTCCCGATAAAAATCCAATCCCCGCTTGATCGCCTGCACCACTTTCCGAGGCGTGATCGTCGCCCCAGCGAACTGGTCGAACACCCCGCCGTCTTTCTTCACCGCCCATTGCTCCACGGTCAGGTTATCCAGCGATTTACCGTTGAACGACAGCACCCACTTCGATTTGCTGACTTCGATCTTGTCGCCCAGGCCCGGCGTCTCGACATGGGCGATGACTCGCACCCCCAAAATCTCGCCGTTTTTATCCACGCCCATCACCAGGCTGATAGGCCCCGCATAGCCGTCGGGAGCGATGAACTTGAAGCAGGCGGCGGTGATTTCACCCTGTTTCTTGGCCAGATAGACTTCGGTCTGATCCGCGCCAAGCCGGGCGTCGGCGGAGGGAATCATCACGCTGTCTTCCAAGAGATTGTTGTCATGCAGTTCAGCGGGCACCACTTGTTCCAGATTGGCTTGCAGATCTTCCTGCAGGCGCTGTTGAATCACGCCGCGCGTCGCCAGATCGGCGATGCCCAATAAAATCGCAGCGAGTAACGCGAATCCGGCCAAAACCCCGGTTTGAAACTCCAGTTGCGGACGCAGCTTTTCCAGATTGGAAGGCTCCAGAAAAATCGCCAGTTTTTCTCTGCCGATCTGCATGGTACGCAATGCGTACCCTACCATTTGTTGTCTCGTCGATTCGGTGCTCATGGCATCTCACGGATTGGAAATATCGAGCGGCTTGCCGTTACGGTAGCGGCCGTAAATTCTGGGGCGGATGTAATGGTCTATCAGCGGCGTCACCGCGTTCATCAGCAGCACCGCAAAACCGGTGCCTTCCGGATATCCTCCCCAGGAACGAATCACGAAGATCAGCAGGCCGCAGCCGGCGCCAAAGATCAGCTGGCCCAGCGGCGTGTTCGGCGAGGTGACGTAATCGGTGGCGATGAAAAATGCCACCAGCATCAGCGCGCCGGAATTCAGATGTACCCAGGGGCTTAGGTAATGCGCGCCGTCCCACAGATGAAACAGGCTGGATAAAACTGCCACGGTGGCAAGCAGCGAAACCGGGATATGCCATTGAATCACGCCCTTGCGCAGCAGCCAAACTCCACCTCCCAACACCAGGAGCGTGGAGGTTTCGCCTAGGCTGCCGCGTTCCCAGCCGATCATGGCCAGAAAGCTCGAATAATCGGCCAAAATCCCTGGCAGGGTCAGATTTTGCGAAAAGCCAGTCTTTACCAGGCCCAGTGTCGTCGCGCCGGTAACTGCATCGGTGCTGTCCAGCCCGAAAAAAGTCAGGGCGAAACTGTCTATCAAACCCGGCCCGGTAAACAACGGCGTGACATTGGCCCAGGTGGTCATTTCTATCGGGAAGGAAATCAGCAACGCCACCCTAGCCAACATCGCCGGATTGAATACGTTTTGCCCCAAGCCGCCGTAGACCTGCTTGCCGAGCACGATCGCGATCGCCGATCCCGCCACGCCTATCCACCACGGCGCCCAGGGCGGCAGGGTCATCGCCACCAGCAGTCCGGTCAAGATCGCCGATCCGTCGCGCAAGCTTGGTGTGGCGGCCACGCCTTTCAATTTTAGGCAAAAGGCTTCGAACAACATGGCCGACAACACGGTAACCACCAGCAAATACAATGCCGGCCAGCCGAACAACAGAACGCCAAACGCCGTGGCCGGTACCAGGGCCAGAATCACTTGCCGCATGATTTGGTCGACGCGGCGAATAGCGGCTATGTGCGGGCCGCTGATGGGTTTAGTGTTCATGCCGACTCCTCAACCTTTTGCTGTTGTGCGGCAGCCTGTGCCGCCATTCGCGCGGCGCGGGCTTCCGCCGCCCTTTGCGCCTCGGCTTCGGCTTCCAGCCGGATGCGCTCCATGCGTTCGTTACGGTCGTTCATCAGGCGTTTGGTTTGTTCGGCTTTGTGCTCGGCCTGTTGGCGCTTCACCAACTCGCCGGACGCGAATTTGAAATAATGCACCAGCGGAATATTGGATGGGCAGACATAGGAGCAGGTGCCGCAACTGATGCAGTCTTTCAGGCCCAAATCGACGGCGGAATCCAGTTGATTGGCCTTGATGCGGCTGGCCATTTCCAATGGCAACAAGCCGACTGGGCAGGCAGTGACGCAGCTGGAACAACGAATGCAGGCTTGCACCTCCGGTTCCTCGATCTCGTCGCGGGACAAGGCCAGAATACCGTTGCAGGCTTTCACCACAGGCACTTCCGCGAACGGCAACGCATCACCCATCATCGGTCCGCCCATGATCAGGCGCGCCAATTTCGATTTATCCAGATCGCAAAAAGCCAGCACTTCCGACATCAGCGTGCCGATAGGCACTTCCACGTTTCGAGGCTTTCCGACCGCGCCGCCCGATACCGTGACCACCCGGCTGATCAAGGGCTGGCCCAGACAAATCGCCTTGTATACCGCATGGGCGGTGGCGACGTTATGCACCACCACGCCGATGTCGGTGGCGCGGCCATCGGCCGGGATTTCCTGGCCGGTCAAATAACGCAGCATTTGCCGGTCCCAGCCCATGGGATAGCGGGTGGGTACCTGTTCGACACTGATATTGTCGAACTCGCGGCAGGCGGCCAGCATGACTTGGTAAGCTTCGGGTTTGTTGTCCTCTATGCCGACCATGGCTTTCGGCGCCTCCATGCCTCGCAGCATTAAACGGATGCCGGAGACGATTTCCCCGGCACGTTCCCGCATCAGCCGGTCGTCGCAGGTCAGATAGGGTTCGCATTCGCCGGCGTTGATCAACAGGGTGTGAATCTGGTTTTTTCGGCCCAGGCTAAGCTTGACCGCAGATGGAAACACCGCGCCGCCTAGGCCAACCACGCCGGCTTCGCCGACACGAGTACAGATTTGATCCGGGGCCATTGCGAATGGATCGTCGGGCAGATTGCCGGGGGCCCATTGTTCCAATCCGTCGGTTTCGATAATCACGGTACGGACCGGCAGTGCCGATGGATGCGGGGCCGGAAAGTCCTGGACATCGATAATTTTGCCCGATGTTGGTGCATGCACCGGCGCCGAAATGGTGCCTTGGCTGTAAGCCAGCAGCTGACCTTTCAAAACTTTGTCGCCCACCTTAACTACCGGCTCTGCGGGTTTGCCGACGTGTTGTTGCACGGGGATGTAGAGCTTCTTGGGTAACGGGAAGTCGCTAGCTATCGTTTGCCCGCAGGTTTCCTGTTTATGTTCTTCGGCATGAATACCGCCGCGCAGGCGTGGATTTTCTAGGAATGCCAACATCGAGTTCTCCCTTAGGCTGCCAGCGGTTTGGGCCAGCGCCAGTTGCGCAGGGTGACTTCGATCGGATGCATTTGTAGGCATTCGGTCGGGCAAACCTCCACGCATTTTTTGCAACCGATACAGGCATCGGCGACCACCGCATGGATCTGTTTTGGTGCGCCGACGATGGCATCCGTGGGGCAAACCTTGAAGCAGCGGGTGCAACCGGTGCAGGTTTCTTCGCTAACGCGGGCCACCATTGGGTCCTGATCTTGGGCATCGCTCAAGTCGACGTCGATACCCAATAGCTTGGCGAGTTGTTCAACCAATGCCGTGCCGCCCGGAGGGCAAAGAGTCACCGGCGCGGCGCCCGAAACCAAGGCTTCCGCCGCCGGCCGGCAGCCGGGGAAGCCGCATTGGCCGCATTGCGAACCGGGCATCAGCTCTTCCACGCGCTCGACCAAGGGATCGGATTCCACCTTCAGATATTTGGCGGCGATACCCAAACTCAAGCCCAGCACTAGTCCCAGTGCAGCCATGATTACGATCGCAGATAAAACGTACATGCTGTGCCTCTTATTTGCTGTAAAGCCCGGCGAATCCCATGAACGCCAGGGACAGGATGCCGGCGGTAATAAAAGCGATGGGGGTGCCGGAAAAAAGTGCCGGCACAGCCATGAGCGCTAAGCGTTCACGCAGGCCGGCAAAGAGCACCATCACCAGGGTAAAACCCAATGCCGAACCAAAGCCGAACATTAGGCTTTGGACGAAGTTATATTTCTCTTGGATGTTCAGTAGCGCCACGCCCAATACCGCGCAATTGGTGGTAATCAGGGGCAGGAAAATCCCCAATACCTGATACAGCACCGGACTGGTTTTATGAATGACCATTTCGGTGAACTGCACCACGGCGGCAATCACCAGAATAAATCCCAGAACCCTAAGGAAACCGATGTCGAACGGCATCAGCAAGCGATGCTCCAGCACCCAGCTTGCCGCCGAGGCCAGAGTCAATACGAAAGTCGTCGCCAAACCCATGCCCAGCGCGGTGTCGAGCTTGTTGGATACGCCCATGAACGGGCACAATCCCAAGAACTTAACCAACACCACATTGTTGACCAGCGCCGTACCCAATATTAATAACAAGTATTCACTCATCGCCTTAAATCCGATCTTTTGCTTACCTAACAGCATCATTTGTGCCAATATCGCAAACGAGAGAACGGATGCCGGTTTAGTGCATAAAAGAACACATTCGGTGCGGTTTATTCTGTTCCAAAAAACACAGATGCCATCAACACCGATTAGAATTGTCGGCAATGCGACAATCCCCCACTGTTTATGAGTAGATGTCATGCTTGAAAAAACTGGCGCCTAAATTGCATACAAGAGTGATAACAAGGACCCTTATTGAGAAATCTAGGCTATGAGCAAACCAACACCTGATTATCCACTTGGCGAGAATGGCATCGATACCACAGAACCGATTGCTCCGGACAAAGAATCCACCGGTTCGGCTTCACAGCCAGTAAAAAATAAGGGTAAACAAGCTAACACTCTGCCGCTATCGCTATTCGTCAAGGCGGTCGAACAGGCGCCCGTGGCGATTTCCATTACCGACAAGAAAGCCAATATTCTTTATATCAACGACGCCTTTACCAGCGTTACCGGCTATAAAGCGGCCGAGATTCTCGGCGCCAACGAATCCAAGCTTTCGGATAAGTCCACCCCACGCCAGGTTTACTACGATCTCTGGCACACCATTTCTCGCAAGCAGGTTTGGCACGGGCAGTTGGTCAACCGTAAAAAAATGGGGCAACGCTATCTGGCCGATTTAACCATCGCCCCGATGCTGGACGAACATGGCGCCGTCAGCCATTTCATCGGCATGCACCGTGACGTGACCCAGGCCCATCATGCGGATCAACAGGTCGGCAACCAAAAGCAGCTGATCGAATCGGTGATCAACGCCTCGCCGGTGGCGATGGCGGTGCTGGACGATAGCAAGCGGGTGGTGCTGGATAACCAGATGTACAAGATGTTGATCAGCGAACTCGACAAAAAGGAGCCGGCGTTGTTTTTTCTGGACGCACTGGAACAGGAGGTGGGTTCGCTCTGGAACAATCCAGACAAGCGCGGTTTCGCGCATCTGGAAGTCCGGGTGGAAGGCGCGGGCCGCCGAGGCACCCGCTGGTTTGCCTGTTCGGGCAACTGGTTTATCGAGGACGACACTTGCGCCGACAATTTCTTCATCAAACAATCCAAGGATTATCTGCTGTTGAGCATCAACGACATCAGCCAACAACGCCGCCAACAGGAAAATTTGCAAATTCAAACCCTGCGTACCATGCTGGCGGAAGAAGAGCATATCCGCGGCATACGCGAAACGCTGTTGGGTGCGATGCACCAGATTCGCCAGCCCTTGAATCAAATCAATGCCGCGATCCAGATCATGGCGCAACGCAACGATGTCAACAACAAACCTCTGAAGGATTTGCTGAGCCAGGTGCAGTTGATGGGCGAGGATACCCTGACCACCTTGCAGCGCTGCGTGCCGGAAATTCCTGAGTCTGCGGTGGTGCCGGTTAATCTCAATCAGTTGCTGCACGAAGTCATGCTGCTTTACAGCACCAAATTTTTAGCCAACGGCGTGGTGGTGGATTGGTTGCCCAATCCGGTGTTGCCGTCGATACTAGGCTCCGCCAACAAATTGCGCATGCTTTTCAAACAGTTGATCGATAATGCCGTCAATGCCTTGAATCGCGCCGGCAGCCGCCGCGAGCGCGTCATCAAAGTCAGTACCTCGGTCGAACACGAATGGGTGCGGGTATCGATAGCCGATACCGGCCCCGGTATTCCCATCAATCAGCATAACAAGGTGTTCGAGCCCTTTTTCACCACAGAGGCCATGGGCGGTATTCAGGCCGGCATGGGGCTGGTCATGGTGAAGGAAATCGTCAATCAGCATAACGGCATGATCGCCATCGACCCGGACTATACCGACGGTTGCTGTTTCAATATTGGTTTTCCGGTTTGTCCAAAACATATCACCACGGTGACTGGCCATGAGTGAACGTTTGCTGATGGTCGAAACCGAGCTGGATACGCTATTTATGGTCAGCCAGCTGCTGAATAGTACCTACGATTTGCGCACCAAGCTCAAGGGCATCCTAGAGATTTTGCACAAACGATCGGGCCTGCACTTCGGGATGATTACCTTGCGCGATGTAGACGACGACAGCATGAGTATCTGCGAGATTTATGGCGAAGGCATCGATAGGTCGGTGCGTTACCAGCCCGGCGAAGGACTGGTCGGTGCGATACTCGACGAAGGCAGTACCATCGTGGTGGAGCGTATCGCCGACGAGCCACGTTTCCTGAGTAGACTCGGCGTTTACAACCCCGATTTGCCGTTTATCGGCTCGCCGCTGGCCATCGAACAGGGTGAAGTAGTCGGCATCCTTGCCGCTCAGCCTTGCGATGCGAGGTTTTTAGGCGAACGCGCCCGGTTCATGGAAATGGTCGCCAATCTGATCGCCCACAGCGTCAACATGTTGCGCGGCATGGAGCGTAAGCAGAATGAATTGGCCAGCGAACGCGATTATCTGAAACAAGCCTTGGTCAAGAACTACCGTTTCGAAAACATCATCGGCCATTCCGAACCGATGCTGAAAGTGTTTGACATCATCCGCCAAGTGGCGAAATGGAGCACGACGGTGCTGATCCGCGGCGAATCCGGGACCGGTAAGGAAGTGGTCGCCAGTTCGATCCACTTCAATTCCGCGTGCGCCAACGGCCCGTTCCTGAAACTCAACTGCGCGGCGCTGCCGGATACCCTGCTGGAATCGGAATTATTCGGTCATGAAAAAGGCGCGTTCAGCGGCGCCATTGGCCAACGCAAGGGCCGCTTCGAACTGGCCGACAACGGTACGCTGTTTCTCGACGAAATCGGCGAGATTTCCGCATCCTTCCAGGCAAAGTTGTTGCGAGTGCTGCAGGAAGGCGAATTCGAACGGGTCGGTGGCGTCAGGACTTTGAAGGTCAACGTCCGCATCATCGCCGCGACCAACCGTAATCTGGAACAGGAGGTCGCCGAAGGCAATTTCCGCGAGGACTTATATTACCGTCTCAACGTAATGCCGATCAACATGCCGCCGCTACGTGATCGCATCGAAGACATTCCCGAGTTGGCAAATTTTCTGCTGAACCGCATCTCCAAGCAACAAGGCGGCAGACCGTTGGAGATCAAGGAAAGCGCGATTCGCATCCTGATGAAACACGATTGGCCCGGCAACGTCCGTGAACTGGAAAACCGTTTGGAGCGGGCGGCGATTATGAGTTCGGACGGCATCATCGATCGCGATGTGATCGCCAGTACCGGTCTGGAAAACGAGATCGGCATTAGCCGTACGCCGTCATCCATCAAACACGTCGACCTGCACGACGAAAACATGGATGAACGCGAGCGGGTGATCGCCGCCTTGGAACAAAGCGGCTGGGTTCAAGCCAAGGCCGCCCGTCTCCTGGATATGACGCCGAGGCAGATTGCCTATCGCATACAGACGCTGAATATCAATGTGAAACAGATTTAAGGAAACTCTGCGCAATCCCTTCGACAATCTCAGGACGACGGTGAGTTGTTGATTACGTTCGTGGTGAGCCTGTCGAACCATGAATGGAATCAACTTATTCAGAAATTCCTTAAGCGTTGGGCTGTGCGCTACGGACTAAATTGGATTTAGTCGATCGGCGCACCTGCCTCGTCAAACCGCAGCAGCGTCACTTCGCCATCGGCGTCGGTGATCTCGGCTTGTTGGAGCACGCCGCTGGCGTAATAGCCGTAGCGGTGTTCCAGCTCGATTTCGCCGTAGACCATTTTCTGGCACAGTATCAGCCGGTCTTGTTGATCGAAATAGCCTCGAAAGAAGGTATTGCGGTTTTGTAGCTCTGCATCCTGCAACGGGGTAACAAGCTTCAAGGGTAACTTAACGCCGCTGTAGGTTATAAAATAACGGCAGACGTAGTTGTCGATTTTCTCGGTCATTTTCATTCCATTTCGTAAGGTAAATAGCTGTCGAAATGCAATGATTGTGCCGTGGCTGTGAGACCGTATTTACTGGGTGTTGTAAGCTTGTCGTGCTGTTGGAAAGCCGCTTAATTCGAGCTTGATTGTTGGCTTTGCGACACTATTCCTTGTTTTCGGAATCTTTTTCAAGGGTAAGATCAATTATGCGTTTGCTCAATTCTTCGTCCTGCAAGACGACATCAACCAAGGTGTCAATGGTCATTCGCATCTTCAAGCCGTTGAATCTAGTAAATGTCTTTAGTTTTTCATAAGTCTGTTCATTCACGGCAATTTTCTTTCTGTCATTTTTCGCATTATTTGCAGACAT
>JAJRDU010000270.1 GCA_028748685.1 Methylococcaceae bacterium
GCCCAATTCTGCAAAACTTCCGGCAGCGTGGGTTCGAAATACTTCAGAAAAAAAGCCGTTATTAAAATAATGCCGAAGATAAGAAAAGGAACGGCGGCATGACTGGTGTGATTTTTGGATCGCATGGTTTTCCCCAATGGATTCTTGGTTTGCAGGTGTGGGCGATGAGAAGGACGGCCTCATCGTTATGGTTTGATATGAATTATTTCAATCTTCCCCGCGTGCGAGGTGTGGACAAGCGCAGCGTGGATATGTGATTTGCTCGAAAAAAATGGGTGTCGTTTAGCCATTATGCCCTCCCTGGCTTAAGTGTTTATTAAATCCGACTGGGTTGGGAAGCTAGAGCCTGATGGATGTGGTTTTGTTCCCGGTGAATTGCGCGGTGTTGTTGAGTTGTAGGCGGTGCTTGCTTTGTATGTTTATTTGGTGTCGCTGTCGCGACGGATTTTTGGAGCCGGTTCTCGCACCGGCGGGCGAGTGACTTTCTTTTTCTCCGCCAAAATAAAGTCACCAAAGAAAAGGCGGCCCGGATGCCGCTTGTTTCCTGCGCGCCGGAGCTTTTGTCGAGGGTCGACAGAAGGGGCTCCTTGCCCCTCTGCCGACGTGCGGTATCCCTGCCGCACCCCTATCGGGCTATTCTCGCCAAAAGCTCCGGTGCTCGGCGCGGCAAACGGGAGAAAACCGTTCCGGCGGCGAATACTTGTAAAAAAGCGAAGGCATGAGATAGTGCTGATAAACAGCTTGTCAGCCTTCCGTATGGCAGTTGGCTTTCGACCCTAAGCGACAATTGCTCTGGATTTGCCAATGTCCGCAAATTGATAATAAGCCGATGTTGGGTTTGTATTAGTAGTCTGGATTGAATGATAATGAAACCCAGCTATGAAGCTGATAAGTTTCGTAATCCAAGCTTTAATTTATATGGTGTTAAACTCGGTTATTTCAAAGCATCTGCAGCTTTCGCGTTGCTCTACCCAGCTTAGAGTCCTTAATCTCGACCTCCACAATCATGAACCAAAATTTGCATAAAGTTGCCCAATTAATCATCGCAGCCAGCCTGCAGCTATGGACAATAATTCATGAGCCTGTTTACGCGGCAAGCTTTGATTGTAGCCAGGCTAACACCCCGCGCGAACATTTCATATGCAGTAGACCAGAACTCTCTGAGCTAGATAGTCAGCTTGGTCGCGTTTATCAGGAAAAAAAATCTCTCCTCAGTCCGCAAGGCGCTCAATTGTTACAGCAAGCGGAGCGAGGCTGGCTACGTTATGTTGCGCAAATTTGTCCCTTGAATCCTTCAACTCAACAGCATAGCTCTCTATGGAGCCCTGAATCCTGTCTGGCACGACAGTATCGGGAGCGCCTGAATCAGCTTGCCAAAGTGGGGCAGACAATGGGGCCATACCGATTCAACCGGATTGATCTTTACGAGGCCAAACCAGTAAGCAACCTGTCTGATACGACTGGTCACACGGAGGGTTTTTCTACTAAACATACTGCCTATCCGCAGATTGACAACGCCGATTCAGACGAAGCATTGGCTTGGAATAAGCGACAAGTGACTGGTTTGTCCGGGATGGGGAATTGCGATGGCGACGGAAATTACGACATTGATTACATAATCGGCTATGCCAACAAACATCTGATCAGTAAGGCAACGAGTTGGGGCCAATATTGCCACGGCACTCCGCATGGAGTATTTAGTTCAAAAACCCAAAACTTCGTCATTTCTCCCGAGCAACGGACGCTGAAAGCCGAAGATGTGTTTGCGGTGGATGAGGGGTGGAAGGACAAATTGCAGTCTTTGTTTTGGGAAGCTTTAGCCAACCAGGGTTGGATGGCGCCCGAAAATCAAAAAGAAAAGGTTGAATCCGAAATCAAGAACATTGTCATTCGCCCGGAAAGATGGTTATTTACCGACCAGGGGCTGCAAGTCACATTCAACGCGTATGAAGGAGGATGCTACGCTTGTACACCGGAGCCTGTTACAGTAGGTTGGCCTAAACTAAATCCTTTATTGCGCCAAGATTCGGTTTTGCCGTAATCCGTTTGTTCACGATTGGTGCAGATCACTCTCCCTCTCGCACACTGAACGGTAGCTTTCTGGCTTTCACCTGCCGTTAAGCTGGAATAATTGATCGGCAGGTAATTGGCCGACTGCCGCCAACCGGGTTGGCTAGCAAGTAGCCTTGATGAAACATAGTGGAATCGAGGGAAATTGAAATCGTAAATCCTCGATTCCGTTTTACTGCATCGAGGCTACTTTGTTTGAAAATCAGACAAATCTAGCTTTAAATTTCCGGATGGTTTTGTCCCGTTTGCCGCGCCGAGCACCGGAGCTTTCGGCGGGATTTGCCCGATAGGGGCGTCGCATGGATGCGGCGCGTTGACAGAGGGCCAGGGATGGCCCTTCTGGCAACCCCCGTCGAAAGCGAGGAGCGCAGGGTATAAGCGGAATCCGGGTGTCTTTTCTTTTGGATACTTTTCTTTGGACAAGCAAAGAAAAGTATCCCGCCCGCCGGCGCGGGAGCCGGCATCAAAACATCGTCGCGATAGCGACACATCATTTCAAATGCTCATAAGCCGGCAAACTCTGCAACCTCCCATCCTCCAACGGTACCCCAACCGTAAAATGATACAAACTCTGCCAAGTATTATCCTTCAACCCTAACACCCCATGTACTGCATCGTCGAAGAAACAGCCGATGCCGGTACCCCTGACGCCGGCCGCCTCGGCTTCAAGATATAAAATCTGCCCAATCAGGCCGCACTCCCAAAACAGGCGCCGATAATGCCACGGCGCGGTCTCGACGTTGTCGGCGAAGCGGGCCAGCATACCAAGGCTGAAGGCGCTGTCGCTGGCGATGGGCTGGTGGCAGGATAGGGTCTTGGCGGCTTGGCGGACGTTGCCGGGAGTCAGGCAGTAGAAGTCGAACGGCGCTTCGACGGCTTGCCAGGCGAAATCGGCGGAACACGCCTGTTTCAATGCCGGCACGGCTTGCGAATCGCGTGGCAGCAGGTATAGACCGGGCTCCAGGCCGGCGACTCGGTGCACGAAGATGAATAAATGCACCTGGGGCGGCCAGTTCCAGGCGGTGAACGGCGGTTTCGCGTTGGGCAGCAATGCGGACAAAATACGCTGGAAGTCCGCCAGCGGCAAGGGCTCGGCCTTGCCGTTGAAATGCTGGGCGCTACGGCGCTGGCGGATCAAACGGCTGGCGGCGAGGTTATGGCTGGGCTTGGGCAACTCAAAAAACGGTTCTTGCCAACGTTCGGCGGCGGTAGCGGGTTTTTGTGCCTGCCCCGAGACTTCGTCGATGACGGGCCAGCGGTAAAAATGTCGGCCGCATAGTTTATCGGCCTTTCCGAACCATTGCGCGGATTGTAGGGTTTGCGACAATCTGTCCGAAGCTAGGCCCGCCATGGCTTGAGGGCCGGTATGCAAGCGGCAAAACAAATCCGGCGCTTCGTGTTCGTGAACGACAAAATCATCGTTCCTATCCAGACCCAGCCAATGGGCGATCTCGGCATCGCTGGCTTCGCTGAGCAATTCGATAGTCCAGCCCAGGCAGGCGGCGGCGTAGCTCAAGGTCGACAGGGCGTGGCCGATGTCGTGCTGGCAGTAGCGGAATGCTCTCTCCCCGTACTTCCAGGCTTCCCGCCAATGAATGGACGACAGGCCGATATACAGCTCCGGCTGTGAATCGCCCGCATCGAAACGGGCGCGGCGCTCCAGGGCATGGTCGTGGCTGACGTAATGGTAGACGCCGGGCTCCAGCAATGCTGCATCGGTGCAGAGCAGATAAGCCTCGGTCGGATGCAGGTTGCCGCTGGACGGATTGCAGCGTAGCGCCCAGCGGTCCGGGCCGAACTGTTTCCAGGCCGACAGGCCGAACGACAATTCCAACAGCAAGCCGAGATTTTTCAGGTTCAACGTTTGCGCAGCTATTTGCTCCGGCTTGTCCAGGTCGCCGAATAAACAATCCAACTCGGCGCCCGGCATCGGCAATTTCACAGTCTCGCAGCCGTTGAAGCGCCGGAACGGATTGGGCTGATCGTCCCAATCCAGCGATTCCGGGCCCTTGGCATAGGCGTTCAGCTGATGTTTGGTACGGTTGTGGTATTGGATGACGGCTTCGGAATCGGTAGTCATATCAGAGGTAAAGGTTAGGGTGATACGAAGCGGAGCCGGTCAATTGGCGGCCTCGAGAAACAGGCTGAACAGGCTCTTCAAGGGCGCGATATCGAATACCACGGCGCAGACAAACAAAACGCCCAGGATTATCCATAGCCAACCCAGACGCACGGCGCTGTCCCCGGCGCAGCGTTCGGGAACATGCGCTTCTCGGCGCAGGATGGTGCGGACGCCGCTGAAGATCAACATCGCGCCAAGTATGACGGCTGCCCAGTCTAAAAATGTCATCCTGCCTCCTGTAAGTTGTTGAGGTTCAACAGGATGATAGCTCGTTTGCGGAGATAACGAAATTCGCCTAATTCACCGTTTCCGGCAGCATCAAATCCTCGCTCCAGCAGCCGATGGGCCGGCCCAGATTCAGTTCCTTATCCTCGAATCTGACCAGAAACACGCTCTTATCGGGCTCTTCTTCCACATAGCCTTTCATCACTATTACGCCTCGGCTGCCTTCGACCGCCAGGATTTCGCCTTCCTCGCTATCCGGCATGCTGCCGTCATCGACAATGGTGTGCGCGGCGTAGACCACATCGCCTAAATCCAAATCTTCTACGTTCATTCTATTCTCCTGTGAGGATTTTGTAGCAAATCCGACAAACGCGGCCGGATTGTTGCGAAACGGTCCGCCGATTTATCGGGGGATATTGTCAGTGCGGCGACACAATCAACGGCTTAGGCAAATTTTTCGTGTGTGGCACACTGGTTGCTTTAAGTCTTTACAAGATCAATGCCAAACCGTTCAGGAGACTTAAAGATGATTACATTAACCGAAAGCGCCATCCAAGCCGTGGGTCGTTTTATTAGCAGTTCCGACAAACCGACCGGCGGGCTGCGCATCGAAGTGACCGATGGCGGTTGTTCCGGGCTGACCTATGGGCTGCGTCTGGAAGCGAAAGAGGGTCAGGAAGATACCGTGATCGAATGCGGCGAAGTCAAAGTATTTGTCGATCCCGTCAGCCTGCCGAAGCTGGACGGCATGTCCATCGACTTCGTCGACAGCCTGGAAGGGTCGGGCTTTAAATTCACCAATCCCAATGCCGTGAAAAGCTGCGCCTGCGGCACGTCGTTTTCGACCGGCGATAACGGCGGCACCGCCAAAACCTGTTCTTAAGATTTCGAGGAATTAGCCATGTGGGATTATTCAGATAAAGTAAAAGACCATTTCTTCAACCCCAAAAATGCCGGCGCGGTGGTGGATGCCAACGCCATCGGTGAAGTCGGTTCCATTAGTTGCGGCGACGCCTTGCGTTTGACCCTGAAAGTCAACGAAGACACCGAAGTGATCGAAGACGCGGGCTTCCAAACTTTCGGCTGCGGTTCGGCGATTGCCTCGTCCTCGGTGTTAACCGAGATCATCAAGGGCATGACGTTGGACGAAGCCCTGAAAGTCACCAATCAAGACATCGCCGCCGAATTGGACGGCCTGCCGCCGGAAAAAATGCATTGTTCGGTGATGGGCCGGGAAGCCTTGCAGGCCGCCGTCGCCAACTATCGCGGCGAGGAATGGAAGGACGATCACGAAGAAGGCGCGCTGATCTGTAAATGCTTTGCGATCGACGCCGTGATGATAGAAGAGATGGTGTGGGCCAACAAGCTGCGCACGGTCGAGGACGTCACCAACTACACCAAGGCTGGTGGCGGTTGCGCGGCCTGCCACGAAGACATCGAAGCGATCCTGGAAAAGGTGTTGAAGGAACGCGGCGAAAGCTTCGATCCGAATGCGGCGCCGGTCGAAAAGCCGCAACCAATCGTCGCCGAGAAAAAACCGCTGACCAATCTGCAGCGCATCAAGAAAATCGAGGAAGTGATCATGTCTTTCCGGCCGCAATTGATGGCCGACGGCGGTGACGTGGAACTGGTGGAAGTGGTCGATAAAACCGCTTACGTGAATATGACCGGTGCCTGCAACGGTTGCCAAATGTCGTCGATGACTATTGCCGGTATTCAACAACGGCTTATGGAAGTGATGGGCGAATTCATCAAGGTTGTGCCAGCCTCGCAAATGCCGAAACTGGTGAGCATACAGGAGGCAGGTCATGCCTGATATTTATCTGGATAACAACGCCACCACCAAGGTGGATCGGGCGGTCGTCGATGCGATGATCCCGTTCTTTACCGAACAGTTTGGCAACCCATCGTCGATCCACCGTTTCGCCGACGGCGTGGCCAAGGCGATCAAGAAGGCTCGCGGCCAGGTACAGGAACTGCTGGGAGCCGAGCATGATTCGGAGATCATCTTTACCTCCTGCGGCACCGAGTCCGACTCCACGGCGATTCTATCGGCGATCAAGGCTCAGCCCAATCGCAAGGAAATCATCACCACCTCGGTGGAGCATCCAGCGGTTCTGGCCTTGTGCGAAAACCTGGAAAAAGAAGGCTATACCATACACCGGATGCCGGTGGACAAATGCGGCCGCCTGAATCTGGAAGCCTATAAAAACCTGCTGTCCGACCAGGTGGCCATCGTTTCGGTAATGTGGGCCAACAACGAAACCGGCACCATCTTTCCGGTGGTGGAAATGGCCGAGATGGCCAACGCCGCCGGCGTGATGTTTCACACCGACGCGGTGCAGGCGGTCGGCAAGATTCCAATGATGTTGCAAGATACCAAGATCGACATGCTGTCCTTGTCCGGCCACAAATTGCACGCGCCCAAAGGCATAGGCGTGCTTTACCTGCGCCGTGGCACCCGTTTCCGTCCGCTGTTGCGCGGCGGCCATCAGGAGCGCGGTCGCCGGGCCGGTACCGAAAACACTGCTTCCATCGTCGGGCTGGGCGTGGCCTGCGAACTGGCGATGCAGCACATGGAGTTCGAGAACACTCAGGTCAAGGCCATGCGCGACCGTTTGGAGCGCGGCATCGTCGAGCAGATTCCGCATTGCTTCGTCACCGGCGACCTGAACAACCGTCTGCCCAACACCACCGACATCGCCTTCGAATACATCGAAGGCGAGGCGATATTGATGCTGCTGAACAAGGCCGGCATCGCCGCTTCCAGCGGTTCGGCCTGTACCTCGGGTTCGCTGGAGCCGTCGCACGTGATGCGGGCCATGGATATTCCCTACACAGCCGCCCATGGCACGATACGCTTTTCGTTTTCTCGCTACAACAGCATGCACGAGGTGGACGAAGTACTGAAAGTGATGCCGGATATCGCCGCCGCCTTGCGGAAGTTGTCGCCGTATTGGGACAGCCAGGCCAACGAACCGGTCGCCAATCCGGAGCAGGCGTTTCAGCCAACCTATGCTTGATTGGTTGGGATAAACTATAAAATACCGTAGGTCGCGGGTTTACTCTCAAGGGCATAAAAGGCCTTAGCCGTAACCACAATGCCGTTAAGTTAAGAGTTGGCACACACTGTAGGGTCGAATTTATTCGACCTTTAGCGCCAATAGTGCGAATAAATTCGCACCTACAAGATCTTAATTTATAACGGCATTGGCCGTAACCCGACGTCTGCTTGTACTGAATTTATACAGATTAATAGAGAATTTTATGGCTGAAAATCTTACAGAGTTACGTGCAATATTGTCTCGAATGGAAGGCGCTTTGAGTACTATCAGCGAACTTGATGCGGAAGTGCTCGAGTTCATCGATGCTCATTATCCGGATATGTTGAATGATCAAAAAGTCATTCAGGTGTTTAAGAATGTCGGTGATGCCGAGGATGAACTGCAGAGACAGCTCAATTTTCTGCGCATACGGCTGACGGCTGGAATACCGGAGTTTAAAGCCGTTTGCGAAGCGGAAGGTTAAACAAAGACCATATAGGGTACTCGTCGTGTGCCCTACATGGCTTGAATCAGTTTCGCCGGGTTGAGCGCAAGCGATACCCGGATTAAATCTTATCACTGCTGGGTTTCGCGTCGTTCACCCAGGTCCCTCGCCGCTTGCCGTTGGTGTCTCGATCGGCGTGCCTCCTTACTAAAAGCAAACCTTGTCGCACTTGTACCTAAAATGTGACGTGGGATTTGACCTATAAGTCCTGAAATCGAGTGATTTAACGCGTCTAAACTGAGTTGCTTCTGGATAAGTTTTCCAGCTGTTTTTCTTAATACCTTGAAACCTATATGGAATCTATTCGAGGTATGGTTGTTGCTGAAAAATCGTTGCTCAGGTTGCATACCTTATAGTCAAGTTAAGCGTTGGTACACACGATAGGGCCGAATTTACTTGTGGCCCTATGGAATAGTGCGAATGAATTCGCACCTACGGTTCTTGGACTTAAGGGAATAGGGTTTCTGCCTGGGTATTTACCGTTATTCAGCAACGGTTTTGAGCACATCCCCGCGACACGGCTATCCACGCAGTCGAGCCTTGGTTTGTCCGTGGTTCGTGCGTTGGCACGACTGATTTTGGCCTCTAAGGTTGTCCTTAGGGTCAAGCCGGAGCAGGAGGCTTTAAGTCGATGCGGTAATTTAAATCGTTGGGGTGTGGAATGCCGTCAGGGCTCGTGGCGACGAATGCTAGCCATGAGTAGCGATGGCATGAGGCCTTGCTTCAAACACCTTGCACCCCGTTCTGGGCGGGTAATTCGACCTGCCTATTATTTCAATCAGGAGTCATAATTTATGTTCAAAAAAACCTTCATTTCGTCGCTTTTCGTGTTCGGTTTGTCCTTGTCCGGCGCCGCGTCGGCGTTTAACCAGTATGCCATCACCGATCTTGGTAGCCTCGCACCAGGTGGTGCCAACGACTTCAGTTACGCCTTCGACATCAACGATAGAGGCGATATCGTCGGATTCAGCAAGGGGGCGGATGGTTTGGATCATGCTTTCGTCCGCTTGGCAGGACAGCCGATGAAAGATTTGGGCCAGGGCCGTGCCACCAGCATCAATATTTCCCGGCAAGTCGTGGGCTGGGGCAGCGGGCCGAATTATTTGTTATGGAATAAACCCGGCGTCGGAGCGTGGGTATCTAAAGACATCGGCGTCGGTAAACATTCATACATTGACATTGGCTACCGAGGCCCAATGATAAAAATCAACGCCTTGGGTCATGCCGCCGGTGTCGGTAGGACAGGTAAATTCTTTTGGAAAGACGGAGTAGCGACGACTGTTGGTGGTTTTACCGGTTGTATTCCACTTTCGGTTGTCGGGCTCAACAATAATGACGATGTCTTGTACGGTGATGGAAAATACATGTATGTCTTTCACGGAGCGACGGGGCAGCGGGAAGTCCTGAGCGATGGTATTGCTGTAATCGAATTAAACGCTCTGAACGATGCGGGCGAGGCCGTAGGACTGAATACGATGGATATGACTTTTGGAGGGACGGGATACTATTCAGAAAGCACTGGCTATATGCACATACCCGTCGACCAGTCTTTTTGGGACATCAACAATTCGGGCCTGGCGGTCGGCGGAGGCGACTATAATAGTTATGCCGCATCAATAGATAAATCCGATTTTGGTGTATATAGCGCCGTCATTTATTCCTCCCAAGACGATAGCGTCGCCTATCTGGACACGCTGATTCCCAATTCCGGCTGGCAGCTTAAAATTGCCACGGCCATCAGCGATCGCGGCTTTATCGTCGGTGTCGGCATCAATCCGGCCGGCAAGACCCATGCCTTCCTGTTGACGCCGGTCTGGAAACCGTAACACCGGCCAATCGGCTCGGCGGGGCGGGGTTTCGTAAGCCCGCTCCGCCGCGACGGGAGCGAGTTAGTCGTCGGTGTGTTCGTGGTAATACATCTCCAAAGTCATTTTGGTCCGCAAATTGTTTTGGCGCATGTAGTTGATCGAATGCATGAATAATTCCTTCATCACCAAATAGCCTTTGGTGGGGTTTGCGTCGAGGTAAGCAACCAATTTCGGCCCGCTGACCTTAAACGCTTCGCAATCGGTCACCGCTTTCACTTCCGCGGTACGCTCGCCTCGGTCAAATACCGACAGTTCTCCAAAAATGTCATTGACCTTAAGGCGCGCGATTCTTGCCGGTAAGCCTTGCACATCGCCCTGCAGGTTGTAACTGACTTCGGCTTCTCCCTGTGTAATCAAAAACAGGTCCTGTCCTTCATCGTTTTCTTGCAATATGAGGCTATTGGCCTCGTATTGAACCTTTTCGCAAGTTACGGCCTTGAGAAAATCGGGGTCGGAGAAAAGGGCTATTAAATTGTTCATAGTGTTCATGATAACTGTCCTGTTAAAAATGCCGGGGCTGATCGGCATTGTTTGACTGATTAAATAGCGAAGCGATCGATATGCCCCTTCAAAGGGTCGATGATCGGACTGTTTTATAACGCGGATTTGGCCAAATGCAATGAACCCATTGCGGTCATCTTGATACTCCTCGGATTAAATGGATGCAAATCTGGCCAATCCTAATCTTGGTATTGGCGATTGGGCTGTTCGAGCAAAGTCTAACAGAATATCTAATCGCTGCTACCCCGCGCGAACAATCTTTAGCATTCCGTATTCGATTGTCGTCTTTACGACAATTTGCCCTTCCCTCGCAAGGTTGTTTTGTCGGTATTCAGCTAAATCTTCTCCTCTGTCTCCTAATTTCAAGTACTTAACTAGTTGGCAAGCGTTTTGCTTTATAGGAAGTGAGGATGTTATTGACGTCCAGGTTACAGAAAAACCGCTCATGTGACTCAAGGCTTAGCCATGAAAACCAACAAACGCACCATCATCATCGACGACACCACGCTCCGCGACGGCGAACAGTCGGCCGGGGTAGTGTTTTCTCTCGAGGAAAAACTCGGCATCGCCAGGCAATTGGCGGCGCTGGGCGTGCCGGAACTGGAAATCGGCATTCCGGCGATGGGCGAGCAGGAGCGGGAAGAAATCAAGGCCATCGCGGCGTTGAATCTGCCGAGCAATTTGCTAGTCTGGTCCAGGATGCGCAACGACGACTTACAGCATTGCTTAGGTTTGGGGGTCGGCATGGTGGATTTATCGATTTCCGCGTCCGATCAACACATTCAACACAAGCTTAAACAAAGCCGGGCCTGGGTGCTGGCGACCATCGAGCATTGCGTGAAAACCGCGATCGATGCCGGCATGAAGGTCTGCGTCGGTGCCGAGGATGCCTCGCGCGCCGACAGCGATTTTCTGGCGCAAATGGCGGAAGCCGCGCAAAAAGCCGGTGCCTGCCGGATCCGTTTCGCGGACACGGTCGGCATCATGGAACCCTTCGGCGTGCTGGATGCGATCCGCAAATTACGTTCCGTCACCGACATGGACATCGAAATGCATGCCCACGACGACCTGGGCTTGGCGACCGCTAACACGCTGGCGGCGGCGGTCGGCGGCGCCACCCATGTCAACACCACGGTCAACGGCCTGGGCGAACGCGCGGGCAATGCCGCGCTGGAAGAAGTCGTGGTCGGCCTGAAACAGCTCTACGGCATGGAAACCGGCGTCGATTTGCGTGACTTTACCGAGTTGTCTCGCCAGGTGGCCACCGCTTCCGGCGACACCATCGGCAGCCGCAAGAGCCTGATCGGTCGAGATGTATTTAGCCACGAAGCCGGCATTCATGTCGATGGTTTGCTGAAAGATCCCAACAATTATCAAGGCGTCGATCCGGCCGTGGTCGGCCGCAGCCACCAGTTGGTACTTGGCAAGCATTCCGGTAGCCAGGGCGTGATGCATGCTTACCAGCAACTGGGTATCCAAATTAACCGTTGGCAGGCCGGCCGCCTGCTGCCGCTGGTTCGCCAGTTTGTCAGTCTCAACAAACGCGCGCCGCAGTCGGCGGAATTGAATCAATTTTTACACAGCCTATAGCGAGGTGTCCGATGAGCAGCAATCGTCAAAAATCAACTGTTGAAACCACCGGTAAAGTAGACGCTCCCCAACACAACCTGCCACAACATGATGCGCCGGACGATCGGTATCCAGGCACCTTCTTCCGGATTCCGGGCGTACCGACTCCCGGCAAGACCACCTGGAGCTTGGTGAAATGATGTTTTTCTCGCCGCAACGTCGGAGCGCCGAACCGGGGCTCTGGCAGGACTGGCGCGCCGACGTGGCCTGCGTGTTTGCCCGCGATCCGGCTGCCAGGAATTTGCTGGAAGTCTTGCTGGCTTATCCGGGCGTACATGCGGTGTTGTTGCACCGGGTTACCAACCGTTTGTGGCATGCCGATTGGAGAATGGCGGCACGTTTGCTGGCGGCCTTCGCCCGCTGGATGACTAATGTCGACATTCATCCGGGCGCAACGATAGGTAAACGCTTTTTTATCGATCACGGCGCAGGGGTGGTGATCGGCGAAACCGCCGAAATCGGTAACGACGTGACGATGTACCACGGTGTCACCTTGGGCGGAACCACCTGGAACAAGGAAAAAAGGCATCCGACGCTGGGCGACAACGTGCTGGTCGGCGCCGGCGCCAAGATTCTGGGTGCGATTACGCTGGGTAACAACGTTAGGGTTGGCGCCAACTCGGTCGTGATCAAGGATGTGCCGCCTTGTTGCACGGTGATTGGCATTCCCGGCCGCATCATTCAGCAGAAGGGTACGAAGATACAGGACCCTCGCGGTATCGACTTGGATCATCATCTGGTACCCGATCCGATCGGCAAGGCTATCAGCTGTCTGGTCGATCGCCTGGATGAGCTGGAGAACAATCAGAAACGATTTGTAGTGGCCTCGGAAGAGACCTGCGGCAGTTGCGAGTCGGAAGCCGTGTGCCATGGCGAGGAAACCGTGATATTGAAACAAGCGGCTGGCGGTGAATGATGGATTTATTGGAATTCGATGCCCAGGATTTGTATTACGAAAAGGAAGACAGCCAGGAAGTGCGGGACTTGATCAAGTATGCGGCCGAACTTTATGGCAGCGGCGAAGCGGAGCTGCCGCTACTCAAGGCTTATCTCTGGGCGCCAGAGTCGCTGAATGTGTTGGTGGCCTTGAATCGTTTTTATTACTACCAGCACCGGCTGGCCGAGGCATTGCTGATTTCCGAGAAAGCCCTGACCTTGATACGCCAAGGCATAGCCTTTCCGGACGATTGGCGGCAACTGGAGATGAAGCATATCAGCGAGTCGCCGAAGGATTTACTGACCCAGATTCGCCTGTATTTGTTTACGCTGAAATCGATAGGGTTTCTGAATATGCGCATGGAGAATCTGGACCTGAGCCGGGCCATTTTCGAGAAGCTGGTGGCCTTGGACGACAGGGACAGGATAGGTGCAAAAGGTCTGTTGGAATTGGTAGTGCAGCGGCAGACAGCCGCGCTTGCTTGAATTGGTTTTTGTTTGTTTTAAAGGTGATTGTGATGTTCAAAGAAAAATCCGACCCGGTTTTTGCGGTGATCCCGGCTTTGTTGTTCGTGTTGCTGGTGATCTATTTGCTGATCAGTGATCCCGCCACCGTGGGACCTTTTTAGCCGAAGGGTGGGGTGAGTCCACCCTCGTTACAAACCATTGTGGGCGATGTCCACTCAATATTAACCAAGGTGATTGCCATGATTAAGCATAACTCCGATCCGTTCCTGGCCCAGACATCCGTGATGTTGGTGGTGTTGCTGGTGATGTATGTTCTGGGCGGCGATACCGTCACTGTCGATCAGCTATTGGTCACGAGGTAAGACTATGAATTTTGAAGATGATGTTGAAGAGCTCGAGTCCGCGGAAGACTTTCTGCAATATTTCGGACTGGAGTACGATCAGCGTATCGTTCACGTCAACCGCCTGCATATCTTGCAGCGTTTTCACGACTACTTGAACCAAGGCGCGGCACACATGCCTGAAGACGAGGATTCCAAAAGACAGGTATACAGGCAGTTGCTGGCGCGTGCCTATGGGGATTTCGTGGAGTCGGATGCGCAGACTGAAAAGGTGTTTAAGGTCTTCAAAATGGGAGAACCTCAAACTGTGTTTGTTTCACTGAGCGATATTCAGACATGATAGAAGAACGTTTCGACGAAGAGCGCTTCGAGTTCGGCGAACGGGTAAGACTGACCCGCAACGTCCGCAACGACGGCACCTATCCGGGCATGGAGGTCGGCGATTTTCTAATGCGGCGCGGCTGTGTCGGCAATGTGATAGAAGTGGGTACGTTTTTGCAGGATCAGGTGATTTACACCGTGCATTTTCTGGATCAGGGGCGGATGGTGGGTTGCCGGGCCGAGGAACTGATACCGGCCGATGCGCCGTGGAATCCTAGCCGCTTCGAATTCCGCGATCAGGTAGTATGCACTATCAATTTGCCTTTGCAGGATGATGCAATTCCTGCCGGTACCCAAGGCGAAGTCCTGAAAGTGCTGAGAGACAGCGAGCCCTTGCTGTACCACGTTCGCTTTCCCGGCCGGACCATGCAAGTGCCCGAAAGCGTACTGGAGCCGGCCGACCCGGCCAATTTTAAAGAACCGGAGGCGTAATGATGAGCCAAACTTCGGATGCGAACATCGAACCTTATACCCTGCTGCGGGCGGCATTGAGTCTGTTCAAGAAAGATCCCGCCGAACTGGAAAGCGATCAATTGCGGCAAGCGCAAAAACAGGCCAGGAACGAATACGAGATCGAAGCGCGAGTGCTGAATTCGGCGGAGGCCGCCAGCGTGATCATTACCGAACAGGAATTGGAGCGGGCATTCGCCGAAGTTAGGGAACGCTTCGAAGACGACGAGGCCTTTGCGGCGGCGTTGGCCGCTAACCAACTCTGCGAAGAAAGCTTGAAAGCCGCGCTGTTTAGGCAATGCAAGGTCAACGCGGTATTGGAATCCGTTGCCGCGCGGTCGCCCAAGGTTAACGAAGTCGAGATAGGCATATTTTATCACTCGCATCCGGAAAAATTTCACCGCCCCGAACAGCGCGTGGCTCGGCATATTCTGATCAGCATCAATCCGGATTATCCGGAAAATACCCGGGAGAATGCCCGGCAGCGGATCGAGGAAATTGCCGAAACCCTGAAGCGCAAACCGCATAAATTCGCCAATCTGGCATTGAAAAACTCGGAATGTCCGACCGCTTTTAATGGCGGCGAACTGGGAGCGCTTGTCGAGGGTAAACTGTACCCGGAACTGGATGTGGCATTGTTCATGCTGAAGGAAAATGAGGTGAGCGGCGTGGTGGAAACCGAGATTGGCTTTCATGTGATTCAGTGCCAAAAGATCATCCCTGCCGAAACCCTGTCGCTTAAAAAAGCCACGCCCAAGATCAAGCAGTTGATGCAGGAACGGTACCGGCGGAATTGCCAGCGGACTTGGTTGGCGAGTTTGCCGGTCAAAAAATAGTAGGTACGCGCCGCGTACCATTTTGTCACCCACGGAGAAAGTTATGGATAAACAACCCAAACATTGTTCGTTTTGCGGGATTGAAGCGTCGGCTTCGGTGCCTATGATCGCAGGTACCGAAGGCTTTATTTGCGAAGCCTGCGTGATGCTGGCCAGTCAGGTGGTATCGAGCTGGGGCAAGAAGAAGGAGCTGAACGAGATACAGGGGCCGTTGCCGAAACCGGCGGAGATCAAGGCCATGCTTGATCAGTATGTGATCGGCCAGGATCTGGCCAAGGAAATCTTGTCGGTGGCGGTGTACAACCATTACAAGCGCCTGAAGCACGAGAGCGACAAGACCGGCGGTTTGGGCAGCGCCGATCAGAGTGTCGAAATCGGCAAGTCCAACATCTTGTTGATAGGCCCGTCCGGCACCGGCAAAACCTTGCTGGCCAGCACGCTGGCGAAAATCGTCGGCGTACCGTTTACCGTGGCCGATGCGACGACGCTGACCCAGGCCGGTTATGTGGGCGACGATGTCGAGAATATCCTGGTGCGTTTGTTGGATGTGGCGGATGGCAATCTTAGCAAGGCGGAGTGGGGCATAGTTTATATCGACGAGGTTGACAAAATTGCTCGCAGCCCGGAGCAGGCTTTCGGAACCCGCGATGTCTCCGGCGAAGGCGTGCAACAAGCCTTGCTGCGGCTGGTGGAGGGATCGCACGTCAAAATTTCCGCCAAGGGCCGGCGCAAGGAGCATGGCGGTGGCGACACCATGATGATCGATACCCGGAATATTTTGTTCGTCGCCGGCGGCGCCTTTCCCGGTCTGGAAAAGCACGTCGAGAAGCGCCTGATGCCGCCGAAAACCGCAATCGGTTTTCATGCCGAAATGAATAATCCAGACGATAAACCCACGCTGGAAGCCATGCTCAACGCCACGCAGCCGGACGACTTGAAACGCTTCGGCTTGATTCCGGAGTTTATTGGCCGCTTCCCGGTATTGGCGCCGCTGGAACCCTTGGATGTCGATGCCTTGATCCAAGTGTTGACCGAGCCGAAAAACGCCTTGGTGAAACAATATCAACAGTTGTTTGCCTTCGACGACGTCGAGCTGGAATTTACTCAGGATGCGCTGGTGGAAATCGCCGAGAAAGCCATAGAACGCAATACCGGTGCCCGTGGCTTACGCAGCATCATGGAGCACGTGTTGCGTCGAACCATGTTTGACGTGCCTTCCAAGGGCAATGTCGAGCGCTGCATCGTCAATGCCGATGTAATCAAAGGCGAGGCCGAGATTCAGGTGGTGGAGAGGGAGGTTGGCGATGATTTGCAGAGGTCTTCGGGAGGTTGATGGGGAATTCGTGGGTTGGGTTACGACCGCATGGATGTAGGAGGTAGGGCAACGCAGGGTGCGGTTGCCAAGCCGATAGGCGTAACCCAACCATATTAGTGGCGCTATCGCGAAAGATGTTTTGAAGTCGGTTCTCGGACCGACAGCCGAGATACTTTTCTTTGCTTGTCCAAAGATAAAGTATCCAAAAGAAACGACACCCGGATGCCACTTTGATCCTGCGCTCCACAGCTTTTGGCGGGGATCGGCAGAAGGGGCTTCCTGCCCCTCTGCCGATGTGCGGCATCCGTGCCGCACCCCTGCTGGCTATTCCCGCCAAAAGCTGTGGTGCTCGGCGCGGCATACGGGAGAAAACCCTCCTTGCCGATAACTGGCTTTTTAATCGATTGAGAAATTTAATATGAGCACCAAAGACACCATCCTCAAACAACTCGCCGAAAATCCGGTGATTATTTACATGAAAGGCGTCCCGAGCGCGCCGGAATGCGGTTTTTCGGAAAAAGCGGTCAACATTCTGAATGCCACCAAGGTGCCGTTTGCCTACGTCGATGTGCTGAAGGCACCGTTTATTCGCGACAAACTGCCGTCGGTATCGAAATGGCCGACTTTCCCGCAATTGTTCATCAACGGCGAGTTGATAGGCGGCGCCGATATTGTCGAATCCATGGACAAGGACGGCAGTTTGCTGCCTCTTCTGCAGGCGGCTGTAAAACCCGAGGGCGATGCGCCGGCAGGCAATGTGATTACCCATTCCGAAGTCGAGGCCTTGATAAGCAAGGAATATCCAAATTCCAAAATTGCCATCGAAGGCCAGGGTTGCGATCTGACTATCACCGTAGTCAGCGAACAATTTGCCGGCCTAGCCATGATCAAACAACACCAGGGCGTGATGGCGACCATGAGCGAACCGCTGGCCTCGGGCCGCCTGCACGCGGTGACCTTGAAAACCTTTACGCCCGAGCAATGGCGGGAGCAACAACCTGCCGCCAAGCCTGGCTTGCTGCAAATTCAGATCTAATTTTTTAACAAGGAGTAACTTTTATGGCAAAAGTAGGCATTTTTTTTGGAACCGATACCGGCAATACCCGCAAGTTTGCCAAACAAATCGCCACGAAGTTGGGCGAGGTGGCGGACAAGCCGGTCAATATCAACAAGGCCTCGGTGGACGACTTGTTGGCTTACGATGTGCTGATTCTGGGTTCACCGACTTATGGCGAAGGCGAATTGCCCGGCATGAGCGCAGGCCACGATAACGAAAGCTGGGAGGAGTTTCTGCCGACGTTGGCGGGTGCTGATTTCTCCGGCAAGACCGTGGCGCTTTACGGTTTGGGCGATCAGGAAGGTTATCCGGGCCATTTCGTCGATGCGCTGGGCTTCTTGTACGATGCCTTTGCCGATGCCGGTGCCAACATCGTCGGGATGACCAGCAGCGAAGGCTATGCCTTCAAAAAATCCAAAGCCTTGCTGGGCGATCAGTTCGTCGGCCTGGCACTGGATGAAGACAATCAGAAAGATCTGAGTGAGGGACGGCTGACTGATTGGCTAGCCGCGATTAGTCCAGCCTGGCAGTAAGCGTTCGCCCTGATGATCGAAGAACAAGCCGTCGTCACGCAGGTTTCGCCGCAGGGGCAAGTGTGGATAAAACGCCTGCAAGGCGGCGCCTGCGGCGGGTGCATGCAGCAAGCCAGCTGCGGCACCGCAACGCTGGCCAAACTGTTACCTAAGCGCGAATTTGCCGTCGAATGCGAGTTGAGCGTGCAAACCGGCGAACATGTGGTGGTGGGGATAGACGATGCGCATTTGTTGTCCACATCCTTGCTGATGTACGTGTTGCCGCTGGTGGCGATGTTGATTGTGGTCGGCTTGGCGAGTGTCGCCTTGCCGGCCGCCGTCGCGGACGTCTGGCTTCCGGTGATCGCCTTGGCGTCGCTGCTGTTGGCTTTCTGGTTGATACACCGCTTTCAGGCGGTGTTTTTGCTGCATTATTGCTTTAAGCCGCAGATTGTCAGGAAAGTGGTGAGTGGGAAGTAGTGTAATGCCGTTAAGTTAAGCCGTCATACCGGCAGGGATTGCCGGTATCCAGTCTTCAGAGATGTGAAAGACCTTTGCTATCCGTGGCTTCTGGGTTCCGGCACTCCCTGCCGGAACGACAAATTTCTCTTAACTTAGTAGGGTGATTTCCTACTTTACTTATACCACTCGCCATTAATCAAGCTGCCGCTAGACTGGCAGCCTGCACCGTTTCCAGGAACTCCCGGCAATCGGCGTCGATGAGCTCAAACCCCATCCGTTCGCTGAAGCGTTTTTCCTTGTCGGTCGGATTTTTTCTCAGGAACCAACCTTTATGCTCGTCGGCACCGTAGACGATGTCGCTCATCACCATGCGTTCGGAGTCTCGATTCAGCGGCAGGCCCAGCAGCAGGTATTTTTTGCCCTTGCGGTATTCTTTCAGGAAATCGGGAATCGCGAAGCCGCCCATCAGTTCGGTGATATAATCGACATAGTCGGCGTCGGAGGCGATGTAGTTCGATTCCGGCCTGGGCGTGCCCATGGGTTTGAACAGGATGGGCAAGGTTTTATCAACCTGTTCCTGAGTGATTTCAAAATAATTGCTGCGGTCATAATGAAAAATCTTGAAACGAAAAGCGCTGGCGGCGATGCGCGCCACGCCGACGATCAAGGTATGTTCTTCATCGGCGTAGCTGTCCTGCAATTGAGTGTCGCGGTTGATGTCAATCACATAATTGGGCCGCCATTCCGCCAGCCAGTCATGCAGCGATGCCCGGCTGTATTGAATTTGGCCGTAGGTTTTATCCAGAAATTGGGTTAAAAAGCTGCGTCCGCGTTTTAATTCCTGATTCATGGCCGCGCGCGGGAATTCGTACATCAGCTTGGGCGCCATCGGTTTGCCGCCGTTCATCGCCAGAATCAGGCTTTCGCTGTCAGCTGGCATCGGTTGCTGGGTGATTTTGCTGACCGAGTCGTACAATACGCCAGGCCCCAGATAAGGGATGACTTGGTTATCGTATAATCCGCTTAAAATTTCGGAAAAAACAGTGTTCGACATATTGCGCCCCATGTAGGTTAAAAACATAGTTGGTGCCAAGCAATATTTAAACCAAATTTGGTCGTTGGTGGCGCTGAATCTGGCCAGGCCAGACTGGATAAGGCTTTTGAGCCGCCGAGGCGCGTACTGAACGTTGGTTTTCCCCTGGGAATTGTATGGAATACGACAGCAAAGCATGACAAAACGACAAGCGGTCGATTGCACCGATTTGTCGAAAATTTCGCCAACTGTCGGAAGTTGGATCTGTTGCCGGTAACGCAAAGTCGGAAATACGCTATCGTCGCGTGGCATTTGAATTGACAGAGCGCCCGGTTCTGATTTAGAGTTCGCCCAGATCGTTTTTTGTTGCCCACCAACAGAAGTGTTGCTCTCCCTGGTCTGAAAGCAGGGGTAACGTTGGCGGTGGGCGGTCCTTATAACTATAACTGTAACAATTGGAGCACATCACATGGCAAGACCATTAATTCAAATGGCGTTGGATTCACTGGATTTCGACCAAACTGTCGCATTGGCTGATCAAGTAGCGCCTTATGTTGATATTTTTGAAATCGGTACCCCTTGCATCAAATACAACGGTATCAATCTGGTTAAAGAATTGAGACAACGTTTCCCAGACAAACTGTTGTTGGTTGACCTGAAAACCATGGATGCCGGCGAATACGAAGCCGGTGCATTCTACGCAGCGGGCGCGGACATCTGCACCGTATTGGGCGTTTCCGGTCTGGCTACCATCGGTGGCGTTATCAAAGCGGCTAAAAAACATGCCGCCGAAGTTCAAGTTGACTTGATCAATGTGCCTAACAAAGGCGAGTGCGCTCGCGAATCCGCGAAACTGGGCGCGCAAATCATGGGTGTTCACACCGGTCTGGATGCGCAAGCGGCTGGCCAAACTCCATTCACCGACTTGGCGGAAGTTGCCAGCTTGGGCTTGAACGTTCGCGTATCCGTGGCTGGCGGTATCAAACCTGCTACCATTGATCAAACCGTTAAAGCCGGTGCCAACATCATCGTAGTCGGCGCTGCTATCTACGGCGCGCCATGCCCAGCGACCGCTGCGCGTGAGATTCGCGAATTGGTTGACGCCGCGGCTGCATAATCAGCTTTGAATAAAACTGATTTTTAGAAGAAAAATGCTAAGGACGGGTGGCTAAAGCCACTCGTCCTTTTGTTCGTTTTAAACCCCGGATTTTAAAGGGAATGGCCATTCTGGCCGTTCTTATATACCCAATAATACCTAGGAGAACACTATGCCTTCGCGTCGAGACTTAGCGAACGCCATACGCGCCCTCAGCATGGACGCCGTGCAAAAAGCCAACTCAGGCCACCCTGGTGCGCCGATGGGAATGGCCGACATTGCGGAAGTCCTGTGGAACGACTTCCTGCAACACAACCCCGGCAACCCAAAATGGGCCAACCGCGACCGCTTCATCCTGTCCAACGGTCACGGCTCCATGCTGATTTATTCCTTGCTGCATTTGGCCGGCTACAATCTGCCTATCGAAGAACTGAAACAGTTCCGCCAACTGCACTCCAAAACCCCAGGCCACCCTGAATACGGCTATACCGACGGCGTCGAAACCACTACCGGTCCTCTGGGACAAGGCATCACCAATGCCGTCGGTTTCGCCCTGGCGGAACGCACCCTGGCCGGCCAATTCAACCGTCC
>JAJRDU010000271.1 GCA_028748685.1 Methylococcaceae bacterium
AATCCCAGTGAATTTGGTCCTACGGATACGCGGATCGACATTTATCATATCGGCTTAATGTTACTCCAATTAGGATATTCAAAGCGTTTGCAGTTTACTGCCCAAGAAACGTTAGAAGGAAAACCGAGACAAATGGCCCTGGAGCTACCGCCACCTTATAATTTCGCACTGGAAAAGGCACTGCGACGACATGTTGTGTACAGAACTGCAAATGCAATGGAGTTGTGGCGCGATCTGAACTCCAAGGCCATGCCAGCGCAAAGTAAATTAATCAATATTTAGAAAATGGCTGGTGAAGGTCGAATTTGGCATTTTTTTTCGGTCGATATTTTTATAAAACTCATACCCATTCTCTGTTGAACATTTCTCTATATGATCGAAGGCCAACACGTGGCGCGAAATATGGCTATAACTTGTTGACACCCGATGGATTACACCTTGCCGTGGCGATGCTTCGCGCATTCAAAACTTGCAGCGAATTTCCACGCCCTGTATCGTTGCGGCAAATTCAATAATCTTGCTTGCTGACTTTTCATGCCCGATTCCTCCCCGAATAAACTGATCCTGGTCGACGGCTCGTCGTTCTTGTTTCGCGCCTTTCATGCCGTGCCGCCGCTGAGCAATGCCCGGGGCGAGCCGACCAACGCCATTTATGGCGTATCCAACATGTTGCGCAAGCTGATCAACGATTACGGTACGCCGTATTTCGCGGTGGTGTTCGACGCGCCGGGCAAGACTTTTCGCCACGATCTGTACGATCAATACAAGGCCCACCGGCCGCCGATGCCGGACGATTTACGGGTGCAAATCCAACCCTTGCATGAACTGATCCGCTCGCTGGGGCTACCATTGATTATCGAAGATGGCGTGGAAGCCGACGACGTGCTGGGCAGTCTAGCGCAAAATGCCGCCCGCCAGGGCTTTCAGGTGGTTATTTCCACCGGCGACAAGGACATGGCGCAGCTGGTGACCGAGCAGATCACGCTGGAAAACACCATGACCAATACCCGTATGGATATTCAAGGCGTGGAGGAAAAGTTCGGCGTCAAGCCGGAACAGATCATCGATTATCTGGCCTTGATGGGCGACGCGGTGGACAATATTCCCGGCGTGCCGAAAGTTGGTCCGAAAACCGCCGCCAAATGGTTGCAGGAATACGGCACTCTGGACAATCTGATCGCCCATGCCGATGAAATTAAGGGCAAGATCGGCGACAATCTGCGCGAAGCATTGGGGCAGTTGCCGTTGTCGCGCGAACTGACCACCATCCAATGCCATGTGGCCTTGCATTACAGTCTGGACGATTTGAAGCGCAAGGAGCCGGATATGGCGGCCTTGAAACAGCAGTTGGGGGCTTTAGGGTTTAATAGCTGGTTGAAGACCTTGAACGGCGATGGGGCTGGCGCGACGCCAGCGGCAACCAATGCCGCCTCACCTGCGAGTTCACCGGCAAAACCACCGCAATTTCCGGCGACTAAAGACTACCAAACCATCCTCAGCCAGGCCGATTTCGATAGTTGGCTGGATAAGCTGAAACGGGCCGATCTGTTCGCCTTCGATACCGAAACCACCAGCCTTAATTACAGCGACGCGCAAATCGTCGGCGTCTCGTTCGCGGTGGTAGCCGGGCAGGCGGCTTATCTGCCGCTGGCTCACGATTACGCCGATGCACCGGAGCAGTTGGATCGGCAAACCGTGCTGGATGCGCTGAAACCCTTGCTGGAAGATGCCGAGAAGCCTAAGCTCGGGCAAAATCTGAAATACGACGCCCACGTACTGGCCAATCACGGTATCGCTCTGCGCGGCATCAAACACGACACCATGCTGGAATCCTATGTGTTGAACAGCACCGCCAGCAAACATAACATGGACGATCTTGCCAAACATTATCTGGGCGTCGACACCATACATTTCGAGGAGGTGGCCGGCAAGGGTGCCAAGCAGATCGGCTTTGCCGAGGTGGCTATCGAACAGGCCTCGGAATACGCAGCCGAGGATGCCGATATAACCTTGCGCCTGCACCAAACCTTGTCGGAGCAGCTGCAACAGCATCCGCGCCTGTGGGCCTTGTACAACGAGGTCGAAGTACCGTTGATCGATGTGTTGGTACGCATCGAAGAAAATGGGGTGTTGATCGACAGCGACATGTTGGCTCAGCAAAGCCTGGAACTGGCCAATCGGATGATAGGCATAGAACAGCAGGCCCACGATCTAGCCGGATCGGCGTTTAACCTGGGGTCGCCCAAGCAGATACAGGAAATCCTGTACGACCGTTTGCAACTGCCGGTGCTGAAGAAAACCCCGAAAGGCCAGCCATCCACCGACGAGTCGGTGTTGCAGGAACTGGCCGTGGATTATGCCTTGCCCAAGTTGATTCTCGATCACCGCGGCATGAGCAAACTGAAATCCACCTATACCGAAAAGCTGCCGCAACAGGTCAACGACAGGACCGGCCGGGTGCATACCTCCTATCATCAGGCGGTGGCGGCCACAGGGCGCTTGTCGTCGTCGGACCCTAATCTGCAGAATATTCCGATTCGCAGCGAGGAAGGCCGCAAGATTCGCCAGGCCTTCATCGCACCGCCCGGCTACAAGATCGTCGCCGCCGACTATTCGCAGATCGAACTCAGAATCATGGCGCATCTGTCCGGCGATGCCGGTTTGCTGTCCGCATTTTCGCAGGGCGTGGATGTGCACAGAGCCACGGCGGCCGAAGTGTTTGAGGTGGATGTCGATCAGGTGACCCACGATTTGCGGCGTTCCGCCAAGGCCATCAACTTTGGCTTGATCTACGGCATGTCGGCGTTTGGCCTGGCCCAGCAACTGGGTTTGCCGCGCAACCAGGCTCAAGCTTATATTGATCTATACTTTAGCCGTTACCCCGGTGTGAAACAGTATATGGACAATATTCGCGAGCAGGCTAAGAGTCAAGGTTATGTCGAGACGATCTTCGGCCGCCGCCTGTATCTGCCGGAAATCAATTCCCGCAACGCCTCCCTGCGGCAATACGCCGAACGTACCGCGATCAATGCGCCGATGCAGGGGACGGCCGCCGACATCATCAAGCGGGCGATGATAGGCTGCGATGCCTGGATCAGGGACAGCGGCGCCGATGTGAAGATGATCATGCAAGTACATGATGAGCTAGTGTTCGAGGTGGCCGAATCTCAATTACAGAATTGTATGGAAACGATACGCGGCATCATGTCGGGCGCCGCCGAGCTGCAAGTGCCTTTATTGGTTGAGGTGGGGTACGGGGAAAATTGGGATGAAGCGCATTAGAAGTTGTTTAACAACGGCGGCGCTTGTCCATGACCGCGTTGAAAAGTTGCTCAAAATCCTCAGGTACACCCCGGACACTCCGGTTTTTCGCACTTTTTCGCCGCGCCCTGAACGAGTTCGCGACGCTTTTAATCAGCTTCTTAGCAGGGAATTAAATTAGACCATGAGCGCCATTCAATTTGAGGCGTTGATCGCTTTCGTCGAGAAGATGCCGGCCTTCCCCAATAGCGTGCACCGGATATGGCAGTTGGCGGCGGACATGAATGCCTCCAGCAAGGATATCGTGCAAGTCATCGAAACCGATCCGGTGATGACGGTAAAAATCCTGAAAGTGATCAACTCGCCGTTTTACGGCTTGCCGCAGAAAATTAGTTCTGTTCAGCGTGCCGTGGTGCATATCGGCATTAACACCATTACCAACATGGCCTTGAGCGTGGCGGCCATGGGCGTTTTGAAGCCTAGCAACGGGGCCGGATTCGATACCGGCGAATTCCTATTGCATTCGCTCAGCACTGCGTCGATTTGCAAATTGCTAGCGGAAAGACTGCAAATTCCGCCGATACAATGCAGCGATTATTTCGTCGCCGGTTTGTTACACGATTTCGGCAAAATGATCTTTGCGGAATTTGTCGGCGAAACCTACAAAACCGTGCTGGAAACCAGCCGGCAACAGCATCTGGCGTTGCAGGACGTGGAAATGGCCGTGTTGGGAATCGACCATAGCATGGTTGGGCGCTTGTTGGCCGAGCACTGGGCTTTTCATCCGACGCTGGTCGACGCGATCAATCACCACCACAGCCGGGATGTCCGTACGCCGTTGGGGGATTGCTTGTTTGCCGCCAATCAAATCAGTAAACAATTGCAATTCGGTTTTGCCGGTAATCCGCGGGTGGAACCCTTGCCCGAAGCGGTTGCCGCAAGATTCGGGATGAATTTGCCGGCCTTGATCGAGTCCCTGGGCGACTTAACGCATATAAAAGCCGAGGCGCTTTCCTTCATTCATGAGTAGCTTAGGGAGAACATGAAATTCAAGTTTTGGGGGGTTCGCGGCTCCATCCCCGTACCGGGAGCCAATACCGTCAAGTATGGCGGCAACACCACCTGTATCGAAGTCAGAACGTTCGCCGACGATCTGATCATACTCGATGCCGGCACCGGAATTCATGCCATGGCGCAATCCCTGGTGACGCATCTACCGGTTAAGGCACATATTTTAATTACCCATACACATTGGGATCACATTCAAGGCCTACCGTTTTTCCTGCCCATTTTTGGTCCCGGCAATCACGTCAATATCTACGGCGGCCTTGATCCTGTTACCGGCCAGGGAATAGATCGCGCGCTCAGTGTACAACTGCAATACAGCTATTTTCCGATTATCGAGGCCCAGCTAAAAGCCGACATCCGCTATCACACCATTAAGCCTGGCGAGCCAATTACCATAGGCAGCGCCACCATTACGCCCATCGTTTTAAGCCATCCGGTGTTGAATTTCGGCTACCGCATCGACGATAGTGACGGCAGTTCGCTGTTTTTTACCGGCGATTACGAGCCGGCGCAAAACCCTTATCAGGCAGGCGAGCCTGAATATAATTCAACCCAGCAGTTCATCGACGAAAGACTGGCGGAAGTGGTGCGGACCATGGCTGGTGCCGACGCGCTGATCATCGATTCGTCCTATACCGATGCCGAATATCAGCAGAAAAAAGGCTGGGGGCACGGTACATATGGTTCCTCACTGAATTTGGCGCGGTTGGCTAATGTCAGAAAACTGTTTTTAACCCACCACGAACCGACCCGCACCGATCAGCAGCTGGAAGCCATTTATCGGGCGTTCTTAAACGGGCTGGATGATCCTGATGTCGAGATTTATTTGGCGAGGGAGGGAGACGAGTATGGGGTGCCTTGAGTTTTGTGTTGCTAGCGCGACGGCTGATTAAATGCCGCTTAGCTCTCATTCGACACATCCTTGGCTAGTTAGGTCTAGGGAGATACAAAAAATGAAAGGAATAATTGCGTTAATGCTTAGCGCTCTGTTGGCCGGGTGCATGACGGTCGGCCAAGAGCGTGTCGAGAAACTTCCATCGGGGGCGAAACTTGTACCTCTATCCTTGTTAGGAAATGCTATGCCGATCATAGACATCGGCATGACCATATTTCAATGCGAACAAAATAACGCTGAAGCTTTTCAATGCGAACAAAATTACGGGCAAAATAAGCCCGATGTTGTTCAATACAAGCAAAATAGGCTCGACGTTACAGACTGGCAAATGGACAGCTTTATCGAAACTACTGCCGCGCGGATTGTCCGTGACGGGAAGAAATTCGATGCGCTGGAGTCTTCTCCAAAAGGCGCCAGTGTAAACGTGGGGAAGCTTGTTAACGATTTCTGGGCAAACGAAGGTGAGTTGCGCGGTGGATCAGTCAATGTAATGACGCTGGCTAAGGAAACTGGAGCAGATTACATTTTAGTTCTTGGGCCGCTGGAGAGTATTGATCCCTTTTTTGGAACGAATGAAACGTTATCCGGTTATGGTGTTTTTCAACGTTCTATGTTCGGAATAAGGCGTGCAATCAATTATCTCATGATGAGAGTCATCCTGTTGGATGGCAAGACAGGGAAGGAAATAGCCCACTCTGTTGCTTCTCTGAATGCGCCTCGAGCAAATAATAACTGGATGGAGAGCGGGAATCTCATGCTTTCCGCTGATGACACCAAACAAACAAAGGCAAGTCTACAAGCACTAACCAGCACCCTATTGCAGAAAGCATTGGTCGATCTAAAACTGATTCCGTAAGCGGGATAAACGAGTGCCCGGCGCGGAAAACGGGAGAAAATCCTACGGCGCTAGTCTTCTGCAGCGGATTTCCCGGGTAGGGTACGAGGCTGTGAAAGAATCCAGAATCGCGCATAGTTCTATTTTGTGATGGCCGGTCTTTAGTGGGCTGATCTTCATAAGGTACAAAATTCCAGCCTTGGCAAAGCGGCATTTGCCAATTAAGCCTGATTTTTTAGCCCTTTTAGGCAAAAATCTGGTTTTTTCGCCATTCCCTAACCGCTGGCCGCAGTAATCCCTAAAGGCCGCCACACCGAGTATATTCAGTACTCGGGTAAAGTTGTAACACAACCATTAAGCCTACGCACCGCAATCTAATTCCACTTTGTCATATTTGTTCCTGGTTCCCAGGCGCTGCGGCGAAAAAGCCCGCAACGCGGGCATGCCCAGCATTCCCACGCGGCGCGTGGGAACTAGGGTTGCTCGGTCACAGCGTCTTGAACACCGCCGACGCGGCATTGAGTGTAGCTTCGATGTCGGTGTCGGTATGTGCCGCCGAAACAAACCCCGCCTCAAACGCCGACGGCGCCAGATACACGCCGTGATCCAGCATGCCGTGGAAGAAACGCTTGAATCTATCCTGATTGCACTTCATCACCTGGGCGAAACGGCTGATCTGTTTTTCATCGCTGAAAAACAAACCGAACATCGCGCCAACCTGATTGGTGGTGAAGGCTATGCCTGCCTGGTCGGCGGCGTCTTGCAGGCCGGCTAACAATTGTGTGGTTTTGGCGGTCAGGTTGTCGTAGAAACCCGGTACAGAAATCAATTCCAGGGTTTTCAAACCCGCCGCCATCGCCACCGGGTTGCCGGACAAGGTACCGGCCTGATAAACCGGACCCAGCGGGGCCAGATGTTCCATGATCTTGCGGCTGCCGCCGAAGGCACCGACCGGCATGCCGCCGCCGATGATCTTGCCCAACGTGGTCAAATCGGGCTTGATGCCATACAAGCCTTGGGCGCTGCCCAAGCCGACCCGGAAACCGGTCATCACTTCGTCGAAGATCAGCACGCTGCCGTATTGGTCGCAAACTTCGCGCAGGGTTTGCAGGAAACCGGGTTCGGGAGGGATGCAGTTCATGTTGCCGGCTACCGGCTCGACGATGATGCAGGCGATCTTGTCGCCGAGTTCCGTGAACATGCTGCGCACCGCGTCGCTGTCGTTATAGGTCAGCGTGATGGTGTCGGCGGCCACCGAGGCTGGCACGCCGGGCGAACTGGGTACGCCGAAAGTCAGCGCACCGGAACCGGCCTTGACCAGCAGCGAATCGGAATGGCCGTGGTAGCAGCCTTCGAATTTGACTATCATGTCGCGGCCGGTGTAGCCGCGGGCCAGGCGCAAGGCGCTCATGGTCGCCTCGGTGCCGGAGCTGACCATACGCACCATGGCTATGGACGGCAGCATTTCGCAGACTTTCTGCGCCATGCGGGTTTCGATTTCGGTCGGGGCGCCGAAACTCAGTCCTTTTTCGGCGGT
>JAJRDU010000272.1 GCA_028748685.1 Methylococcaceae bacterium
TCGGCGACGCCGTCCATGACGGTGGTGGAGTTCAATCCCGATTTAAGCGAAGAAGTTTTGGCGGACGGTTTCGTGATACCCAAGGGGACTTCGTTACGCAGTCAAATCGGCAAGGGCGAACAAACCGCCTGTGAATATCAAACCGCGCATCCTTTGCAATTATTGCCGCTGGAAGTCAGCCAACTTCAATATTTACCCTCGCTGGCGGCCATTTCCAGCCACGGCATCGCCGCGCCAAGAGCATTTCCCCAGGTAAAGGCAGCGATCCGCATCGTCTTGCGTACCACGGCCGGCGTGAATTTCAATCAATTGGCACTGGCCAAGCTTCCGCTGTTTTTACGCGGTGCTGGCGGTATCCCGTATCGCTTGTACGAACAGTTCCTGGCCAACGCCAAGGCCATCGCCTGTAAGTTCAACAAGGGCTCCTCTTCGGTGGTGGACTATGCTTGCGGAAAAGTAACGCGCGGCATGGGATTCGAACAGGATGAAGCATTGCTGAAGCATACGCCACGCTCATTCGATGGTTACCGTATCTTGCAGGAATATTTCGCCTTCCCCGAACGTTATCTGTTCGTGGAACTGGAGGGCTTGTCTCCGCTGGTTTCGCAATGTGAATCGAATGAACTGGAATTGTTCGTACTCTTGGACCGGAGTGACTCCCATCTGATCAACGCCTTGGATAAGACCAATCTGGCTTTGTTCTGCGTGCCGGCTATCAATCTGTTCCCCAAGCGTACCGACCGTATCCACATCGACCATCGGCAATCGGAATATCATGTGGTGGTCGATCGTACCCGCCCCATGGACTATGAAGTGTTTAGCGTCGGCGAGGTTGCGGGTTACGGGGAAGATCAGAAAACGGAACAAGCCTTCCTGCCGTTTTACGGGTCGGGTAGCGCGTTTCAAAATCAAGCCGAAACCGCGTTTTATACCCTCAGGCGCCAGAAGCGGGTGTTGTCGTCGAAGCAGCGCCGAGAAGGCGTGCGTTCCAGCTATATCGGCAGCGAAACATTTGTTTCCTTGGTCGATGCCGCGCAGGCGCCATACTCGCCGAATGTGAGCCAACTGGGACTGGAAACGCTTTGTACTAATCGCGATTTGCCTTTGATCATGCCGGTCGGGGTGGGCAATACCGACTTTACGTTGCAGATCAGCGCCCCGGTTAAGGCTATCCGCTGCATCGCGGGACCGACCCGGCCCGTGCCCGCCGCGTATGATGGCGACAGCGTCTGGCGCTTGATCAATCATCTTTCACTCAATTATTTGTCGCTGATCGATAATGATGCCAAGCAAGGTGCTGCTGCATTGCGGGAATTACTCAGCCTGTATGCCGACCGCCGCGAAGCCGCGATTAAAAAGCAGATAGAAGGGGTGGTGTCGGTTGCGGCTAAAAATGTCGTCAGGCGCATAGATGCCAAAGGCCCTATGGTATTCGGCCGAGGCTTGGAAATTTCGGTATTGCTGGACGAATCGGCTTTCGAGGGCGGCGGGTATTTTTTGCTGGGTACGGTATTGGAACAGTTTTTTGCGCGCTATGTTTCGATCAATTCCTTTGTTGAAACGGCGATCCGTACCACCGATCGCGGCGAGGTGGCCCGATGGCCGGTCAGAATCGGACGCCGTCACACGTTTTAATGCAGGCGCTCGAAGAGGCTGCGTACCGCTTCGACTTTTTCGAGGCTTTGCGGCTGATTGAGTCCGTCAACCCTGACAAGCCGAAACTGGGTGCCAGCATCAAGGCTAGCGATGATGCGGTACGGTTTTCTCAAGAACCGGAGATGCAGTTTCCGGCTTCGACGCTGTCTTTTTATTCCTCCAAGGGCGCTGGCGCGCCGCGGCTGGCGGTCAATTTTTTTGGTTTGTTCGGGCCCAATGGGGCGCTACCCTTGCACCTGACCGAATACGCCAGGGAGCGGATGAGGCATCATCACGATCCGACCTTGGCGCGTTTTGCCGATATTTTTCATCACCGCATGATCAGTTTGTTCTACCGGGCTTGGGCCAATGCCAGGCCGACGGTGGCTTATGATCGGCCCGAAGCCGATCGCTTCCCTTTTTATGTAGGGTCATTATTGGGTGTCAGCGGCGAAGCATTCCGCAATCGCGATGCGCTGCCGGATCGCGCCAAGCTGTTTTATTCCGGACTATACGCCGCGCAGACCAAGAGCCCGGATGGTTTGCAGGCGATTATTTCCGACGTCCTGGCGATTGAGGTTCGAATCGAGGAGTTTGTCGGCGAGTGGATGGAAATTCAACAGAATGAGCACACCCGGCTGGGCCATACGCCGCAGGTCGCTACCTTGGGTCAATCGGCCTTGCTCGGCGCTTTTGTCTGGGGTTGCCAACATAAATTCAGACTGGTGCTGGGGCCGCTGCCATTGCATCGTTATCTGTCGCTGCTACCTGGCGCGACCGCACTGGCGCAGTTGACGGCCATCGTCCGCAATTATATCGGCGACGAACTGGTCTGGGATGCCAATTTGATACTCAAGAAAGAACAGGTACCTTCCGAATTGGCGTTGGGCAAACCCAAACAACCTCATACTTCCTGCATGAACGGCGATGCCCAACTGGGCTGGAGCATGTGGCTGGGGCCGCGAGCCCGTCCGGACGATGCCGATGATTTAATGCTTAATCCCTTCATTAAACTTGGCGCGGTTTAATGAACCCTCCATAAATTCAAAACAATAAGGAACGAGCCATGGCAGAAATCAGCCGAGTCAAACTGTTTGGAAAATTAAACCGTATCTGCTACAAGGCCATCGAAGGGGCGACGGTTTTTTGCAAACTCAGAGGTAATCCTTATGTTGAACTGGTGCATTGGCTGAATCAACTGTTGCAGTTGCAGGATTCGGATCTGCATCGGATCATCAAACACTACGGCATCGATAATTCGCGCCTCGCCAAGGATGTCACCGATGCGCTGGACCGCTTGCCGCGCGGTTCTACCGCCATTTCCGATTTCTCGCCGCATATCGAAGAGGCCGTCGAGCGCGGTTGGGTCTACGGCACGCTGATGTTTGGCGAAAGCCAGATACGGACCAGCTATCTCGTCGTTGGCCTGCTTAAAACCAAATCGCTGCGCAACGAGCTGCTGGGCATTTCCAAGGAGTTCGAGAAAATCAAAGCCGATTTACTGTCCGACGAACTGTCGCGCGTCGTTGCCGGTTCGCCGGAAGATGGCCTGGCCTCAACCGACGGTTTTCAAACCGGTGCCGCGCCCGGCGAAGCCAGCGGAGCAATGGCCCCGGCTCAGATGGGCAAGCAGGAAGCGCTCAAACAATTCACCGTCGATCTGACCGAACAAGCCCGCCAGGGCAAGATGGACCCCATCGTCGGCCGCGACGAGGAAATAAGGCAAGTTATCGACATCCTGATGCGCCGCCGCCAGAACAACCCGATACTCACCGGCGAAGCCGGGGTTGGCAAAACCGCGGTGGTGGAAGGCTTCGCGCAAAAAATCGTCGCCGGCGACGTGCCGCCCTCGTTGCGCGATGTCAGTCTGCGTACCCTGGATGTGGGCTTGTTGCAGGCCGGTGCCAGCATGAAGGGCGAGTTTGAAAATCGCCTGCGCCAGGTGATAGAAGAGGTCCAATCGTCACCCAAGCCCATCATCCTGTTCATCGACGAAGCTCATACCCTGGTCGGCGCCGGAGGCGCGGCCGGTACCGGTGATGCCGCCAATTTGCTGAAACCCGCCCTGGCGCGTGGCACGCTGAGAACGGTGGCCGCGACCACCTGGGCGGAATACAAGAAACATATCGAAAAAGACCCGGCCCTGACTCGCCGCTTCCAGGTCGTCCAGGTGTTGGAACCGAGCGAGGAAAAAGCCATCCGGATGATGCGAGGCGTGGTGTCGGTGCAGGAAAAGCACCACAAGGTGCAGATACTCGACGAAGCCTTGGAAGCAGCCGTCAAGCTTTCACATCGCTATATTCCGGCCCGGCAGTTGCCCGACAAGGCCGTCAGCTTGCTGGATACCGCCTGTGCGCGGGTCGGGATCAGCCAGCACGCGGTACCCGCCGAAGTCGACGACTGCCGCAAACGCATCGATGCCTTGAATACCGAATTGGCCATCATCGGCCGGGAAAAGGCTGTCGGCATCGAAGTCGCCGCCAGGGAGCAATCAGCCCAGGAGAAACTGGAGGCCGAGAATGCAAGGCTGGCTGAACTCGAAGTTCGCTGGAATAGTGAGAAGGAGCTGGTCGCCAAAATACTCGATTTGCGGGCAAAACTTCGGGCCGAAGGCCATGCCGTGGATGCCACGGTTGGAACGGCTGGCACGTCACCTGAACAACAACCCGCGCCTGAAGGTGGCGTAACCGCCGAAGCCGAACAAACCGACCGCGAAGCTTTGTTGACGGAACTCAAGGCCCTGCAAGCACAACTGCGCGAGCAACAAGGCGAGTCGCCGTTAATCCTGCCGACCGTGGATCATCAGGCTATCGCCGCCGTGGTTCAGGACTGGACCGGCATTCCGGTGGGCCGTATGGTCAAGAACGAAATCGAAACCGTGCTGAAACTGGCTGACAATCTGGAACAGCGCATCATCGGCCAGCGCCACGCCCTGGAGATGATCGCCCGGCGCATTCAAACCTCCCGTGCCGGACTCGACAATCCCAACAAGCCGATCGGCGTGTTCATGCTGGCCGGCAGTTCCGGCGTCGGCAAGACCGAAACCGCCCTGGCGTTGGCCGAAGCCTTGTATGGCGGCGAGCAAAACGTCATCACCATCAACATGAGCGAATACCAGGAAGCCCACACCGTTTCCACGCTGAAAGGCGCGCCTCCGGGGTATGTCGGCTACGGCGAAGGCGGCGTGTTGACCGAAGCCGTTCGGCGCCGGCCCTACAGCGTGGTGCTGTTGGACGAAGTGGAAAAAGCTCATCCCGACGTGCATGAAATCTTCTTCCAGGTGTTCGACAAGGGCTGGATGGAAGACGGCGAGGGCAGGGTGATCGACTTCAAGCACACCCTAATTCTGTTGACCACCAATGCCGGCACCGATTTGATTACAGGCTTGTGCAAGGACCCCGAGTTGATGCCGGATCCGGAGGGCATCGCTAAGGCCTTGCGCGAACCCTTGCTCAAGGTATTTCCGCCCGCCTTATTGGGCCGTTTGGTGGTGATTCCGTACTACCCGTTGAACGACGAGATGATAGGTGCGATTGCCCGCCTGCAACTGGGCCGCATCAAGAAACGCATCGCCGAAAGCCACGGCGTGCCGTTCAGCTACGACGACGAAGTAGTCAAACTCATCGCCAGCCGTTGCACCGAACTGGAAAGCGGCGGCCGCTTGATAGACGCGATCCTGACCAACACCGTATTGCCGAAAATCAGCGAGGAATTCTTGATGAGGATGATGGAAGGCAAGCCCATCGAACGCGTGCATGTGAATGTCACGGATGGGGAGTTTGGGTATGGGTTTGATTAAAGAATGGTGCGGGATGCGCACCCTACATGGCCGCTTCAGAATGTGGTTGTTAGCGTTTAAATAAAGAATTGATAGAGTCTGTTCCCATTTATTTTTGATTATAAAAGGAAAGAAACATGCCGATCTGTCTCGCATCAAGGAAAGACCTTGAAATTTGGTTAGAAGTTAATGTGGTACCAAGAGGATTTGCAACGGAATCGATGCTTCGGCTTGTAATGAGCCTAAAGAGGCACTCATATCACTACTTAGAGAAGGGTGAGGGTAAGGAGCAGAATAGTGTTCTTTTTGGATCAATTGATGTACCCACGATATGCACTGATGCCAAAGATATTGGTCAACAACTCCAGGCCAGTATTGCAAACAACATGTATGCAATACTGGGAGAACCCACGGATTTTACCACTTGTTCAGGACGTGTCTATCGTTGCGACAACCATCGAGGACAAGATGGATTCAATCATTTTTATCCGATTAAAGGTCAAGGTGTCTTAAATTGCGATTACAATCTCTTCGAGTGGATTCAGGCGTTAAGACGAATTGAATCTGATTGGTCCTCAGCCGGAAGTGAAATAAAAAAATTTACAAGCTATCGGCCACTTCAACGGAATGATGAAGACTGGAAGTTATTACGCCAACAGTTAGTTAACGTTTCTAATTCTGACAAGACCATAGCTAAACTTGAAAAACAAGGGAGACCCCAGCCGAAAAAAGACCCCTTTTCTAATCAACCGAGAAGTGGCTTATTCAAGTTTTCATCCCCAAGCTCAGATTCAGATTCAGATTCAGATTCAGGAAGTGGTGGGAAGTTTTGGTGATGAACCAATGAGCTTTGTAGGGTGCCCCGCGCACCTTTTCGGATGGTGGCCTCGCTCCACGTCCCATTTTTTGCACAGCCGGATAGAGTGAAACCGAGAGCTAATGAAACGGTGCGTGAGCCATTCCATAAACTGAAACGGGCGGTATTCTCTTTCGGTGTGCGTCCGTACCTTCGATATGTTTATATTTTGGGAATATGTGGTGTTGAATTTTCGCCGCTGCCATTTGCACGGCAGTATATCTTTTTTACCGTAGCCTTGTAGGGTGCGCACCGCGCACCTTTCGGATTCGGATGTCGGGCATCCCGCTCACGCCTCATTCCGGACGATTGGTTGGAATGAATCAGGGGCGTGCCGAAACGTGTATGGCCCGTTCCATAATATAAAACCGGCGATATCCAACTCTCTTTCGGTGCGCAATACGCACCCTACCATCTGTTTATATTCTTGCGATTATCTGGTGCCGAGTTTTCTCCGCCGCCATTTGCCGGGAGGGATATATTTTCTTTACGATGGTGACGGAACATTCAGGCCGTAGGATGGTAACGATCTATAGACAGCGTCTATATCAGTTGCTCGAAAGGAGCGAAGATAGTGTCCACTTATAGCCAGGTGGACACTTATGAAGGAGCACACTACTCGCTTATCGCGCCCATTGATCGCAGGA
>JAJRDU010000273.1 GCA_028748685.1 Methylococcaceae bacterium
TCGGCAAGGCCGCCGACGTGGTGGCGATCGACTTGAGCGACGTGGAAACCCAGCCGGTCTTCAATCCGCTGGCTCAGATCGTCTACGCCGCCAGCCGGCATCAGGTCAGCGATGTCTGGGTCGCCGGCAAGCAACTGTTGAACAAACGCCAGTTGACGACGCTGGATTTGAACGATCTGAGGCAGAGAGCTGCGGTTTGGCAGCAAAAGTTGTCGAACAAAAGCCATGTATGACGAATAACCCAGTAATATAGTAAACTATACCCCACCTAAAGGCTTGGCACCATGACAGCAACCGACAACGTACATCCTCACGAAATTCATAAATTCGGCTCGCAGGCCGAACGCTGGTGGGATCCGAACGGAGAATTCAAGACCCTGCATCAGGTCAATCCCTTGCGCCTGCAATTCATTCAGCAATATGCGAATTTACAAGGCAAGCGGGTGGTGGACGTCGGTTGTGGCGGCGGGATTTTGACCGAAGGCCTGGTCAAGGCTGGCGCCGATGCGCTGGGTATTGATCTCAGTGAAGAGCTGATCGACATCGCCGACTTGCATGGCCTGGAAACCGGCGTCTCCGCCAGTTACCAAAAAATCAGCGCCGAAAGTTTGGCGGAACAGCAGCCCGCGGCCTTCGATCATGTCACCTGTATGGAAATGCTGGAACATGTGCCCGATCCGGCCTCCATCATTCGCGCCTGTGCAACCTTGGTTAAACCCGGCGGCATGGTGTTTTTCTCGACCTTGAACCGGGTGCCAAAGGCTTATCTGCTGGCCATTCTCGCCGCCGAACATCTGCTGAAAATGGTGCCAAAGGGAACCCATGAATACAAGACCTTCATCAAGCCGTCGGAACTTAGCCAGTCGGCCCGCAATGCCGGCCTGGAATTACAAGGCATGATAGGCATCGAATACAACCCGTTCAGCAAGCAATTCCGTCTGGGCAAGGATATCGACGTCAACTATATCGCCGCTTTCAGGCGTTCTGATTGAGTTATGTCCAGTTTTAAACTCGATTGTGTCTTGTTTGATCTCGACGGCACGCTGGTCGATACCGCGCCGGATTTGGTGGCTTGTTTGAACAAGTCCTTGGCGGCGCATGGCTTTTCGGAAATCGAGCATGATGATGTCAGGCCGATGATTTCCCACGGCGCGATGGCGATGATCAACCATGTCGCCACCGATGCCGACGAGGGCTTGAAGAGCCGGATGCTGGATTTCATGCTGGATTGTTATCAAGCCAATATCGCCGAACACAGCCGGTTTTTCGCCGGCATTAGCGAAACGCTGCAAGCGATCGAAGCGCTGGGCCTTAAATGGGGCGTGGTGACCAACAAGCGCGAGCGCTTTACCTTGCCGTTGATGGATGCCTTGAATCTCAGCGAGCGGGCCGCCTGTATCGTCAGTGGCGATACCACTGCTTACCCCAAGCCACGCCCTGAACCGATGCTGGCCGCCTGCCGACAAGCAGGCGTATCGCCTGAAAACTGCGTATATATCGGTGATGCTTCTCACGATATCGCCGCCGGCAAGAATGCCAACATGAAAACCCTGGCGGCAGTCTACGGTTATCTGAAGGAAGGCGATCAACCGGAAAACTGGGGAGCCGATGCCTTGATCGAGCGCCCCGAACAATTGCTGCACTGGATACATTCCTCATTATGTCATTAAGCAAACAGGTCATACTCATCACCGGCGCGGGCGGCGGACTCGGCGGTACCGCAGCACTGGCGTTGGCCAAGCAGGGTGCGCATATCATCCTGCTGGATAAGAGCATCCCCAAACTGGAAAAAATCTACGATGCCATCGTCGCGGCGGGAGGGCCTGAGCCGATGCTCTATCCCTTCGATCTGGCCGGCGCCAGCGAAGAACAGTATCAGGAACTGGCCGACGCCATAGCCCAGCGCTATGGTTCGCTGCAAGGCTTGCTGCATTCGGCGGTGGAATTCAGCGCTTACACACCGATCATTAATCACAAGACCCAGGATTGGGGGCATACCCTGAATGTCAATCTCAACGCCGCCTTTCTGTTGAGCCGGGTGTTGCTGCCGGTGCTGCAGAAAAGCCAACAGGCTGCAATCGTCTTTACTTCGGATTCCGCGGCCCGCAAGGCACCTGCCTATGCCGGCGCCTACGGCGTGTCGAAAATCGCGCTGGAAGGCTTCGCCAAAATTCTGGCCGAGGAATTGGAAGCCGGGCGGAAAATCCGGGTCAACACGCTGGTGCCGGGACCGGTCGATTCGCCGTTACGCAGAAAGGCTTATCCCGCCGAAGACAGGTCGAAAATTCCGGCCATGGATAGTCTGGCTCCTGTTTATGCATATTTATTCGGCGAGGCCAGCATCGGCGTTACCGGCCAAATCATCGACGCCCAAACTTTCAAACTTTAAGGAGTGTTATGGCAGACAGAGAAGTTGTTTTCTTAACTCGCGATGTCAACATCGTCACCATTCCCGACGGCAATCACGGTACCTTGAACCAGGGTGAGGAAGTGACTATCCATCAGGCTTTGGGCAATAACTACACGGTTATCACCCAATACGGGCACATGGTGAGGATTGCCGGCAGTGATGCCGATGCGCTCGGCAAGGAAGCGCATCAATTGCATACCCTGGTCGAGGAAACCGATAGCCAAGCGGTCGAGAAAAATTGCTGGGAAGTGATGAAGACGGTCTATGATCCGGAAATTCCGGTCAATATCGTCGACTTGGGCTTGGTCTACCTCTGCAAGGCCAAGCCCAATCCCGAAGGCGGCAACGATGTACATATTCAAATGACGCTGACCGCGCCCGGTTGCGGCATGGGGCCAGTGATTCAGGGCGACGTCGAGAAATCGATACGGGCGCTGCCGGGTGTGCGTTCGGTGGATGTCGAGGTGGTGCTGGACCCGCCGTGGTCTCGGGAAATGATGTCGGAAGTGGCTCAGGTTCAGTTGGGTTTGTTCTAATAGTTTGGCCGGGCTAATTTACCAATAGCAATGTTATCACTATGGTTGTTAGGGAAGTGGTGAGTGAAAACTAAGGCCTACTCCCCACTCTCCCCAATGCCGTTAAGTTAAGAACTTGTAGGTGCGAATTTATTCGCACTATTGGCGCTAAAGGTCGGATAAATTCGACCCTACAGTGTTTGCCAACTCTTAACTTAACGGTATTGCCACTCTCCCCACTTCCCACTCTCCAAAACATATCGTCATTTTCTTGACGATCCTCCTGGGCGGTAAATTTTTGCCGACTCGCCAAAACAGGCGTTTTTTGACACGGAATACGCATCCATTATTTATTATTTCATTGAAATAAAAGTTAAATTTTATTTTGGCATGTGAACTGCTTTTTGTTTATTAAAAGCAAGAGGTGGCAAACATGGCGATCAATTTCAACAATGCACTTAGCATACATCCGCAGGCGCTGGCGCTACGCGAAAAACGTAGCGAGATTCTGGCGGCGAATCTGGCGAATGCCGATACGCCCGATTATAAGGCGCGCGATCTCGATTTTAAGGCGATTCTCAGCCAAACCTTATCCAATGAGGCTGGCTTGCGCCGTACTGATCAGCGGCACGTGGCGTCGCAGCAAACCGTGCTCGGCGCGGACTTGTTGTACCGCAATCCGCAGCAGGCTTCCTTGGACGGCAATACCGTGGAAGCCCATATCGAGCAAGCCAAATATGCCGAAAACGCGGTTCAGTACCAAGCCAGCTTGCAGTTTATCAACGACGATTTCAAAGGGCTGATGTCGGCCATCCGGGGAGATTAATCATGTCTTCAATGCGTATATTCGATGTCGCCGGCAGCGGCATGAACGCCCAGAACCTAAGGCTTAATCTGGTTGCCAGCAATATTTCCAATGCCAACAGCGTCAGCAGCAGCGTCGATCAGGTTTACAAGGCCCGTCAACCGGTGTTTGCCGCCGAACTGAAAAACATCATGGATAAAAACAATGCCGTCAGCGGTGTCGATGTGTTGGGCGTGGTTGAAAATCAGGCGCCGCCCGTCATGGAATACGCGCCGAATCATCCCATGGCCGACGAATTGGGGTACATCTACAAACCCAACGTCAATACCGTCGAGGAAATGGCCAACATGATGTCGGCTTCTCGCTCATATCAAAATAATGTCGATGTTTTGAACACCGCCAAGAATCTGATGTTGCAAACCTTAAAAATGGGACAGTGAGGGATTAACTAATGAGCACGAATACAATTGATACCTATAAAAGTCTGGGTTTGGCAACTACCGATACCAATAGCACCGTTAAAAAGCAAAGCTTGGGGCAGGAGCAAT